>CBFDTC010000001.1:0-54810 GCA_965612785.1 Candidatus Bathyarchaeota archaeon
CGGGATTGTGGTTGAAAGAGATAACATAATACTCGATGGAGCAGGCCACACCATTCAAAGAAAGAGTAATGTGACAGAATCTCTGTTAGACTCTTCATCTGTTCACCTACGAAAATTTACTATTTACAAAGGAATAAATCTTCAAGGAAGAAGTAACGTAACGGTTAAAAACATCATAATCATAGGGTTTGATTTTGGCATCTACCTCGATCATTCTTCCAATAACCTCATAATTAGGAACAATATAACAAACACCTGGATTGGCATCCGTCTTAGCGATTTTTCAAACTATAACATCATCAGCAAGAATAGCATAGTAAACAACTGCTATGGCATCGGACTTTGGGATTATTCAAGCCATAACCGGATCAGCGGGAACAATATAATAAACAACTCAGACGGCATCTCACTCAACTCTTACTCTTCGAACAACGTCATAAGCGGGAATAACATAGTGAATAACGACGAGTATGGCATCTTACTCAGCCATTCTTTCAATAACACCATAACTGGAAATGTGTTTGTTAACGATGGTCTAGTTGTATGGCCGCCCTCATATGAGAATGTTGTGGAGGATAACACCGTCAACGGTAAGCCTCTGGTCTACCTTGAAGGCGTCTCGGGTCAGGTTATTGGCAATGCAGGTCAGGTTATCCTCGTGAAATGCAAAGACATAACCATAGAGGGTCTCAATCTTTCTAACACTGATGTCGGCATCCAGCTACTGAAGACAAGCGACACCAAGATAATAAACAACGATATAGCAAACAACTCGAATGGCATCCGGCTCTGGTACTCTTCAAACAACATCATCAGTAAGAACAGGGTGGTGAACAACATAATAGGCATCCGGCTCGATTATTCTTCGAGCAACATCATTAGTGAGAACAATATAACAGGGAATATGATAAATGGTATCGAGCTTGCCTATTTCTCAAATAATAACACTATCAGCGGGAACAATATAGCAAATAACGGGTATGGCATTCGGCTCACTTACTCTTTAAAGAACGTTATTTACCATAACAACTTCATCGATAATGGTCAACAAGCATGTATCGATACTGCCACCTCAATTAACGTCTGGGATGATGGTTATCCTTCTGGAGGCAACTACTGGAGCGACTATACCGGCGTAGACTCGTACAGCGGCCCCTATCAGAATGAGACAGGAAGTGATGGTATAGGAGACACGCCATACGTTATCGATGAAAACAACATCGACAGATACCCGCTTATGAATCCATGGACTCAGGGGTCTGAAGGGTCGGCGCCCCCGTCGTGGATTGAAACACGGCTACGCTATTTCGCCGTTTCTGTCATCGCCTTAACAATGTTGACCGTTACAATCATAAGAAGAAAGAGGCAATGAGTTTGGAAAGCTAGCTTGTATGTGAGCGTATCGACTCCTCGTTGGTTAACAGGACCTTCAAGTAGGCGTTTCTGAGTGAAACATTAACTCCTGTTGTGTCAAAGTGACTCCTTTCCAGAGCTTTCAGGGTTTTTGATTGAAGAAAAATAATGATTTTTGCCTTATCTGCCTCATCGGCGTTTTGAAGTCTTTTGATAGATTCATTCGCATGTAGGTGAATTTTCCCCGAAAAAACATTTTCCTTGACTTCTTAAGGTAGGTTTCAGGTCTCTGATGGCTTTCTGGGCTTGACGAGGAACGAGCCGTCTGGCATAGACACGACCCTGTGCGTCCCCCTGAGACCAGCCCTGTGGACGGCCTTCCTCAGTAGGTCTCTGAACATCCTCCTGCCCATCTCTCCCTCCCCGTAAGCCACGGCCTGACCTCCTGCGTACTCCACGCCCTTGACCAAGCTCCTCAAGGCCTCCACGACCGCGTCCACTTCCTCGTCCTTCATCTTCGAAAACTTGACCGAGTACTCGAACCCTCTGGACATGTCAGTATCCTTTTGTCGGTAAAGATTTTATATGTATCCACGTTTTTTAATGAAGTAAATTGTGGAAATCGGCCAGAAAGCCGCTGCTGGTGGCGGTATGCGCGGCTTTGATCATCGCGACGCTGATCGTGGTTAGGGCTTCGCGTCAGGGCCCCTCCGCCCTCACCCTCGTAGTGGTCTACGGCTCGGAGAAGAGGGGTTGGATGGAGGAGGTTGCGCCGCTTTTCAACTCTGAGTGGAGTTCCAGCCATCCTGACACGCCGCTACAGCTTAAGCTTATACCGATGGGCTCTAGGGAGGCTGTGAACCAGATGCTGCTTGGGGAGATAAAGCCCGTGGTGTGGAGCCCCGCGTCCTCCATCTGGATCCCGTATGCGAACTACCTGTGGGAGGAGGAGTACGGCTACCCCCTGGTTACGGAGTGGGAGCCCCTCCTGTACTCGCCGATAGTCATAGGGACATGGGAAACCTACAGGGACGAATATAACATAACCGGCTTCGAGAGTCTGCACAGGCTTGCGGAGAACCCGGATGCGGACCTTAAGTTCGCCCACACCGACCCAAGGCTCTCCAACTCGGGCATGATGGCTCTCATACTGGAGGTGTCCGCGGCGGCTGGGAAGCCGCCGAGCGAGCTGACGGTGGACGACCTGCTGAGGGAGGACGTGTTCGAGTGGCTGAGCGAGTTGGAGGCGAGGGCCGTATTCTACGGAGAGAGCACGGGCTTCCTTGCGGACCAGGCCGCCAGCAGCGGACCGCAGTCCATCAACGCCTTCGTGGTCTACGAGAACCTGATAATCGAGAAGAACCGTCAGGGCGAGCCCCAGGCGAGGTGGGGTGAGAAGATAGTGGCCGTCTACCCTGCGGAGGGGACGCTGATGAGCGACCACCCCTACTGCATACTCAACGCCCCGTGGGTCACCCCGGAGCTCCGGGAGGCCGCCGAGGAGTTCCTGCGGTTCCTCAAGCGTCCCGACATACAGGAGCTGGCAATAAAACACGGGTTCAGGCCCTCCGTGTCTGGGGTGGAGCTGGACCCATCCGTCTTCAGCCCTGAGAACGGCGTCCAGATGGACATCCCCTGTCCCGTACTCTCGTCGAGTGTGGACGGAGAGGTTATGGCCAGGATAACGGACCTGTGGACTGCGTGTAGGTTCGGTGGTGGAGGTTGAGTCTGGTAGTAAAGGTCGAGAAGAGGCTTTCCCAGGGCCCGATGCCCGCGGTTGGGAAGGCCTTGACGTTAGCCTTCTTCATAATCATCGTCTTGAGCCCCATCCTGTACGTGTTCTTCCAGGTCTTCAGCAACTGGGGTGAGGTCTACAGGTGGGTGTTCGCAGACCCGTTCTACTCGAAGATAGGCCTCGGAGCCCTCAGGTTCGGCATGATAAGGGAGGCCCTCATACGGTCTTTCGAGATAGCCGGCTTGGTGACGCTGATAGACGTCATCGTCGGCCTCCCCATGGCTCTGATAATGGCCAGGTACGAGTTCAGGGGTAAGCGGTTCGTGGACACCCTCATAGACCTCCCCCTCGCCGTCCCCACAGCGGCCCTCGGCTTCTCGCTCTACCTGTTCTGGGGGACTGCTGATGGCATAGGCGGCCTCCTTGGGATAGGGAGGGGCCTGTTCTCCAGGGGACCGATTCTCGTCATCCTCACACACGTAGCTTTCACTTACCCCTACATCGTAAGGTCTCTCAAGGCTGTCATAGAGTCCATAGACAGGTCCTACGAGTACGTGGCCAGGACCCTCGGGGCTCCAGGGTTCACCGTGTTCCGGACGGTTACAGCCCCGCTGATGAAGGAGGGCCTCGTGGCCGGCGCCATACTCTCGTTCACGAGAAGCCTCGGCGAGACGGGCGCCACCCTCATCGTGTGTGGGGCGTTCGAGACGGCGCCCGTGCTGATAGTCTCCTGGAGGAGGATGCTCCTCATACCCCCCACGGCCTTCCTGTCGATGGTCCTGATAGCCACCGCATGCGCGTTGCTCGTCGTCCTCAAGTTCTTCGCGAGGCGGGTTGGGTTCCCGATAAAGAAGGTCTGGCCGGGCTTCGAGAGGAGGCTCAGCGGGAGGGCTCAGAGGGCCTTCAGGGACGTGGCGACGTACATGTTTTTCATAGTCGTCGTCCTCGTACCGTCTTGTTTCACGTTCCTCTACATGAGCCGGTGGTGGGCTGGAAGCCCGTACACAGGGGCCAGGGAGCTCGGAGTCTTCTACCAGGTGTTCCTGGCCGGGGACAGGAAGTACCTGACGCTCTTCTGGAGCCTCCTGACTTCGTTGGCCGTGGCCTCGGTATCGACGTTGGTTAACCTGCTGGCAGGCATACCGATGGCGTACCACCTGGCCAGGGGTGGATGGAGGAGGCTCAAGGGCGTGATAGACTCCCTCGTAGACTTCCCGCTGATGATACCCTCATCAGCCCTTGGGTTCGCAACGTTCCTGTTCTGGGGTCCACGGGGCCTGGGCGTAGCGGGTCCAGGCTTCTGGCTGATAACGCTCACGCACATAGCGTTCACATACCCGTACATAGTCAGGCCCCTCGTGGCCGTGTTCGAGTCCGTGGACCCAGGCCTGGAGGAGGCCGCCAGGACGATGGGGGCTCCACCCCTGACCGTCTTCAGGACCGTCACGTTGCAGGTGGTCAAGCCGGGCATACTGGCCACGGCGATCATGGCGTTTACGAGGAGCCTCTCCGAGACGGGTGCGACGCTCGTCGTGATGGGGTTCGCCAGGACCGTCCCGGTCCTGATAGTGCAGTGGGTTGAGAGCCTCGCCCTCCAGGCCGCCTCCTTCGCCTGCGTCGTGCTGATAGTCATATCCTACCTCCTGCTGTTCACGGCGAGGAGGCTTGTGGGTGGGGAGTGATGCCTGAGGTCAGGCTCGTCGGGGTGTCGAAGAGGTTCGGCGACGTGGTGGCCGTGGACCATGTGGACCTGGAGATAGGGGACGGCGAGTACTTCTCGCTCCTCGGCCCGAGCGGATGCGGCAAGACGACCACGCTCAGGATAATCGCAGGCCTCGTCCAGCCGGATGAGGGTGAAGTTTACATAGACGGCAGGCTTGTGAACGACGTCCCGCCTGAGGACAGGAACGTGGGGTTCGTGTTCCAGCACTTCGAGATATTCCCGTTCATGACCGTCTTTGACAACGTCGCCTACCCGCTCAGGATAGTCGGCACACCCGAGCCCGAGGTTGAGGAGAGGGTCTGGAAGGTCCTCGACATGGTTGAGCTGAGGTATGCGGCCGATAGGTACCCCAGAGACCTGAGCGCTCCGGAACTCCAGAAGTGTGGCATAGCCAGGGCTCTGGTGAGGGGCTCCAAGCTCCTCCTCCTGGACGAGCCGCTCGGGGCCCTCGACCCCGAGGTGAGGAAGAAGTTCAGGGAGATGCTCAGGGGGTTGGTGAAGGAGCACGGCCTGACGGCGGTTCACGTCACCCACGACCAGGAGGAGGCGATGGCAATATCGGACAGGATAGCCATAATGCGCAGGGGTAGGATAATCCAGGTCGGCTCACCCATGGAGCTCTACCTGAGGCCCAAGACGATATTCGTGGCCAACTTCATGGGCGAGACAAACTTCCTCGAGGCCATAGTCGTATCATCCTCTGAGGAGGGTTCGGAGCTGCGTCTCAGGGGTGGGATACCCGTCAAGGTCAAGGTCAGCTACCCGGAGATAGGGGCGAGGGTCATCGTAGCCGTGCGGGAGGAGGCCCTCAAAACCTCCAAGGAGCCTTTCGACGCCAACTCGATAGAGGGTAGAGCCGTGTCCTCCGCGTTCCTCGGAAGGTTCGTCAGGCACAGGGTGGAGCTCGTCAACGGCGAGTTCATAAAGGTCAGGGAGCCCTCCACGTCCTCGAGGCCCTACAGGAGGGGTGAGAGGGTTTACGTGTACTTCCCACCGTCCAGGATGCTCGTGTACCCGTACCCGCCTGACCTGATGGACGAGCTTTCACTGACTTGAGGTGCGTCTCCATGCCTGAGGTCAAGGTTGTGAACCTGTGGAAGAGCTTCGGAAAGAGGGTCGTCCTGAAAGGCGTGAACCTCGAGGTCGAGGACGGCGAGTACTTCGTCATAGTGGGGCCTACGGGAAGCGGTAAGACGACGTTGCTCATGATACTCGCCGGGATACTGAAGCCTGACAGGGGTGAGATATACTTCGACGGGGAGCTGGTGAACGACGTCCCACCCGAGGACAGGAGGGTCGGCCTGGTCCTGGAGAAGTTCGCCCTGTTCCCCCACTACACGGTGATGGAAAACCTCCTCTACGGCCCCGTCGTCAGGGGCGAGGACCTGGGCAGGGCCTTGAACGTGGCTAAGGAGATGCTCAGGATGGTGCTCCTCGAAGACAGGCCAGACGCCATGCCCACAGAGCTCAGCGGAGGGATGAAGCAGAGGGTCGCCCTCGCCAGGGCCCTCACAGCTGGTGCCAGGTTGCTCCTCCTGGACGAGCCTCTTGGGGCCTTGGACGCGAGGATCAGAGCCTCTCTGAGGTACGACCTGGTGAGCATGGTGAAGGACATGGGCCTCACGGCCATACACGTGACGAACAGCATAGAGGAGGCGATGGAAATCGCTGACAGGATGGCCGTGATGAGGGATGGAGTGATAGAGCAGGTCGGAACCCCCATGGAGGTCTACGAGAATCCGGTGAACATATTCGTGGCCGACTTCATGAGCGAGCTGAACGTGTTCAACGCCGAAGTCGTTTCCACAGGAGACGGATGGACGGAGCTGAGGACCGAGGAGGGGTTCACGCTGAGGTGCTCGAAGGGCCCCCTCGAGAAGGGGATGAAGGTCCTGGCCGCCGTGAGGGCTGAGGACGTGGACCTGGAGCACGGCCTCGGACACGGCGTGAACGCCGTCCCGGGTAGGGTTGTCGACGTGGAGTTCATCCTCGGCTTCTACAGGTATGTCTTGGACGTGGACGGTAGGACGTTGGTGGCTGAGGAGTTTTCGGACTGGAGGGTGTTCAAGCAGGGCGATGAGGTGACCGCAAAATTTAGGCAAGACAAAATCCTTTTATTCAAACAAGGACGGGGTGTTAGGGTTGAGTAAGAGGCTGTTGCGGTGGTTTGCCGTAAGACAGAGCACGAAGATACTCAACCTCATCTGCAGACACCTCGACCTCGTCACGGGTACCGTGGAGGAGCTCGTCAGGATGCTTTCAGCCGCCCTCAAGGAGGACAGAGAGGAGGTCGAGAAGTGTTACGTCAGGATAAAGGACATGGAGAGGGAGGCCGACAGGCTCAGGAGGGACCTGGCGAGGGAGCTGACGAAGGGCGTGCTACCGCCCGAGGAGAGGGACGACCTCATGCACCTGATAAGGAGGGCCGACTGGGTGGCAGACTGGGCGATGGAGGCCG
Source organism: Candidatus Bathyarchaeota archaeon (assembly GCA_965612785.1). Taxonomy (GTDB): domain Archaea; phylum Thermoproteota; class Bathyarchaeia; order TCS64; family CBFDTC01; genus CBFDTC01. Next base: position 7,270 of record CBFDTC010000001.1, read on the forward strand.
GTAGGCTTCTCAGGATAGTCCCTGTGGACAAGACATCCGAGAGGTTCAAGAAGATCATAAAGGAGATGTGCGAGGAGGACCTCAAGTGCGCCATGGCGCTCAAGAGATGCATAGGCCGGTTGACCGAGAACGTCAAGGAGAGCTTGTCGTTGGCCTACGAGGTCGAGAGGATCGAGGAGAAGATAGACGACCTGTACGCCGAGCTGAGGGAGGAGTACGCCCACCTCGAGGCGGACACCATGAACGCGGGGGCTCTCGTGTTGTTGAACATGTTCATGGACGCCGTCGAGATGATCGCCGACTGGTGTGAGAACACCTCGGACTACGTGAGGGTCATTGCGGTGAGGCTTTCGGAGTGATGCATGATGGCCCTCACCCTGCTGCAGATATACGTCCTAAACCTGGCGGTCACCGTCGGTATGTTCGCCGTGCTGATATTCAGGGCCTGGATAGAGTTGAAGAACTTCAAGATAATGTGGAAGGAGATGGAGTGGAGGAGGACGAGGGAGACCGTTGGCAGGCTTCTGAAGGCCCAGAAGGACCTGTTCACCCGCGTTGAGGGTGGGGATGAACTCTACAGGATACTGTGCGAGATATTCGAGGTGCGGGAGTGAACATGCATGCCGTTCACCCCACTACATTACCCTGTAGCGTACCTGATACACAGGGCCAGCCGTAGGAGGCTCAGCCTACCCGCCTTGACGGTTGGTTGCTTCACACCAGACCTGGAGATACCCGTGCTGCTCTACCTGACCGGTTCGAGGGCGCACGACAGGCTCGTCCTACACAGCATCATAGGTTCCTCCACCATAGGCGTGCTCCTGTCCCTCTCGATACTCATGCTTGTCTCCCCCGTCATACTGAGGTTGTCGGGCGTGGAGGGATCTTGGAGGAGGACTTCGTGGCTGAACGTCGCCGTCTCCTGCCTCATCGGAAACCTCTCCCACGTATTCCTGGACGTCACGTGTCACACGTACAACCCGCTCTTGTGGCCCATAACCTCCAAGAGCGTCATAAACCCGTTCGACAGCCCGGTTACGGCTTACTGGGTGATGTGGCCCACGACGAGCCTTGTGATGCTCGTCCTGTTTGCGGCCATAGTCGTATACGAGAGGCCGTCCACGCTGAGGGAGGCTGTTGAGAAGCTGTTCCTGGGTAGTTAGAGCTCCTCGGCGGGTATGGCCAGCATCGTCTCAGCTCTGTACCCGCCTGCTCTGACGAGCCTGGATATGAAGGCCTTCGCCATCCTCTCGTTGGGAGCCTCGAATATCAGGGCTGCGTCGTACCTGCCGAAGAGCGAGTAGACGCCGACTATCCTTATCCCTGTGGGAGGCGAGACGGTCGATATCCTCTTCAGGACTCCGAGCTCCTCTCCAACCCTCTCAGGCCTGAGGACGGTTAGGAGGGTTAGGAACATCATCTTCCAGCGCACCCCTCCATGGGTATCAGGCAGAGCATCCTGAGGACAGACCGCCCCTCGTTTCTGAACTGGTGGGGCTCGTTGGGCGGTATGTAGACGACCGTGCCAGCCTGGACTTCGTATCTTCTACCATCAGCCAGGACGACGCCCCGCCCCTCCAGCACGTACACCTCATGCTCCCATGGGTGGCTGTGCAGGGCTGTGTGTCCTCCAGGCTGGAACTCGAACATACGCATGGCAAACTTGTCCGCTCCGATCCTTCTGTCTATGAGCCACCTAACCCTGACGCCCACAGCACCCTCCTCGTCGACTTCCTCGTCCTTCACGCTTGAGTAATCGAAGACGACGGCCAACCTAGACACCAACACTCGATTGGCCTAACGCATTTTTATACATGTTGACCATCCTTCGCTGAAGTCCCTCCCGGAGAGGCTCGTGTACAGGGTCGAGGCCGAATGGGACGGCGAAACGGGCGTGGAGGCCTCGGAAACCTAAATACCGTACCTACGTCTGAGGGCTTCCTTAAGCTCTGCGACGGCCTCAACCGCCGGCGAGTCTGGGAAGCGATCCAGCGGAGACACCCCAAGCCTGTCGGCCTCGGAGACCGAGGGGTCGAGGGGTATCTTGCCGACCAGGGGTATCCCAAGCTCCTCCACAGATTTTTCCACGAACTCCCTGTCCAGCTCGGATGAGAGCTTGTTCGCGACGGCCAGGACGTCCCTTATGCCTATGTCCCTCGCGAGCGGCGTCATCCTACGAGCCGTCTCGACAGACTTCGCCGTCGGCTCCACGACCACCAGCAGGGCATCCACACCCTTAGCCGTCCCCCTGCCGAAGTGCTCCAGCCCTGCCTCCATGTCCAGGACCACCAGCTCACCCCTCTCCAACACCAGGTGGGCCAACAGCATCCTGAGGAGGGCGTTGGCGGGGCACATGCACCCCGTACCGCCGGCCCTGACGGTCCCCATCACGAGTAGCCTGACGCCGTCCGGGCCTACTATCCCGAACCTGTCCACGAGGTCGTCCACCCTCGGGTTGAGCTTGAACACGCCGGGGTAGGGTCCCCCGGGGAGCGCTCCAGTACGCTCCCTTATGAGGTCCGCGTTCTCCGACAGGGGCTTCACGTCACGCATGGCGTCTCCGGGTATGCCGAGCGTCGTGGAGAGGTTTATGTTCGGGTCCGCGTCGACGGCGAGGACCTTGAACCCGTCTCTTGCGAACATCCTTGCGAGTGTTCCGGCGATGAACGTCTTTCCGACTCCGCCTTTGCCTGAAACGGCTATCTTAAGGCTTGTCATCAGATGATTCTCGCCGTGCCGCCTAAAAATGTGTGTGTCTCTGGTCGGGCGAAGAATTTAAATCGTCATTACATGCATAGTATTGGTTTGTCGGAGAAGAGAGTTAGGGATAAGCCCTCAGTGGAGGATTCACTGACCGACCTATCGAGTTTAATCTTCGAGGCGCTGACTAAGGGAGGGCTCGAGATAGCCCTAGAAGACGTCGTCATAGAGTCCGACGAGCTTCACATAATCCTCCAGCAGGCCGTCATACCCAAGCTCGTCGCCCCACCAGTCGTGAAGCGCGTCGAGGAGCTCCTGAAGGTCGAGTTCGAGGAGCCCAAGATGGAGTGGGTCGGCAAGGTGGTCGAGGTCAAGATCGGGGCGACGAAGGGTGAGGGTGGGACGAGGAGCGCTTCCTACGTCATCGGGGGTGAAACCGCTCCGCCGGTATACAGGCTCGTCGGGTTGGAGGAGGCCATGCCCCACAGGCCGGTTGTCGCCATGGACGTCTTCGACATGAGGATAGGCCTGCCGAAGGCCATAAGGGTTCACGTGCAGGAGGTCATGGACGACCCAGCTGAGTGGGCGAGGCTGTGCGTCGAGAAGTTCGGGGCTAAGATGATAAACCTGCACATGGTCAGCACGGACCCGTTCATAAAGGACACGCCTGCAAAGGAAGCCGCCAAGACGGTTGAGGAGGTCCTACAGGCCGTGAAAGTTCCCCTGTGCGTGGGGGGTTCCGGAAACCCGAAGAAGGACATGGAGGTCTTCAAGGCCGTCGCCGACGTGTCGGAGGGTGAGAGGATACTGATAAACTCGCTGAACCTCGACATGGACCTGGACGACATAGCCGGGTACCTGAAGGACAAGGACTGCGTCGTCATAGCTTTCACACCCATGGACCTGGACAAGGCCAGGGAGCTCAACAGGAAGCTGTTCGACTACCTCCCGAAGGACAGGATAGTCATGGACACCAACACGGCCGGGGCAGGGTACGGACTGGACTACGGTTTCTCAGTCATGGAGAGGGCCAGACTGGCAGCACTGAAGGGAGACACGGAGCTCCAGCAGCCGATAGTTGCAGGCTCGACGAACGCGTGGGCTGCGAGGGAGGCTTGGCTGAAGATGGATCCGTTCTGGGGTCCGAGGGAGCTTCGTGGGCCTATATGGGAGACGCTGACCAGCCTGGCCTGCTTCCTCACGGGGGCGGATTACTTCATGATGATGCACCCGCTCTCCATAAAGACGATCGAGGAAATCGTAGACTTCCTGATGAAGGGTGAGCCCTGCAACCCTGAGGACATAGCGGACTGGGTTAGCTGCGACTTGGGGTGATGTGGGATGCCGTGGAAGGCCGTAAGCCCGATAGAGGTGTACAAGCTTCTCCCCAAGACGAACTGCAAGGAGTGCGGTGAGGAGAACTGCATGGCGTTCGCAGTGAAGCTGGTGAACTTGGAGACGAAGCTGGAGAAGTGTAAGCCCCTCCTGGAGGAGTCGAAGTACAGGGAGAACTACGAGAAGCTCAGGGAGATGCTCAGGCCTCAGGTCAGGGAGGTGGAGCTCCGCGGCTCTAAGAAGACCGTCAAGATAGGCGGGGAGTACGTCATGCACAGGCATGAGATGACGTACATGAACCCGACGGCCATAGCCATAGACATAACCGACAAGATGCCGCAGGAGGAGGTCATAAAGCGCATAGAGTTCACCGAGAACTTCGAGTACGTCTTCATAGGCCGTAAGCTGCACCTCGACGCCCTTGCAGTCAGGTCGGTGACGAACGACCCTGAGAAGTTCAGGTCGACGGTCAGGTTCGTCTCCGAGCACACGGGGCTTCCACTGGTGATATGCTCGCTCAACCCGAAGGTCTTGGAGGCAGCGGTCTCAGAGATACCCGACGGGAGACCATTGCTCTACGCCGCTACGAAGGACAACTGGAGTAAGGTTGGCGAGATAGCGAAGAAGCATGACCTTCCGCTGGCCGTGTTCAGCCCGGGAGACCTTGACATGCTGGTGTCCCTCGTGAAGACGCTCTCGGAGATGGGCGTCGAGGACCTGGCCCTCGACCCGGGGACGTTCGTCGGTAAGAGGGGCTTCTCCTACACGGTCACGGCGTTCACCAAGCTTAGGTGGAAGGCGTGTAACGAGGACTACCGCCTGGCCGGATACCCGCTCGTCGGGACTCCCCTGACGGCCTGGAAGCTCATGGACGGCGAGCCGTGGGAGAAGATGTGGTGGGAGGCTCTAACCGGCCTGACGCTCATGACGAGGTACGCCGACCTCCTGATAATGCACTCCCTGGAGGGTTGGGTCTACCTGCCGATGGTCATATGGAGGTTCAACCTCTACACAGACCCGAGGAGGCCCGTGTCCGTGGACCCAGGCCTGAGGATAATAGGCAAGCCTGACGAGAGGTCCCCGGTGTTCGTGACGGGCAACTACGCCCTCACGTACTCGCTGGTCGGCATGGACATCGAGGGCGCCAAGGTGAACTGCTACCTGCTCGTCGTGGACACTGAGGGCATGGCCGTTGAGTGTGCAGTCCCCGGCGGTAAGTTCGACCCAGACAACATAGCGGAGCTCCTGAAGCAGAGCCGTCTGGAGGAGATGGTGAAGCATAGGATACTCGTCATACCAGGCAAGGCTGCGAGGCTCTCCGGGGACATAGAGGACGCCACGGGTTGGAGGGTCATACCGGGGCCCATAGACTCGAAGGACATAGCAAAGTTCATGAGGGAGAGGTGGAGGCCAGATGTCCTGAGGGAAATACTGGGCGAGGAGCCTTTCCTAAGCTGACTGAAGCTCCCTGCTCATCTTCCACCACCTCGGGAACAGCTCCCTCTTCCCGGGGAGCACAAACCCGGCCAGGTACTCGTCCATGAAGTCCGCATCCTTCAGTAGGTCGTAGTAGGCCATGAGCTCAGCCACGGCCCTGGCATCCCTCCTATGCATCGAGGAGACGAGGGTTATGTACGCACCCCCCAGCGAGCCGTTCCCTAGGTATATCACGTCTGCGTTGGTGAACTCTGGTATAAGGCCTATCCTTACGGCGCTTTCGAGGTTTATGTAGTTTCCGAACGCCCCGCAGACGTACACGTGGCTTATGTCCTCGACGGACAGCCTCATCTTCTTCATCAAAACCGATATGGCGGCGCAGGCCGCAGACTTGGAGTCTATTAGGTTGGCTATGTCCCGTTCGGTTATGACTATGTCCATGCCCGTGGCGGACTCCTCCCTCGGTACGACGACGTACTCGTACCCGTCCACACCTTCACGTATGTACGGCGAGTCGAGCTTCCTGTTTATCTTCCCCAGCGGGTCGATTATGCCCCTGACGAACATCTCGCTGAGGACGTCTATGAGCCCCGATCCGCATATCCCCTTCGGCTTGACGTCGCCTATAGTCGTGTACTTTGCCTTAAGCGTCTCAGGGTCTATCCTAACCGAGCTTATGGCGCCCTCAACAGCCCTCATCCCACATCGGACACCCCACCCCTCGAACGCAGGTCCAGCTGCGGCCGTCGTGGCGAGTAGCCATCCGGTTGATCCTATGACCACTTCTACGTTGGTTCCTATGTCTATCAGGAGTGATATCTCCTCCTTCTTGTACATCCCGGAAACGAGTACGTCCCCTATCGTGTCTCCTCCGAGAAACCTGCCGGCGTTCGGGAGACAGTAGACTCTAGCCCCCGGGTTTACCTTGAGGCCTAGGGAAGCGGCGTTGAGTATGAACGGCTCCCTCGGTATTTCGACTTTAACCTTAGTCTCCAGAAGCGGGGCCGGGTTCTTCCCGACGAACAGGTACTCCATCACCGTGTTCCCGGCAACCGTCACGTCGTATATCTCATCGCTGCGTACGCCCTTCGTAGACGTTATCCTATCTATTAGCATGTTTATGGTGTCCACAACAGCCTTCTGGAGCGTCTTCAAACCGTCCGCCCTCTTCACGGCGTAGGATATGCGGGAGACCACGTCCTCCCCGTAGGCTATCTGGGCGTTGTACTCCGAAGCTGAGCCGACCACCTCACCTGTGTTCAGGTCGACGAGGTAGGCGACCACTTTCGTAGTCCCTATGTCCACGGCCAGGCCGTACATCCTGTCCCTCGTGTCTCCGGGTTCGCCGCAGATTATCTCGCATGTGGGTCTGTAAACTGTGTACGTTACGCCCTTTTCGACCTCCTTAACCTCGACCACACTCGGGATGTGGCACGTGATGCCAGCCTTTCTGTTCAGGTGTTCCAGAGGGTTTTCGAGGGCCTCCTCCCTCGTGAGGTATATCTTCCTCACAGCGGGGTCTAGAGAAACTTCCGGTAGCCTGACTTCCATCTGCATCTTCTGCTTCTCGACCCTTGTCTCAGGCGGTATGAACACTTCGCAGTCGGAGAGGCATTTCGTCAGGCATGCCAGGACGTATCCACTTGAGAGTTCCTCCGGGGTTAGGAGCTTCTCCTCTGGGTTGTAGTCGAACTTTACGTCCCCGGACCTGACGATGACCTTACATTTACCGCATTTTCCGATGCCTCCGCAGACGCTCCTTATGAGTATGCCTCCCTCCCAGGCGGCGTCCATTATGGTCGAGCCCTTCCTTACCGCCACCCTCCTGCCGTAGGGCTGAAAGGTTACGACTATCTTCTCTTCAGAACCCTCACTCAACCATCAACTCCTCCCTGGTGTGCTTCAGAATATTTTGCATAGGCAAAAAATAAATTATTCTCAGCCGCCCGTCTTCGCCCTCCTTATGACAAGCCTCTTCGCGTATATCTTGACGTTCTTCAGCTTGAAGGTCGCACCCATGCCGGCTGGGACGCCGGCGGGAGCCGTTGCCACGAGCTCCGGTATGGCCTCCGGTACAGCTTCTTCCTTCTCCTCTTCAGGCTTCTCCTCGACCCACCTCTCGACTATCGGGTGTCCCCGCTCCTTCAGGAACTGCTTGAGCTCCTCCACGTTGGACACGTCCTCCTCGGTGGCTATCTTCCCTATCAGCTCCTGGGGTATGAAGTCCTTGACCTTCTCCAGCAGCTCCTTCGGAGCCCAGACGACCCTGTACCACCCACCGTCGGCCTGTATGAACTTCGGGGACCTCATGTACTCGATGGATACGCCGTGGAATCCGTCCACCTGTCTCCCACCAGCCGTGGCGTCCGCTATGGCGCCGAACGTGAGGCCCGTGACCGTCTTACCTCTGAACCCCCTGTGCACGACGCCGAACCCGTCCACCTCGGGTATGTAGAACAGGGCGGCCTCAAAGCACCCGCAGGAGGTGTGCGGGTAGCCGAAAGCCGAGTAGAGCCAGACCCTGTCTATGGCTCCGAGAGTCCTCTTCTTTATGGCCTCGTTGACGCCCGTGTACTCACCCTTGACGGGGTCGAGGCACTCACCCTTCGGTATCTCGAATATAGGCCCCTTCGGGTCCACCTTGGCGGCGGCCCTCGCGTCGAACCAGCTTATGGCCCCACAGTTCGCGTACCTCTGTGGGGTTATTATGGAGACGTGGGTTGGGGCGAAGGATTGGCAGAGTGCGCATCCGTAGAACACGTCCACGTCCTCGTCCTTCAACCCTCTGGCCCTGGCGTCCCTCGCCTCGTAGACCTTCAGGGCCTCCTGGTACATCTCCTTGACCTTCTCCGGGTCGGTTATGAACGTGACCTGTATCTTCTGTATGAACGGCATCTCGCTCTTGAACAGTCTGCATAGGACCTTACCCCAGTACACGAACGAGTTGAAGCCCTTCTTGAAAGACTTCTTGCTGAGCCTAATCCATATGTCATACCTCTGGTTTAAGTGCATCAGACCCTCGATGTAGTTCGTGAACTCGTGTATCCTACGCTCGATCACGCCCTCGAGCTCCTCCTCAACCTCCTTCCCTGCCACCTCGATGAGTATGCCGAGAGGCTGGTAGCGGGCCCCCTCCGGGAAGTCCTTTATGTCGGGCCCTATTATCGTGACCTTCCCGTCCTCTATCTCCTCCATCTTCCTTGCCCTAACGAGCTCAAACTTGTAAGGGCATTTTGTTCCACCGAACTCGACGTACATCTGAGGCCTTCTGACACGTTCACCCTCGTAAATCACGCCCACGTCTACCGGGATGTCCTCGAACATAGACATCTATCCGCTCACCCCCAGCATATCCGAGAGCTCCAACAAATACCTTTCCCAATCCTCCTGCCTGAGGTTTGGGAAGGACCAGGAGGCGTGGGGCTGGTAAAACCTGTCCAGAGATATCGTCTTTAAGTGCTTTGCGAAGTGTTTTAGGCCCGAAAGTATGAGCCAGGCGCTGTAGTACCTGAAGCCTACGAAAATGGCCAGGTCGTGGACCCCCTTCCCGTCGAACCCCTCGAAGCTCTCATCCACAAGTCTGTTCCCCACGTCGGTCAGAGGCATCCACGGAGCCTCCACGCCGAGGCTGGACAGCTTCTTCAGGTAGGCGGCTGTGGCCACGACGGTTATGCCGGTGGCCTTGTGGAGGGAGGCTGCGTACTCCAGGAGGGTTCCATCCCCAACCTTGACCTTGTCGGCGAACTCCCCGAGGACCAGGACCGGGTGTTTTGCCCTCTTTATCATCGCGTAGGCCACCTTCGGGTCCTTCATCACCAAAGCCTTCTTGGGTCCTGGTATCTCCGCCCTCTGCCAAGACTCAGCCGCCAATCCACGTCACCTCTTGTACCAGGCTCCCACCAGCCTCTTCACGAGGGTCGGGTCGGGCATGGCTATCTCACCCTCCTTCCAGCCAGCCTTCTCCAAGGCTTCGAGAACCTCGTCCTTCATCGTCACCGGTATGTCGGCCTTAGTCCTCACGAGTAGGTGCAGGTCGTCGGGGAGCCTGCCGAAGAACTTCTTGTGTAGGTCTATGTAGTGCGTCAGCTTTATCGCACGACCCTTGGTCGTGTCGCTCGGCCTCATGCACAGCTTAGCTATCATCACCATACACTCCTCCTTCGTCTGCGCAGAGTAGAACAGGTGCTCCGGGACGGGCCCTACGTAGACCTTCTCACCCGTCCTGGCGTCGTAGACGTACCAGTCCTCCTTCCTGTCCTTCCTACCCAGCAGCATCCTCCTGTACTTCAGCCCATGCGGACCGACTATGACCGGGATACCCAACCTCCAGAACCCTGCGGCTATCGAAGCCGCCTTCTGCGACATGGCCCCCCAAGCCACCCCACACGCGCCGACGCGGTTTATTATGTAGTCCGCGATCTCCTCGTAGTTGGCCCTTAGGTTCCTCTTGGCGAATATGCTGGCGATCTTTATGGCGGCTCCGGCTATGTGCGGGTTCGAGACGCAGGAGCCGCAGTTCACCACGCCTCCAGCGTCGAATACGCCCGGGTACTTCTCGTAGACCGTCTTTCCCTCCTCGTCCTTGTACATGGCTGCCGACATGGCCGCGCAGCCGGTTGTACAGATTATGTAGTTCCTCCTCGCGAACTCGTCAACCATCTCGGCGATGTCTCTGCCTGCTCCAGGGTAGTTGGCGCAGCCGACGAAGGCCACGACGCCCGGTATCTCGCCCATGACTATCGGCCTTCCGACGGTCCTTATCTCCGTGTCCCTTATCGCACCCCTACCAACCCTTATGCGGTACTTCTCCTCCCTGAACTTCCTGTCAGCAGCCTTGACTATCATGCTGTGGACTGGTATGCCGCGTGGACAGGCGTGCTCGCACCTTCCGCAGCCTATGCAGAGGTCGTAGAGGGCCTCCAGCTTCGACAGGTCTCCCTTGGCGGCGGCCTCCATGGCCTCCGGTATCGGAAGGGTGTTGGGACATGCCCTCGTACACTCCATACACTTCCTACAGCGCTTGGCCTGTTCAACCAGCTCGGACGCGTCGGGTAGAACCTTAAACTTCTTCCTCAGCGGTGCGACCTTCAGCGCCGTCTCCACGGCCACCTCTCCAACCTTCCTCGGGTTGAGTATGACGGCCCCGGGAGCCCTGCCGCTCACCAGGTCTTCCACTATCTCCCTCGGGTCGTCCTCGGTTCTGTCCGGGAGGCCGTGCATGGCCTTCTCCGAAGCGGCTATCAGGGGCGCCCTGATCTTCATCGCCTCGTTCAGTATGTCCGCCCTTATGCACTGCTCGTCCACGACTATCACGTCTGGTATTCCGCTCCTGATGAACCTCAGCTGCCAGGATATCGGCCCTATTATCTTGGCCGCCGTGTTGTACCTCGTCACGTCTATGGCAGTGCAGCATATCCCTGCCAGCTCGACCTGACCCACGAGCTTCTTCTCCATCAAGTAGTCCATTATGTCCGCAGCCGGCGGGACGTTGTGGCCTATGACGAGTATGACGGGCTTAGTCGGGTCCACGGCTCCGAGGCCTATCTCCGTGAACGGCGCCTCTGGGTCGGCCTTCGGGAACCCGTAGCACATAACCTGGGCGAGGTCCGCTATCTCCATCCCCACCTGGTCTATCATCCCGGCGTGGAACACCTTCGACTCGAAGTCTATGTTGTCCCCCTCCTGACCCGTGTGGCAGCATGAAAGGAGGTGTGTGACCTCGGTCTCCAGGTAGTCCAGAATGTCTTCCAGGTCTCCGAGGGTCTTGGGTCTAACCCCAGTAACGAGCCTGGTCACAGGGGCCTCTATGAACACCTCTGGACCCCAGTCTATCGGGTAGTTCCTCCCGTACTCGCCTATCAGGTGCTCGACGAGGTGCCTCGCATGGCTGATGTGGGTTGCAGCCCCTATGCAGCAGGCGAGTAGGACTATCCTCGACTGCTGGGCGGCCATGTCTATTCCACAGGCGCCCCTCTTGTCCCCCGTCAGGTCGCACTTTCCGAATGTGCACAGGCAACAAACGTCGCAGAAGGGCATGTAGAAGGGCTTGTACCTCTTTAGGAGCGTCCTGTCCCACTCCCTGAGGTCGGCGATGCCCGGGAAAGGCGTCGGGCCGACGGGTTCCTCCCATGTCTCCTCGAATATTCGGCCGATGGATATCTCAAGGCCCTTGACGAGTCCAAGAGATGTCTTCAGCTCGTCTATCTTCAGGTGCAACTCTCTCTTCGACAATAAGACCACCTTAACTTTTAGGAATCATAATAGAAGAGGGGTTCAGAATATTAAGTTTATGGCAAAGCACCTCAGCCAAGCTTCGTCCTTCAGCTCCGTACACAAAATTTATTACAAGAATGACTGTTGTTAGATGGAAGTTTGGGGCGATCCTCCATGAGGCCTGCGTACAGTAGGCTGGTCAAGGAAATCAGGGACGGAAAGTTCGTGTTCACAGGCGAGCTGGAGCCCGAGAAGGTCACGGACCTGAGCGATGTCATAAAGAGCGCTGAGGCCATGAAGCCCTACGTCGTGGCAGCCAACGTCACCGACGGACCTCAAGCCATGGCCTACATAAACTCCCTCGTCCCGGCCTACATAGTTCAGAGGGAGACCGGCCTCGAGACGATATGTCAGATGACTGTGAGGGACAGGAACCGCATAGCTCTAACCGCCGACATATTGGCCGCAGCACACCTCGGAATAAGGAACATACTCGCCCTTAGCGGAGACCACACGACGCTCGGGGACAATCCAGGCGCCATGCCTGTGTACGACCTGGACTCAACTCAACTGGTCTACCTCCTCCACCTGCTGGTGGACGAGGGTAGGGACCTAGCGGGTCACGAGATACACGGGAAGGTTGAGATCAACGTGGGCATAGCTGGAAACCCGAACGCCGACCCGTTGGAGCCTGAGATACTGAAGATCGAGCGTAAGGTGAGGATCGGTGTGGACTTCATACAGACGCAGACTGTGTTCGACATCGAAAAGGCTAAGACGTTCCTCAAGGAGATCGAGTACCTGAACACGCCGTGTCTGATCGGAATATTCCCGATAAAGTCTTACAGAATCGCAGAGTACTTCAACAAGTACATTCCAGGCGTAAGCGTTCCAGACGAGTTCATGGAGGCCCTGAAGAAGTGCAAGGAGGAGCCTGACAAGCAGAAACGTAAGGAGAAGTACGACGAGGCCAACATAGAGTTCTTCGCCCCGTTCATAAAGGAGCTCCGGAAGACGACTAAGGCGGCTGGGATCCACGTGATGGCAGTCCTGTACGAGAGGATATTCAAGCCCCTGTTCGAAGCTGTGGGGTGATGTAATGTGATAATAACCGAGCAGAAGCCCTTTGAGGAAATCCTCGAGATGGTCAAGCCGTACAAGAAGATAGCCATAGTCGGATGCGACACCTGCGCCACGCTATGCCAGACGGGCGGCGAGGAGCAAGTGAACGAGATGGCTGAGAAGCTGAAGGACAGGGTTGTGACTGCGTTCGTCATAGAGACGCCGTGTGACGAGAGGACGTGTAGGAGAGACTTGAGAAAGCATAGGAAGGAGATCGAGGAGGCAGAAGCCATACTCGTCATGGCCTGCGGAGTGGGTACCCAGACGGTCGGAGAACTTTCAGGCAAGGTAGTCATACCGGCGCTCAACACGAAGTTCCTCGGAATGACGGAGAGGATAGGCAGGTTCTACGAGAGGTGCAGGGCCTGTGGAGACTGCATACTCTACGAGACGGGTGGCATATGTCCGTTGACGAGGTGCGCTAAGGGCCTGCTGAACGGTCCATGCGGAGGCCAAGTGGACGGCAAATGTGAGGTAGGCGGGTACGAGAGGGACTGCGCCTGGGTTCTGATCTGGAAGAGGCTTAAGGAGCAGGGGAGGCTGGATCTCTTCAAAAAGTTCAGACCTCCGAGGGACAGGTCTTACAAGGCTCAGCCGCAGGAGCTACTGTTCCGCTGACGACCGTCTACACCCTTAACCTTTTTTAGAAGCTCTGGGCTGCTTCTATTCTGTCGCTGAGTTCGTTTATCATCTCCTCCAGGGCGCCTATGCGTTCCTCGATTTCCTCCAGCCTGTGGTTCAGGTCCTCTATCTGCTCTTCAAGTGCCGCTATCCTCTCCTCGAGGCTGCTCATCGTCGCCACCAAGCCCAAGCTCACTAAAAGATAATTTAACCCTATCGCTTCCAGAGGCCAGTTTGAGGCACTGTTCGAAGTACCTCGGCCCGTACGTTAGGGTAACCTGCCTCAGGGAGGCTCTGGGCGTCCTGTGTTCTTCAAGCCATCCGCACACGACTCCTCGCTCTCCGGCTTTGAGCTGGCCTCTGAACTCCTCCACGTACGACACCACCCTATCCACGTCGGGTCCCTCTAGGGCTTCGACGTGGTATACGGACGGCATGAACATCGACTCCGAGTCGTCGAGGACCTCGACTACGCACTCCGTGAAGCCGAGGTTGGTTATCTCCAAGTCGTCGCTGTATTCGTTCGTTATCTCCTCCCACCTCCTGACGGGCTCGAACTCCACCTTCACGGTCCTTCCGAGCCTCTCAGAGTCGTACACGCCGTATATCATCTTCCTCCTCTGGTACCAGCCGTACTCGGCCTTGCTGTACCTCAAGAACCTCCAGGTCATCGGATGCTCCTCAGGACGCCAACCCTCGAACTCGTTCCTCAGCCGTGTACCGGGGTCCCTGTACAGTTCTCTGAGCGTCTCGACGAGCCTCCGGGTCTCCCTGATGCCGTACACGGTTAGGTCTATGTCGCTGTACCTCGGGTTGTAGAAGTCGTGTAATAGGGAGCCGAACACGCCGAAGTCTCCGAGCCTGAGTCCAGAATGCTCTACGACCGTGTCCAGGAGCTCCCTCATCGTCTCCACGAGCGGGTCGTCCCTGTCCGACTCGTACAGCCTTCTGAGGGCCTCATCCGGCCTCCTGACCTCGTGTATCTGGTCCTCAGAGACGCCTACGAGCCTCCTCCTCAACGGTTTGTAGTAGACCTGGTACTGGGGGAACCTCTCCCTTACGAACCTCAGCCCTCCGTCGAAGTAGAACTTGTAGAACCTCCCAGCCCGTCCCTCCCTGATGGCCCTTGGGTCCCGGCTGACGTATACGCTCTCGTGGGCGTATTCGAGGTCGCACACCCAGGCTCCGGGTGGATGGTTGTAGCCGTAGACCCTGAAAAGGAGTCCCTCCTCGGTCACGGGGGAGTCCCTGTCCCTCAGCCTCATGGCCTGTCCACCAGGGGCTTTATGTAGCTGTTTGGGTACTCGGTTGAGCCTACGAGAACCCTCATGTACACGCCCCCATCAGCCTTTTCAACCTTCTCGAGCTTGCCTGCGAGCTCTATTTGCTCTCCTTCGTAGGCCACGTCGCAGAAAAGCCCCTCGTAGGAGACCACCTCCACAACCGTCTCGGCTTCCCGGGGTCCCTCCAACACCCTGACGTCCTCGACCCTGTACACGGCTGGTGTGTACATGGCCTCCCGTGAGTCGGAGACGGTTGCGAATGCTCTGACGAAACCGATGGGCCTGTAGGTGCGGTCTCCGTAGGCCTCGGTTATCTCCTCGTCCGTCTTGGTCGGGTGTATGGAGAACCTCCTGCCTTTGAACAGGCCGTAGTTCCACCTCCTTGAGGCGATGACCCTGACGGTCTTTCGGTCGAGGCCGAACATACCGGCCCTCCTCACACACCACTCCTCCAGCTCCCTCCTCCCCAGCCTCTCGACGACCCCGTCTCCGCCGCTGCGTATCCAATCCCTTACGCTGGAGGAGCTTCGTGCTCCGTACACGGTTAGGTCTATGTCGCTGTACCTCGGGTTGTGTATGGCTATCAGTATCGAACCAGTCACGCCGAGGTCCCCCACGGGCACATCTGCCCCACCCGAAATGGCTTCGGCGAGCTCCACGGTCTGGGCTTCGAGTTCGTCCCTCGGTCCCTCGTGGAGCATATGGGAGAGCCTCTGCTCGGGCATGTAGTACTTTCTGACGAGCCTCTTCGGGACGAAGGTCATACGTATCTGCCTCACGGGGCAGAACCTCACGTACTCCGGCCTCAAGGCCTGGAGCTCCTCCGTCATGCGCCGCACCTCGGACACGTGGTAGCGTCTCATGATCCTGGCGTAGGTCACCCCGCCTCTGGACCATATTCCGTCTCCTGGAGCGTACTTCGGGTACGCCGTGTAGCCGTCTGGGGGGTGGAGGTACCCGGTTAGGCAGAAGAACAGGCCGTCCACCGTCTCCACGTAGTCCCTGTCCTTCGGCTTCCTCAACCCAGACACCTCATGTACTCCTCCTGGGTGGCGGAGCCTACCACGAGCCTCGTCCAAGCCCTGCCGTGGAGCTCCGCCCTCTCCAAGAAGCCCCTAACCTCGACCACCTCGCCCGGCCGGGCGTACATCCTGTAGGCTCCGACCATCGAGACGACTTCAGAGACCCTCCAGGCATGTTCCCCACCCTCCAGCACCTCCAGGGTTTCGACTCTGTAGACGGCGGGTCTGAACATGGCCTCCGAGTCGTCGAGGACTCTGCACACCACCTTGGCGGGGCCTATCGGCGTGGCCTGTGGTTCCTCCTCGATTTCCTCGTACTTTCTCACGGCGTTCACCACGAAACGCCTCCCCATGAACCTCCCCACGTTCCCCCTCCTCGCCTCGTCCTGGGTGGACCTACTCAGCTCGAGAACACCCTCCCCCTCAAGCTCCCTTAAGGCCTCCAAGACCCTGAGGTAGTTTCGACCACCGTAGACCGTCAGGTCTACGTCGCTGAGCTCGTCGTGCATGCCGAGGCATATGGAGCCGTGTATGCCGAAGTCCTCCAGCGGCACCCCGGAGCTCTCGGAGAGGGTCTCGACGAGCCTGACGGCCACCTCCTCCAGTTCGTCTCTATGTTCCTTCGCCAAAAGCCTCCTAAGAGCCCCGGCCGGCGTGTAGGTCTCCCGTACGTGGCTCAGCGGTGGGGCGACTACGTCTCTTCGGAGGTTTGGATGCCTGTACACGTGGTGGGGCATGTGCCTCCTGAACGTCTCCAACACGATTCTGTAATGGTTTGGGCTGAACAGCGTCTTAGGCCTGAGCATGCGTTCCCCACGGAAAACCCAGACCCTGTCCAGCCAATCGAGGGGGAAGAGCTCCGAGATGCGTTCGGGGACGTACTTCAGGAACGCTACGACCCTGCCGTTGGGGTGGTGGTACCCGAACGTGTAGAATATCAGTCCCTCCACGGAGACGAACGGGTCTCCGTCCCTCGGCCTCCAGGCCTCGGCCCCTTCAACGGCTGGCGAGTTGGATGACGTGGTTAACTACCTCCTCGACTACTTTCGTCTTCGAGACCCTCTGAAGCCCCATCCACCCCGGCATGCTGTTCACCTCGACAACGTACAACCGTCCGTCCGTCGTCTTCACCAAGTCCACCCCAGAGTACTCGCATCCTACGGCTCTCGAAGCCCTGACCGCCAGCCTCTCCTCCTCCGGAGTTGGGTTGTACGGTCTCGGTTCGGCTCCCTGCGACACGTTCGTCTTCCACGTACCGCCGACCCTCTGCATGGATGCGACGACTCGGTCTCCGACGACGAACATCCTGAGGTCTACGTTTCCGTGGGGTATGTACTCCTGGAGGTAGTAGACGCACCTGGAAAGCTGGAGCGCCCTGAAGACCCTGTACGCCAGGTCCCTGTCCTCGACCCTCATGACTCCCCTCCCGAGAGACCCGAACAGGGGTTTGACGACCACGTCTCCACCCAGCTCCTCGAAGGCGTCCATGGCGTCCCAGAAGTTCTCGCACGCCACAGTCCTCGGAACCGGTATGCCCTCGTCCTCCAGGATGGTTAGGACCCTGTACTTGTCGGCCGCAATCTCAATTGAAAGCGGTGGGTTCACGACGACCACACCGAGCCTCCGGAGTCTGTGGAGGACGTCCATCCTGAAGAAGACCTGCTCCGGAGAGCCTCCAGGTAAACTCCTGACTATCAGGGCGTCGAGGTTGTCCACCCGGACGCCTGAGCAGTACACCCGATCTTCCACCGACACTTTGGCTTTGAACTCCCTCGGCTTGAGGAAGGGAGCTTCTACTCCACGTTTCCCGAGCTCCTGGACTATCTGCTTGACATGTTCGTCCTCCAGACTCTTCCCTAGGACGCCTATCCTCATCTAAGGGTTGAAAAAACTAAGTGTTGGTTAAACGTTTTCTATCGCTTAGCAGGAATATCTCTCCTCCGCCTCCCTCGGCCAAGTCTCCGTGGTACCTGTCGTACACAGCGTCCATGTACCTGGAAGCCTCCTCGACCCCGTACGTCCGGTGGAGCTCCCTCATCAACAGCCTTATGAACGTCGGGCTGTACGTGGCGTCGTACACGAACGTCGGAGGCATTTCCTCAACCCCTCCGTGGACTACTATCACGGCGCCCTTGTTCCCCATGTGGGCTCCCAAGCCCCTTCCGGCTCTGCCGAACACGATTATCGTCCCGGCCACCATGTCGGCTCCGAGGAACTCCCCGGCGTCCCCCAGCACGACGAGCAGACCCCTCCTCATACCCCTGCAGGCCTCCCCCCCGACGCTCCCATGGACGATTATGGCTCCGCCCGTCATGCCGAACGGGCTTCCGAGGTAGGAGGCCCCGAGGAAGTGGTCTGCGTTCCCTCGAATCCTGAGGACGCCCCCGCTCATCTCAGCGCCAGACCACTCCCCGACGTCTCCCTCGACGACGATTTCACCCCCGCTCATCTTCGCGCCCGTGTGGGCTCCGCTCCGGCCTTGGATGACTATCCTGCCGGCGGTCATCTCGTATCCGATGTACTTTACGGTCGGCACGTCTCCCTCGACGACTATCTCCGTGTCCTCGGCGCTGTCCCCAGCCTCTCCGTAGACCTCGAACAGGTCTCCGAGCCTCCTACGTCTCTTCCCGACCCACAAGGTCAGGTTCCGGAGCTCTTCGACCGTCTTGCCTGCGAACTCGTCTGGGGTTATACAGTATGCCTCCACGGGGACTTTCGGAAGCTCCTTTGGCTTGAGCCTAACCGTCACGTCTCACACCCCCAGACAGTCCTTCAGGTAGATGAGGTACTTACCCAGCCTGCCGCCGTAGTTCCCTGCCGTTATGCCCAATACGCCGTCCACCTTCACAGCCTCCCTGATGCCCACGGCCATCGCCTTCTTAACCGACTCGAGGTCCACGCCGTTTATCACGATCTCGAACACCGAGCCGACCCCCTCCGGAACCTGGGTGTCCGGAACCTCAGCCCTCAGCGTCGGACACAGAGGCGTGTTCGTCGAAGCCCTCAGGAACTTGTACCGTGAACCCACCTTGCTACCGCTCCTGCACACCCCGCCGGGGAACGGCGTTATGACGCCCCTGATGGGCTCTATGGCCTTCACGGCTCTCTCCGAGGCTTCCAGGGCTGAGTCTACGTCCCTCCCGAGGATTATGAAGTTCCCCCCGGCCACGCCCCTCTTCATCCCGAACTTGTCTTCGATGAGGAATTCGCCCTCCATGACTGGTATCCTCCACAGGCGTCTCTTGGCTCCGAGGCCGTCCCCGAGCCTGACCTTCTTCTGGTAGCCGTCTCCGAAGAACCTAAGCCTCCCACCGAGGCTTACAGTGTCCTCAGCCTCCTCGAGCGGGATGCCGTTGTAAACGGCTGAAGTGGGGCTCGTCAGGACGCACTGTCCCACCCTGCGGAGGAGCTGGTCCTCCATGTCCTTCCTGCCCGTGAACACGAGGACGCTGACCCCAGGCCTCCCGTCGGGCGTCTCGTCAGGGCTGAGTTCGCACTCTATGCCCGCCTCGCAGCCGCACATTATTATCGAGGTAGCGAACCCCGTCATCGTCTGGGCGGCTATCCTCGCCCACCTGGCGTTCTTGGCGGTTATTATCAGCCTCGAAACCCAAAGCCTGAAGGCCTCTGCGAACGTGTCCTCTACCCTAACCCCATTCAGCTCGAACGCCAACTCACCCACCTCCAGCATGGACCTCGACAGGGTTGGGAAGGTACACGTCTTGGACCGGGTAGTTGCTCAGCTTCATGGTGTAGTACTTCTCGAACACCTCCCCCACCTCCTCCAAAACCTGCTCCCTCACGTCCTCCTGGACGGACGCCCTAACCCAGAACGTGTTTCCAAGTGGGGTTGAGACTATCCTCCCATCCCACACGACGATTTCGCCTCCCTTAACGACGTACTTCGCCCTCGAGAAGGCCTTCTCTATGCTCCTGTAGTCCGACGAGTCGAGCCTGTTCGGGTCTATCGGGTACACCGCCACATCTGCGTCCGCACCGACTCCGAGGTGGCCCTTATCCCTCAAGCTCAGGGCCTTGGCCGTCGCTGCCCTCGTCACTATGGCAATCTCGTAGAGCGTGTACTCCCGGTATATGTCGGCTATCTCCGTCTTCCTGAACACGGCTCCGTGCATCCCGGCCATCGTGTCGGACCTTGCCTTACGGCTCATCAGCCACGCTATGACCCTCGGGTAGTGGGTGAACGGAGCTCCGTTCGGGTGGTCTGTCGTCAGGTAGACCCTCCATAGGTCCTTCATCAGCAGCATCACCTCCAGGCCTATGGCCCACTGAACAGCGTTGACGGGACTCTTCTTCTTGAACGTGTAGGGGACTATGCCCGCCCCCGTCTCGAACTCCACGTCCGAGTTTATCCACTTGTTCCCCGTCAGCTTGTAAAGCCTGAACTGCCAAGGTCCGTCGGCCGTCATCGTAGTCGTGTCCGTGAAGTCTATCTGACCTACGTCCACGGTCACGTGTTCATGCTTGTTCAGGTAGTCCACTATCTCAGGACCTCCTGACCTAAAGTCCCTCCAATCCTTCCCTGCGAAAGCGTTGAACTGCACGTGGGTTACGTGTATCACCGCCTTCCTGCCGGGTGCAGGTTCGACGCCTCTGACGGCCTCCATCGTCTCTATGGTCGTCTCGTAGTTTCCCGGGACGCCGAGGTTGTTGCAGTGGACGTGTATCGTGTGCGGCAGCCCGAGCGACTCGTTAGCCCTCGCCAGCCCGACGACTATCTGCCTCGGCGTGACGCCGAAGCCCTCCACGACGTCGTCTATCGACTCGACGTCCTTACCCCACTTCCACATCTCGACGCCGCCCGGGTTGACTATCTTGACTGCGTAGCCCTTCGTGGCCCACAGGAGCCAGGCCACGAACGCCTTCAGCTTCTCTAGGTCTCCCTCGGAGACGTACTTGAGGACGAAGTAGTTGTTTCCCATCAGCGGGAAGAAGGCCTTGTCGACTATCGGGGTG
Organism: Candidatus Bathyarchaeota archaeon; assembly: GCA_965612785.1. Taxonomy (GTDB): domain Archaea; phylum Thermoproteota; class Bathyarchaeia; order TCS64; family CBFDTC01; genus CBFDTC01. The sequence goes on from CBFDTC010000001.1 coordinate 27,977, forward strand.
TCGTTGAGCTCCTCGTGGACGTGTCTCGCACCCAGCGGAGGCCCTGCTGGCTCTATGACGGTCGTGTACCCCATGAGGGCGTACCTGTACCCAGTCACGAAGGTCGACGGAACCGAGTACCCGACTCCAGCCCTCGTCACGTCCGTCCTTGGGACTACGTCCTTCCTGTGGTCTTCGGGCCTCATCAGCCTTCCGAGGTTGACCTTCGACCCTGCTATGTGGCTGTGTATGTCCACGCCGCCGGGCATGACGGTCATGCCTGAGGCGTCTATGACCTTTGCCTTAGACTCGTCCACGGACTCCACTACCTTGCCGTCCCTTATGCAGATGTCCATACGCTCCCCGTCCACGCCGTTCAGGGGGTCGAAGACGTATCCACCCTTTATGAGGAGCTCCACCCTCACATCACCTCCCTGACACGTCTGATTACCATCTCCAAGACCTCCCTGTCCGGGAGGACCCCCTCAGGCGGGTCGACTATCTTCTTCAGTCTTATGGGAACCCCGTCCATGCGGTACGCCGTCCCCTCACACTCTATCCCGGATGCGGCTACCGGTATCACCACGTCAGCCATCATGGCAGTCATGTTCACCTTACAGTCCATGACCGCCAGCGGTATCCTGGCCAGATGCCTGGCCGCCTCGACGGGGAAGTGGGCTGCGGGGTCCGACGCTATTATCAGAGCGGCGTCCACCTCCCCCCTTGCCAGGAGGTCTACGGCCCAGAACTCCCCCGGCCCGTACCTCGGGTAGCCTCTGCTGAAGTCCACCGCGTACGGGTACCCCGTCTGCCAGGTCGAAACGGTGTTTGCCCCAGCCACGTTGAAGTGCCCCCTCATGGGCATCATGACGAACTTCGTGTGGGAGTTCAGGTCCCTCACAAGCCTCGCCAACGCCTCCACGTTCATGTGCCTCCCGGGGCTCATCGTGACCCCGACCCCGAAGAACACGACGCCGAACTTACAGGTCTTCATCTTCTCCGCCATCTCCCTCACGGTGTCCATCGGGACGCCTGCCACCTCCTCGACTGGGAGGTCGTACCCCCTCAGGACAGCCCTCAAGGCCTGCACGAGCTCGAAGTCCCTCCCAGGCTTGACTTTGACGAACATGTCGGCTAGCCTGGCGGTTCCCGTCCTGCGTACGTCGACGACGATGACGAACCTGTCCTTGCGGCCCTGGATGAACATGCCCTTCGGCAGGACCGAGTACCTTGCCATGTGTCTCAGGAACGACGCAGTTGGGTTGCACCCCCAGAACACGACGAGGTCGGCTCTGTTCTTCATCTCCCCGAGGGTGGCCTTGGGCTCCCCCACGGCCTGGAGGGCGAGTATGGTCGGTCCGTGGCAGACGGAGGCGGTGTTGTCCACGACGGCTCCGACGAGCTCTCCGAGCTCTATGGCCTTGGATATGGCGTCGCACTCCGTGGAGCTGAGTCCGTATATAAGCGGCCAGTCGGCCTCGACGAGCATCCTCGCCAACTCGTCCACGGCCTCCTCCAGAGTGGTCTCGACGAGCTTTCCGTCCCTGCGTACCATCGGCTTCAGGATGCGGTTTCTGTGGTGGTTCCTGAACTTGCTGGAGGATATACCACACCCGTTCTTCACCTCGACTATCCTCCCATCCTCCACTCGGACGACTATGTCGTCGCACAGGCACCCACAGAACGGACACACGACGTCCTCGTACACGGGCACGTCCATCACCCCCTAAGCATCTGGACTAAGTCCTCCAGGGTCGGGACTTTCATGCCTGGGGCTGGGGAGACCTCCGCCTCCACGCTCTTGAACTGGGGCATGCCGACCCCCCTGGTGTGGGAGCTTATGACCGCGTTTGCCCACGGGCCGTAGGGCATGAACGCCACACCCTCATCCAACCCCTTGGAGACCTTACACCAGACCACCACAGAGCCGACGCCCGTCTTCACGGAGACCGTGTCGCCGTCGGAGACTCCCAGCTTCTCAGCGTCGGAGGGGCTGAGCTCTACGACCGCCACAGCCCTACGGTACTCTTCAGACGTCTTGCCGATCTCCATCGTCATACCCTGCTTGGCCGTTCGACCAGTTATGAGCGTGACCCTCACACTCAAGCTCATAACACCCCCTCAGATTTCCAGCCCGAGCCTAAGTATCTCCGCGTTTATCCCACCAGCCCTGAAGACCCTGCCCGTCCTGACGTTCGTGACCACCACGCCGGCTGGTGCGAAGAGGGCTGGGTCTATCTTCGTGAAGTCGAAGTCCACCTCCTTGTATATCTCGTAGCTGGGCTTACCGTACGACGGGGAGCTTGAGGAAGGCGTCTTCGACACCAGGTCGGCCAGCCAACCCTCATCTTCGACGTCCACGAGGTAGGAGGCGAAGCCCCCGTAGGTCAGGGCATCCTCACACCGACCTATCGCCACACCCCAGTCTGGGTGGGGTGGCATGACCGGTGCGTACCCCGACGCATGTAGGACGCTGTTCGGGTCGAGTCCGAGGTACTCCATCTTGAACAGGCCTGTCTCGGCTATCCTGCCGGATATCTGCGTCGAACCTGCGTAGGAGGTTGTGGACGTCAAGACTATGTACACCTCTTTAGGTTCGACGTCGCACTTCTCGCTTATGAAGAGGGCAACCTCATCCCCCGGCTTCTTCGAGGTCTCCAGGACTATGACCGCAGAGTCGTAGTCGTCCTGATATCCGATCTTCTTGAAGACTCTCTTAGGCTTCAGGGCGAGGGCCCTCGCCGGCCCAGAACCGTCTCCCGTGAAGTCTCCCACCCTAACCCTCCAGCCGGCCAGCTGACAGCCAAGCAGGGATACGGCAGGCCTGTCTGTCGACACCACCACGGTCGGAAGCGTCAGGTCTCCGTACTCCACGTACGTCAACGAGACCTCGGCCAGGCCGCCCATCGCTATCTCCGTAACTTTAAGGCCGGCCAGTACGCCTCCGGGCGCCTCAAGACCTGTGTCTATGACGGTGGCGCCGCATCCGAGTTTCTCAACCTTCACTCCGTATAGCTCAGGCTCTTCGAGAAGCTGCTCGACAACCTTCAGGGCGAGCTTGTTTACGCTTAATTTAGACATCACAGTATGTTGTATGGAACAATTAAAACGTTTGTGGTTCGTTTTGTGGACTCTTTTCCTGTCCGAACACGCGCAAGTGTATTCTTACGAAGCCACGGCATCCCTCGGGACTGTGACACCCGTTTTTGAGGCTGGTTCGGCCCCCTCAGCGTATCGTCTCGGACACGGCATGTACACCGTACATGTTTCGCGCATCATGACGGAAACTTTTACGTGGGTTTTAGGAACGCTCTAAGCGCCCATCTGGTTTAGGCCACTGTAGTTGTCCATCAAGCCTTCTCGAGGATTATCTTGACGTCCACGGCCACGGCGCCTTCCTCGTAGACGTGTATCGGGTTCAGGTCTACCTCACCTATCTCCCGGAGCTCCGTCACCATCCTGGAGACCTTGAGTATGATTTCCTTGACCGCCTCCAAGTCCGCAGGGGGTCTCCCACGGTACCCCCTGAGTATCCTGTACCCCCTGATCTCCCGTATCATCTCTTCGGCATCTGCCTCGGAGACGGGGGCGACCCTGAAGGAGACGTCGTCCAAAACCTCGACGAACACTCCTCCAAGCCCGAACATCACGGTCGGCCCGAACTGTCTGTCCCTGAAGGCTCCGACTATCACTTCGACCCCTTCTTTGACTTGTTCTTCGACGAGGACTCCGACTATCTCGGCCGATGGGATCCTGTTCAACGTGTTCTCCACGACCTTCCTGTAGGCCTCTCTGACCTCCTCCCGGTTGGAGACGTTGAGGAAGACCCCGCCTACGTCGGTTTTGTGGACGACCTGCGGTGAGACCACCTTGAGGACGACTGGGTATCCGATTCTCTCGGCGTGTTCGACCGCCTCCTCGACGCTCCTCGCCAGCTCGAACCTCGGGACGGGTATCCCGTACTCGATGCAGAGGCGTTTAGCCTCAGGCTCCATCAGTACGTACCGCCCCTCCATCCTCGCCCTCGCTATCACGGATGTCAAGCCCCTCCCACCCCACGCTTCAGGTAGTATTCTATGAGCTCCCTCACCCCGTCGATGACCCTTCTCTTAGGGTTGAACCCGAGAACCCTCCTAACCTTATCGTTCGAGTAGTAGAAAACCCTGACCTCCCCGGCTCTCTCACCGGCGTGGACGACGGAGGCCCTGACGCCCACGGCCTTCTCAACCTCGTCCAACACCATGTCGGCCAAGTCCGATATGGTCAGAGCCTCGCACCCAACGTTGAAGACCTCCCCGGTCACCCTCGAAGCCTCAGCCTTCATGCACGTCTCGAGAACGTCCACTACGTCCATCAGGTGGACGAAGTCCCTCATCTGGCTTCCGTCCCCGTATATCGTCAAGGGCTCCCCCTTCAAGGCCTTGGACACGAATATGGGCATCACCGAGTCCTCCCTCACCCTCGGACCGACCCCGTAGACGTTTCCGAGCCTGAGTATGACCGTCTCCATGCCGTACACGTCGTGGAAAGCGTTCATCAACGCCTCGGAGGCCAGCTTCGTAACCCCGTACAGGCTCAGCGGCCTGAGTTCGCAGTCCTCCGAGACCGGAACCCTCCTCGGCGTCCCGTAGACGGCTGCTGTGGACGTGAACACGATTCTGTCTACGTCGAGCTTCCTCGAGGCCTCCAGGACGTTGTAAGTCCCGTAGACGTTCGTGGAGACCGCCTCCTCGGGCCTCTCGCTGCAGGACGGTATACCCGACATGGCCGCCAGGTGTATGACTGCCTCCGCCTCACACTCCTTCAGGGCCTCCTCCAGGTCCGCCGGGTTCCTTATGTCCCCGACCTTCAGCACGTACCCGTACTCCTCAGCCCGCCTGTGCAGGGGGGTGTAGTCTCCGAGGCTTAGGTTGTCCAGCGAGACTACCCTGTGGCCCCTGGAACTGAGCTCCAAGACGGTTGCAGAGCCTATGTACCCCGCCCCGCCCGTGACGAGGACGTTCACAAAAAATTCTCTGCCATAAGAATCCTTAAGTCTTCTTCAGGGCCGTCTTCAAGGCCTTTTCAGCCGCCAGGGACAGGGGCTCCAGCACGTCGGAGAGCGGAGGCGTGTACCCGAAGTCCGCCCTGGACAGGTCTTGGAGCGTCATGCCAGACTGTATGGCCAGGGCCATGGCGTTGACCCTGCCCAGAACACCCTCCCCGCCGACCACCTGACAGCCGACTATCCTGAGGGTCTCGGCGTCCGCCACCACCTTCACGGTCACATGCTTCCACCCAGGGTAGTACTCCGCCCTCGTCCTCCACGTGACCTTGCCGGAGACGACCTCCATGCCGAGCTTTCTGGCATGCCTCTCGGTCAGGCCGGTTGAGCCTACTTCGATGCCGAACATCTTAGATGCGAATGTTCCGAGGGTTCCTGGGAAGGTGCAGTGTCCTCCGGCAGCGTTTATCCCGGCAACCTTGCCCATGCGGACAGCCGTTGTGCCAAGCTGTGGCGCCGAGGGGGTCTTCGAGACCATGTGAACCGACTCAGCGCAGTCTCCGGCGCAGTACACGTCTTCAACAGGCCTACATCTCCCCCTCTCTAACGCCCTGAGTTTCATGTCCGTCTTCAGGCATCTCGTAACTCCCACAGCCAAACCCATAGCTTCTCCGAGCTCTACGTTAGCCCTCACGCCGGTGGCCACGACGACGATGTCTGCCTCAACTTCCATGCCTCCAGCACACACGGATTTGACATGCTCGTCACCCAACACCGCCTCTACAGGCTTCTTCAGGAGAACTTTTACCCCCTCCCGCTCGACGACGCTCTGAACCCGTCTAGCCATGTCCGCATCCAGGGATGCGGGTAGTATGGAGTCCATGAGCTCGACCACGGTCACTTTGAGACCTCTCCTCCTCAACGCGTCCGCCACTTCTAAGCCCACAGGCCCGGCTCCCACGACAACCCCAGCCTTCGCATGTTCCAGCTTCCTCATCACGGCGAGACAGTCGTCCACCGTTCTGAGCGTGTACACCCCGTCGAGGTCCATCCCCTCCACGGGGGGCTTCCAAGCCCTAGCCCCCGTGCATAGGATAATTGAATCGTACTCGACTTCCTCGACACGTCCGTCCTCCCTCCGTACCGTGGCGACCCTGGACGCCCGGTCGACGTCGACCACCTTAGACTTAAGCCACAGGTCTATCCGCATGGCCTTGAAGTGGGATGGCTTGTACGTTATGAGTTCCTCCAAGCTCCTTATCTCGCCGGATATTAGGAACGGGAGACCACACCTCGAATACGTCGAGTACGGCTCATCCCCCACGACGATGATCTCAGCTTCTCTATCCGTCTTCCTCGCAAACGAGGCGGCCGTCGCTCCGGCAGCGTTTGCCCCGACGACCAGTATTCGCCTCAAGGTTTGACAACTTCTTTTCGGTAAAGTTATATTTTAGACTTATGGCAGTTAGTCTCGGGTTGCAGCTGGACGAGGAAAGTGTTAGGAGGCTTCTTGCCATAAGGAGAGACCTTCTGGAGAGGGTTTCGGAGCTTGAGGAGGAGATTAGGCGTATCCGGGAGGTTGTCAGGGTCATCGAGGAAACCCTCACCGCCCAAGGGTTCAGGAGGGCGGCCGAGTCCTCCAGCGGCCTCGAGGTCCCGCTCAGGTCTTCGGACGGCCGTCTGCTGGCTGTGATGTACGTGTATGAGGGTAGGCTCAGGATAGTTCCTTCCGGAGAGTTGGAGTTCAGGACCTCCACACCACCGTTCAGGTCGTTCCTGATAGACAGGGTTTTCGAGGGGATGAGGAGGGCTGACGAGAGGAGGGTTGGGGAGGGGGCACTCAGTCCGGATGAGGTTTTCAGGTACGAGGTTCGCAGCGACGGCGACGTGATAAGGTCGATAGAGGTTTGGAACTACGGTGGTGAGCGTCGCCTGGGCGAGATCAAGAGCGCGGTCAGGTGGACGCTTGAGAGGATGTACGAGAAGACCGCGGTTCGGGGTTAGCCCTCCACGACGTATCTGTAGTGGACGTACACGCCAGCCGTTGGGCTTTTGCTCGTGACTTTGATTATGTCTCCGGGCTTGGCTCCGAGTATTATGGCTATCGGGTCTGAGGCCTTTATCCAGGGGAGCTGATGCGGTTTGGCGTGGTACTTCTTCAAGACCTCCTCGGCCTCCTCCCTGGAAAGGACTTCATGCTTCGGGACGAGCCTGTGCTTGAACACGTCGAACGCCGGTATCGTTGGCGGTATGAGCTCTATAGTGTACCCCTCCTTCGAAACCCTGTTCACCTCCTCCCTCGCCAAGTGCGTGTACCTCCCCTCCCCCACGAGTATGCCGTGCTTGACGTCGTGCTTCTCCAGAAGCCTCTTGAGCCTCCTTACGTACGTGACCCCGACGGCCTTTTCGCCAGGCACGCACAGGACGATGACCTTCTCCCGGGTCTTAGGCTTCTGGGCGTGGATTATCGTCATCTCCTCAGACCTCGAGACATCCTTGACCCTGAAGCCCCTGTACTTCAGGATTATGGCCGCCCTCTTCTCGCAGACCTCGGTCGGCTCGTACTTCATACAGCCTTCACCCTCTTCACTATCTGGGGCCTTATCTTCACGAATATCCTGCTCATGCACTTGGGACACCTGAAGGACACGGAGGATGAGAGCTCCTTGAAGGACAGCTTGTACCCGCACATCATACACGCATAGTAAATGTCTTCCCTCGGCTTCTCCTCGGTCTCCATCGCCTAACTTAGGCGCCAAACGACAACTTAAACGTTTTTCAGCCTACACGTGTGCGGATGGTGACCCGATCCTTAGCGAGTTTTCCTCTATTCTATCAGAAGAAGCGTAAAGCTTTTGAAGCCTCTGTCAGGCGTCGTAACCACATCCACGTCGTATCCGGCTTTCCTGGCGGTTGAGAACACGTCTATTCCACACGCCTGCATAGAAGGTCTCGCTTTCTCCGGATGCAGACACAGTTTCTTATCCTGCTTAGACGCGCAGCTTAACTCTCCGGCTGGACACCGGTCGCACATCGTGCATGTGTTGGCTATGAACGCGAATGCCTTGTAGAATCCGTCGAGGAAGGCGATTCTCTCGAGCTCTAACATGAGGTTGTGTATGGATTTCAACCTCCTGGAGTCTTTGATGTCTCTGAACTCGAAGAGCATGGCATGGCGGTATTCGTCCAGTATCTTCCGTGTCTGTTCTGGGGTTGGAGTGTAGGGTGGACACGTGAAATACTTTCCATAGTCGTCGCATCCGTACATGCATTTCAGCCTGACCCAATGGCCTACGGTTATGTCCTCAGTGCGTATTAACTTGGCGGAGCTTGCGCCTCTACTCAGTGCATAACTACTCAGCTTTGAGACCAGTCTTTTCAGCCTCTCATCCATCATGCTATGGTCGTAGATGTTGCCGCCCCTTTATAAGAACTTCCATATTAGGCTGCTTTAATCCAGGTAAATGTTTTTTTAAACCTATAACGCTGTTATGTTTGATTCCTTCGACCGGAGAGGTGTTTCCTATGCTTGATGAGATCGCTGAAATACAGAGGAAGTACGGGATAATTGGTCGTGAGGAGGAGCTCAGGAAGGCGATCATGGCGATTAGGGCGGGTAAACACATACTGTTTGAAGGGCCTGTCGGGGTTGGCAAGACCGTTCTAGCTACAGCGCTGGCCATGCACTTCGGACGTAAAATATACCGAGTTGACGGAGACGAAAGGTACACCGAACATAAACTCGTGGGGTGGTTCGACCCCTCCTCGGTGATGACCAAGGGATATTGTTGGGAGTCTTTTATTCCAGGTCCCTTGACGCAGGCGATGTTGGACGGGGCCTTCCTGTTCATAAACGAGCTCAACAGAATGCCTGAGGGAACCCAGAACGTACTGTTGCCAGCGATGGACGAGGGGATCATAGTCGTACCTAAGATAGGCGTGGTCAAGGCCAAGCCTGGTTTCCTGGTGATAGCCACCCAAAACCCCGAGGAGTACGTGGCCACGAGCAGGCTTAGCGAGGCTTTGAGAGACAGGTTCGTCTGGATACCCCTCGAATACCAGTCCGAGAGGGAAGAGATAGAGATAGTGCGCAAGGAGACTGGCTGTACGGATGAACGTATAATCACGACGGCGGTTAAGATAGTCAGGAAGACGCGGGAAGACCCTGAGATAAGGAGAGGTTCATCGGTTAGGGGTGCGATAGACATAACGGCGTTAATCACGGCCAGGACGGGCAGAGACTTCCCGGATCAGGAAACCTGGGTCGAGGCATCTACCATGGCCCTTGCCACGAAGATAGAGCTTAGGGAAAGGTCGGGTAAGTCTGTTGAGGAGGTCATACGGCAAATAGTGCTATCCGTCCTCAATGAACAGCAACGTCTGAGGACTGGGAGGTCGGGATCCCCGAAACTCCCAGGTCGTGAGACAGGCCTGGGGGCGGGAAGGTCTGACCTCCCGGCAACGTTTGTCTCGCTGGTGGAGAGCAAAGACGTTCAGGGTCTTCTGAAGCTATTCAGACGTGAACCAAAGCTTGCTGGGAAGCTGCTCGCGGATGAGGGTGTCTTTAATGGCTTTATCCAAGCGGTCGAATCTTCTAAGGCCTTCCTTCCTGGGGCTTGCCTCCTGTTCCTCGTTCAGTCGGAGCTCGACGAAACTAAGAGAAGGATGGCGAGGAAGGTGCTTGTGAGGATGATACTGGGCCTCGTCAGCAAGGTCAGCTGGAGGGGGCTGCAGCCAACGGAATACGTCAACGTCCCCTTCAGGCCGGGTTTGGAGGAGATAGACCTGGAGGAGACTCTCGAGAACGTGTTGGGGAAGGGGGCTCCCAGCCTCGAAGATATAGTGTGCAGGGAGAGGGTGAGGAAGAGGAGGGCCGCTGTCCTGCTGTTAGACGTGAGCAACTCCATGCAAGGGGAGAGACTGGTTGTGGCCACGGCCGCCGTGGGGGTTCTAGCCCGCAAGTTCGAGGACGACGACTATGCGGTGGTGGTCTTCAGGGACAGAGCCAGGGTTCTCAAGTCCATGCGGGAGCATGTGGACTGCGAGGAGCTGGTGGAGAGGCTTCTGGACGTGGAGTTCGGAGGCTCCACGGACATAAAGAAGGCTTTAGAGACCGGCCTCAGAGAACTCGACTCCGTTCAGGCAAAGGTGAAGTTCGGCGTCATAGTGACGGACGGGTGGGTTACTAGGGGCGGAGACCCCGTGGAGGTGGCCGGTATGTACCCTAGGCTACACGTCGTCGAGGTGCCAATGGGCCCCGCTGGGGGAGACTCCGAGATGTGCGCGAAGATGGCTGAGGCGGGGAGAGGGAAACACATGCGTGTTCACGACTTTAGAGACCTGCCTATGGCCTTGTCTAAGCTCCTCAGGGAGTGCTGAACGGAGGCTTAGATGCCCAATACTCATAACGTTCTCACACATAAGGCCTCCATGACTCTGTCAGACAACGTCCCAGTGACCTTGACCTCCACGACTTCCCCAGGCTCACCGTGGAAGCCCCTAACGACAACGACCGGTCCATGGTTCATCGGGTAGGCTATCCAGCCCCTGCCTGGGACAGGGCCGTACACGACAACCGTCATCCGCCTGCCTATGAGCATCCTCCTGGAAGCCCTGTTCACCTCCTCAGCCGCCCTCTTCACAGCCCTTCCGAGAGGGCTCACATGAGCCGGCGGTGGGCTTGGCATGTCGCCGAACGCGGACATGGGTAGCGGCCTGAACCTGTACACGATTATCCTCTCAGCCCCCAGCCTGCGGCACTCTTCGATCGTCCTAACGGTCTCTGAGACGGTCTCCTCACTCTCTCCCGGGAGGCCATGTATGAAGTACACGTAAGGCCTCAAACCTGCCTTCCTGAGGAGCCTCACAGCCCTCAGAGCCTCGGACGGGGTGTTAGGCCTACCGAGGGCCCTGCAGTGCTCCTCAGAGCCTGTTTCAAACCCTATGTTGACCGGTGTGTGTCTGAGGTACCTTCCGAGGAGCTCCGCGACCTCTCGGTCCACGAGGTTCGGCTTTATGTTCTCGACCATCACCGAAAACCTTCCGCTGGACCTTCTCACAAGCCTGTGCAGGCCTGACAGGATCTCCTCCAACATGTCCAGGTTGGCCGGAGGCTCCCTCGGGTCGGTCAGGGGCTCGGGCTCAACCAGTACGTCCCTGCCGTAGTCGAGTACGTCGGAGCCGCTGAGGACCACCCGCCTCACGCCAAGTTCGACGAGTTCCTCCACCTCCTCCAGCACGGATTGGACTTCCCTGCTCCTCGAAGGGCCGAACAGGCTTGGGACCGAGCAGTACCCGCATCCTGGGGGTATCCCGGCTGGACAATAGTACCTCCGGCTCAGCGGACCTGTCCTGCAGGCGTCGCACCCCGTGCACTGTCTCCCGTCAGGGAGGCGCATCGTGGTTCGGTAGTAGTTGCTGCATCCCCTCACCACCTCGACGTACACCCTTAACGCCTTGTATCCAGGGTATCCCCGGATAGCCCTGGTGGAGGGCTTCAACTTTGCGTACTCGTTTCGTCTCATGAACGGTCTGAGACCCGTGAACACCACCTCCCCCTCCTCCACATAAGCCAAGCCCCTAACCCGTCGGAGCTCACTGGGGTCTGGGAGCACACCGTCCGAGAGGCCCTTCCCCAGGAGCTCCGTCAGAGTCGCCTCCCCTTCTCCGATCACGGCTAGGTCGTACCGACACTTCTTGAGGGCCTCCACCCAGTCCGAGGCTATCGGCCCACCGAGGACCTTAGGCCCCTCGGAGTTTCGGTCCCAGAGGGCTGACACTCTCCTGACGGCCGTCAGGTCGCTCGTCATCCCGCTGACCATCAGCACGTCGAACCGCCTGAGTAGACCAGGCTTCTCCAGGACCGCCGCCGATGTGACGAGCTCGTAGTCGAGTCCAAGGTTTTCGAGGACGCCTGCCACACACCTCGGGCCCGAGCCCACTGCGTCCATCGTGGCCCTTCTCACACCCTTCCCTGCTCCGAGGGCGTCGACTATCAGGAACCTCGTCTCAGGCAACCCCAAGTATTTCTTTTTAGTTTAACATCCCTTGTATTTTGGATGTGTCTTACCGCACTCGTCATAGCCCTGTGCTGCGTGGCCTCCTTCACGCTTACGTACATCTCCACACCCAGGTTCATAAGGTTCCTCAGGGACGCCGGAATAGTCGGCAGGGATGTGATGAAGCCTGGGAGGCCGCTGGTTCCGGAGATGGGTGGCCCACCCGTCTTGGTGGGCTTCCTTTTAGGTCTCTTCCTGTTCATAGGCCTAAACATTTTCGTCCTTGAATCCCTGAAGGCGCTTACGGAGCTCTTGGCGTCCATATCCACGGTGCTGATAGTGACCTTCCTCGGGGTGTTCGACGTTCTGACGTGTCTCGTGCCGGTCAAGGAGGGCGTCTCCGGGTTCGAGAGGTACAAGCGTAGGGGCCTCTCGATATGGATGCACTTCCTCCTACCCCTACCCGCAGCCATACCTCTCATGGCGGTCAAGGCAGGTACGACGACCATGGACCTCCCGATCCTCGGCGTCGTGGACTTAGGGCCCCTGTACCCGCTGGTGGTCATCCCACTGGCCGTTCTGGTCGTGTCGAACGCCACGAACATGCTGGCGGGCTTCAACGGCCTCGAGGCTGGTATGGGCTTCATAATGCTAACAACCCTTGGGGTGTTTGCGATGGTGAGGGGTAGGGTCGAAGCCGCGGCTCTGTCGCTGACGTTCGCGTTCTCCCTCCTGGCCTTCCTCAGGTACAACTGGTACCCGGCTAAGATACTGCCGGGAGACCTGAACTACGTCATCGGGGCCGTCATGGTGTGCACCTCAGTCGTCGGGAACATGGAGAAAATCTCGGTCCTATGCTTCCTACCGTGGGCCGTCGAGGCCTTCCTGAAGCTCTCGTCGAAGTTCAAGGCGGAGAGCTTCGGGATACTCCAGGAGGACGGCACTCTCAAACCCCCTCCGGGAGGGGTGCACTCGCTCACACACCTCGTCATGAGGCTCGGAAGGCTCAGGGAGTGGCAGGTGACGGCGACCCTGATGGCGGTCGAGGCGGTTGTGTGCGTTTTGGCGTTCCTCCACTGCCTCGGGCTTGTTTAGGACCTCAGCCACTCGACTATCTTCCCGTAGAAGTCCGTCACGACCTTAGGCCTCCAGTCCGTCTCGAAGTTCAGCGACCAGAAGGCTCTGGTCGTGTGCATGCCGAACCCCCTCGTCCCCTCCAGACGCTTCATCCCGTGGTCGGAGACGACGAGGAGTACGGCTTCGTCCCCGAGCTCCTGGGACAGCTTCCGAACGTACCTGTCCGCGGTTCTGTAGGCCCTGTACATCTCCGGGAGTCCGAAGGCGAGTTCGCCCACGATGTCGAGCAGCTTCGTCCAGACCATGATCAAGTCCCACTCGGATTGGATGAGCTCCGAAACGCGTTTCGTCTTCTCCTCGAACCTACGGAAGGCCTCTCTTATCACGTTCGGAATCTTATCCAGCCCGAATTCTCCCTCGTATATCCCGAGGTTCCACATGGGGCTGTAGGCTGGCACGTCCACGGCGTACGCCCTCCTGGCGTGGTCGAATATCGTCGGCACACCGTAGTCCCTCCTGTCGACGACGCGTCTCTTGAACCCCATACGTCTCAGTATGCCGAACTTCCTCTCCAGCCCCCATCCCCTAGCGAACACGTCCACGAGCCTGTCCACGAGAGGGTTCGTCCACCTACGCCTCTGGAGGAGCCTGCCTATCCTACCCCTCGGAAGGGTTCCGGTTATGAACGCGTACCAGACCATGGGCGTGTACGGCTCGTAGATTATCCTCCCATCCCTTCCGAGAATCTTAGCGAAACACTCCCTCGGAACCTCCACGGAGCCGTACACCCTCTGCATGAGGCCCTTAAGCCTCCACCTCTCGACGAAGCCGACCTCACATCCGTCGAGGGCGAGTATGAAAACTTTCATGCGAACCTACCAACTGTTTGGAGATAAGCCTTAAAAACTTAAAATTTTTCCACAGAACCGCTCACGATAATGATGAGTTGTGTGGAATATTCGGATGCGTACTCTCAGACGGCTCTGCGGCTCCGGTAATCCACAAAGCCCTCAAGAGACTCGAGTACAGGGGATACGACTCCGTCGGTGAGGCCACAGTCCACGAGGGTCGAATACACGTGAAGAAGGCCGCCGGGAAGATAAGGGACGTACACAAGCTCCTGAACCTCGACGACCTCCCAGGCTCCGTGGGCATAGGACACACCAGGTGGGCCACACACGGAGCCCCGACGGACGTGAACGCACACCCACACGTGGACTGCGACGGCGTCGTAGCTGTGGTCCACAACGGGATCATAGAGAACTTCTCGACCCTGAAGGCCGAGCTGGAGGAGGCGGGCCACACGTTCAAGTCGAAGACGGACACGGAGGTAATACCGCACCTGATCGAGCACGAGATAAAGAACGGGGCATCGTTCGTCGAGGCTGTCAGGAGGGCTGTGCTTAGGCTGGACGGCTCGTACGCCATAGCGGTCCTCTACGCCGAGGAGCCGGACAAGATAGTCTGTGCGAAGAAGGAGAGCCCACTCGTGGTAGGGGTAGGGGACAAGTCCGTCTACTGCGCATCCGACGTGCCGGCCTTCCTGCCCCTCACGAACAGGGGCTTCGCCCTAAGGGACGGCGAGATGGCCGTCCTGAGGGCTGGGTCCGTCGAGGTGTACCGGACGGAGGACATGAGCCCCGTCGAGTACGAGGTCAAGACGTTTCCATGGACGCCTGAGATGGCCGAGAAGCAGGGATACCCGCACTTCATGCTCAAGGAGATACACGAGCAGCCCACGGCCCTGAGGAACGCCCTCAGGCTTCAGGAAAGCTACCTCGACCTGATGACGACCTTCCTGGACAGGGCTAAAACCGTGTACATGGTCGCCTGCGGCACCTCGTACCACGCATGCCTCGCAGCGACCTACATGTTCTCCAAGCTCGCGTACAGGGAGACGGAGGCCGTCATAGCCTCGGAGTTCATCGACAGGTACGGAAACTCCGTCAACGTCGACAGCGCTGTCCTGGCGGTCAGCCAGTCCGGTGAGACGGCCGACACGCTCAAGGCGGTGATGTACGCCAGGGACAGGGCGGCCACGATCCTGGGCATAACCAACGTCCTCGGGTCCACCCTCACGAGGGTTGCTAGGGTCTACCTGTGTCAGCAGTCCGGCCCTGAGATCGGTGTGGCTGCGACTAAGACCTTCACGGCTCAGCTGATGGTGTTGGCCCAGCTTGCGATGAGGCTCGGTTTGAAGAGGGGTAAGATAGGCCACGAGGAGCATAAGGCGCTTATGAGGAAGCTTAGGAAGATCCCCGACATCGTGGAGGAGACGATTAGGAGGAATGAGGAGAGGGTTAAGGCTTTGGCTGAGAAGTACCATAAGTCCAGGTTCTTCCTGTTCCTCGGCAGGGGGATAAGCTCCGCAACGGCGGCTGAGGGCAACCTGAAGATGCTCGAGATAACCTACATACCCTCGATAACCTACCCGGCGGGTGAGAGCAAGCACGGTCCGATAAGCCTGGTCGAGGAGGGTGTTCCCATAGTGTTCGTCTGCCCGAACGACTCGACGAAGAAGGCGGCTTTGGGGAACATGATGGAGCTTAAGGCCCGTGGCGGACGCATAATCGCCGTGATGGAGGAGGGGGACGAGGAGGTCAAGGAGTTGGCGGACGACTACGTCGAGATACCGAAGGGGGTGCCGGAGGTGTTCACCCCGATACCGTACGTCGTCCCGCTCCAGATGTTCGCCTACTACACCTCAGTCAAGCTTGGGTTAGACCCGGACAAGCCAAGGAACCTTGCGAAGTCTGTGACGGTCCTCTAAGAGACGGGTATCCCGTACTTTTCCGCCACGTCCTTGAACGCCTCGGCCACGTGGCGAACCTGCCTCCAGCTCAGCCCGTACGTGTTCAGCTTAACCCTCCTCGTCAGGCCTGGCTGGAGTCCGAACACGCCTCTCCTGCGGAGCTCCTCGTAGAGGAAGTACCCACGCCGCTTATGCTTCTTGGAGACTTCGTGGAAGTCCGGGAACTCCATGCATATCAGCGTGTGTTGCTTGGGCTTCACTCCTAATTGTTTCGACCTCCCTATCTTCTCAAGCTCTGAGACGAGCCACCTAGCCTTCTCGACCTCCTCAGCCCACCTCCCGACACGCTCCTTGACGTGGGGTAGGGATGCCATCATGGCCACGGCGACCCCGCCCATCAGGGTGCATCCGAGGAGCTCCACCTCCTTCCCCTCCCTGAACCTGCTCTCCCTGAACACCCTGTCGGCCCACTCCTCCCTGACGGCCAGTATTCCGGACGGAGCCGGGGATGCGAACGACTTGTGTCCGCTGGCTGCGAGGAAGTCTGCCCCGAGCTCCCTCCCGTCCACGGGCATCACGCCCGCCGTGTAGGCGCAGTTCAAGAGGAGCGGTATCCCCCTGTCCTTGAGCGTCTCGGAGACCCTCTTTGCGTCGTGCAGGTTTCCGACCTTGTAGTCCACGTGGGAGAGAACGGCGAGGACGGGCGGCTTCCCCGTCTCCCTCTCGACCTCGTCGGCCTTCTCGCCGTAGGCCTCCGGGTCTACCCTGTACTCCGGGTAACCCGTGTTCGGAACTTCGACCACCCTGGCTCCAGCCTGCTCGGCGGCCAGGTAGACCGTGTAGTGGCTTAGGGAGTCGACGAGCACCGTGTCCCCCGGCTTGACGAGGGACGACATGACGGCTTGGAAGCACCGCCTTGCGCCTGGGAACAGCCTTGCCTCGTCCATACCGAGGAACTCAGCCAGCTCCCTGTGGAACTCCATGAGGTTTGGCCTCCTTATCCTGTCAAGCCTGAACGGTGGTAGGCAGTAGTCGCAGACGGAGTACCCGTCGCAGTACGCCGTCAACGTCTTCCTGGCCTCGGGTGGTAGAACCCCGCCCCTCTGTATGGGCTGGACGCTGACGTACTCCTCCTCCACGGACCTGGCAACTATGCCAGGGGCGGACTGGATGGGCGGGGCGTCTCCGCTCCTCCACTCCTCCAGAACCGTCAGGGCTTCCCGAACCCTCTCCAGGGCCTTCAGGACGACTGTTCTCTGCTGCTCCGTCAGGGTGTGGTCGGGCGTCGTTTCCCTGAGAACCTGCCTCACGTCCTCGAGGGCGAACAGCGCCTCGTACAGGGCTCTAACCTTAACGTCCATGCCGAACCAAAGAGGAGTTCGGATGGATTCGTTAAAAAATGTTCACAGCCTCCCGAGGAGCTCCGGGAGCTCCCCGAGCCTCCTTATGACGTGGTGGGGTCTGACGTTCGGCGTCTCCACCACCTCGACTATCATCGTGTGTCCGCTTATCCCGGTGGGGTAGAGGACCGTGATCATTCCGGCCCTCAAGCCCGCCTCCACGTCGTCCCCCATGTTCCCCACGAACACGCAATCCCCGGGCTCGACGCCCAGCATCTCCGAGGCCTTGAGCAGGCCGGACGGGTCGGGCTTCACGGCTCCGGCCTCCTCCTGGCTGACGGACACGTCTACGAGGCGGGATATCCCCGTGGCCTCCAGCTTTATGTCGAGCACCTCCCTCAAGGCGTCTGAGACCACCGCCAGGCCGTATCGGCTCCTCAAGGCTCTGAGCGTCTCCAAGGCCTCCGGCATGGGCTTCAGGAGGTGCACGTTCTCCCTGTGAACCCTCACCCAAGCATCCTCCGGGGCCCCTATGAACCTGCAGAAGTGCCTCCAATCGTACCAGAAGGGTGTCCCCCGGAACACGCGGTACTCCTTGACCCTCCTCATCACCTCATCCCTCGTGGCCCCGGTCGCCCTGACGGCCTCCTCGACGAGCATCTCTATGTTCCTCCTCTCGTACTCGGAGTTGTCCACAAGCGTACCGTCCAGGTCGAACAAGACGGCCCTCACGTCCATTGCCAAAAACATAACAATCGATCAACGGATAAAGTATGGGACGGGCGTTGAAGGTCAGGGTGTCCGTCGGAACCGCCTCGGTCCTCGGTCTGTGCCGGTGTAGGCTGGACGCTGAGCCGACGACTGCGTACCTCATGCTGTACCACGAGGGGAGGTGCACCGCCAACTGCGGCTTCTGCCCACAGGCCAGGACCTCCACGGCCAGGACGGACATGCTCTCCAGGGTTGTGTGGCCTCCCTACGACCTCGGGGAGGTCTCAGAGGCCCTCAAGGTCTCCAAGGGTCTCAGGCGCATATGCGTGCAGGTCGTGAACTACCCCGGCTTCTGGGGGGACCTGATCCAGGTGGTCTCGGAGCTCTCAGACGCTGGTCTACCCATTTCCGTCTGCTGTCAGCCAGTGAGCCGGGAGATGGTGTGGGAGCTCAGGGACATGGGCGTCGAGAGGGTTGGGATACCCTTGGACGCCGCCACTCCGGAGCTTTTCGACGCTGTTAAGGGCCGCTCGGCTGGGGGGCCCTACACGTGGAGGGGTCACATGGAGGCCATAGGGGAGGCGCTGGAGGTGTTCGGTCCGTGGATGGTTTCGACCCACCTCATCGTGGGTCTGGGTGAGACCGAGCTTGAGGCCGTGGAGTTCATACAGCGGATGGCGGACATGAAGGTCACGACGGGCCTGTTCGCCTTCACGCCTGTGAGGGGGACGAGGCTTGAGGGGCTGGAAAGGCCGAGCCTGTCTTCGTACAGACGAGTCCAGCTCGCCCACACGCTCATATACAGAGGCCTGTCCAACCTGGGCAGGATGGAGTTCGACGAGGAGGGACGCATAACCGACTTCGGCGTGGACAGGGAGCTCCTCCTCGACATAGTCCTGTCCGGGGAGCCGTTCATGACGAAGGGGTGTCCAGGCTGCAACAGACCCTTCTACAACGAGGATCCTGGAGGACCGATGTACAACTACCCCTACAAGCCCCCGAAGGAGCGAATGGTCGAGGAGGCCAGGATGCTCGGCCTACTCGACGACGCAGCATGAACTCCGCCACTCGACGCTTATCCCCAGCCTACGGGCCTCCTCCACCGTCTCACGCCTAGGAAGGACAACCCTGTCCACACCAGCCCTCAGCAGGAGCCTCTCAACCTCAGCCGCGTACCGTCCCCTGGGCCTCATACAGCCGAGCCCTATGTCGGCCTCAGGCATGAGGAGCCTCGTCAGGGCCACCAGGGCGGCGACCTCTGTGGGCCTCGGCGGCTCGACGTGCTGGAAGTCCGTCCCAGGCGTCGGTATCAGGATGATGAACGTCAGGTTCCGTATGCCCAAGCCGTACACCATCCTAACGGCGTTGAGCTCCCCCCTGACCCGGCCTCCATGCAGGCCTATACACACATGCGGACACACCTTCACACCGGCCTCCGAGAGGTTGCGCATAGCCCTGGCGTAGTCCATAGGCGTCGCGTCGAGGCCGTGTACCCACCTGACCGTGTAGGGGTCTCCGGGGGCGTCCATGGAAGCGACCTCGACGCCGGAGGAGGCTATTCTCTGCGCCGTCTCGGAGTCGACGAGGCCGGGATGCATGTTCATCCTCAAACCCATCTCCGATCCCTCCTTCAAGGTGTCGAGGAAAGGCTCGACTGGGAGCCTCCCAGACTTGGTGTAGCCTCCGCTTATCAGACACCCAACCCCGCCGGAGTCGGCGAGTTCCCTCAGCCTCCTCTCCAGAAGCTCCGGCCTTTCAGCCCACTCCATGGCTTTCAGGTAGACACGCCTGCAGTGTCTACAGTCGAGCTCACACCGTCCTCCTGTTATCGATATGGAGGGATAGTTCGGGTACGGTCTGTAGGCCCTGAGGCGTCTCCTCGACGTCTGGAAGGCCTCGTCCAGGACTTCCTGGAGATCCAGCTCGACGGTCCTGAGTATCCTATGCGTCTCCTCGGCCGTCAGGTTCCGCCTCCTCACGGTTTCGAGTATCCTATCGGGGTTCAACTCCCGCAGCCTTCAGGACTACCTCAACCAGGTCCCTCACGGATACTCCGACGAGTGTGGCGTTCAGGTCTGCGACGGCTGAAGACACCCTCTCAGCCACTTCCTCCGGGTCCAGCCGGGAGCCGACGAGCCTCTTCTCGACCTCTTCGACGACGTCCTCTGGGTGGGCGAAGAAGTCTCCCGTTATCCTCACCCTGGCGATCCGACCGTCGGAGACCTCCACCTCGGCCTCGACGAGCTTCCCTCCAGCAACCTTCTTCACGGCGAAGCCCAGCCGGATTCACCTCCTGAACGTCCACCACTCGGCGGAGTACTTCTCCCTAGCAAGCCTCTCAGCCTCCGCAGCCTCCCAATCCGTCAGCTTTCCAGGCCTGAGCTCCACGCCGAGCCTCTCCTCGAAGCCCTCCTTCAGAGCCTCGGCCACCTCCTGGAAGCTCGGCTTCCTGCCGAGTTCCATGGTGAGGGATGTGACCCTCTGCTTGACGTCGCTTATCAGCTTGTCCCTTATCTTCTCCTTCGGCACCCTTAGAACGGTGAACATCTTCTCTACGTCCACCTCCAAGAGTATCGTCCCATGCTGGAGGACGACTCCCATACGCCTCGTCTGGGCGTTTCCTGAGACCTTCCTGCCGTGGACGACTATGTCGTTCACGGGTTTGAACTCCGCCTCGACGCCGAGCCTCCTCAACCCTGACACGATTCCGCCGCATATGGCTCGGTAGGACTCCATTATGTCCTTGGGTATCGAGTCCGACGTCTCGGAGGCTACGAGGCTGTACGTGACCTCCCCCACGTAGTCGTGGTACACCGCCCCGCCTCCCGTGATCCGCCTCACGACGTCCACACCGTTCCTCCTGCATGCTTCGAGGTCCACGACCCTCCTGACGGCTTGGAAGTACCCTATCGACACGGCGGAGGGGTTCCACCTGTAGAACCTTACGGTGTTCGGAGCTCTTCCCTGGGACACGGCCCTCATTATGGCCTCGTCTATCGCCATGTTCATGTAGGCCGTGTTCACCGAGAGCTCCAGCAGCCTCCACGTCTCCATGGCCCTACAGCTCCTCTATTATTCCGACAGGTGCTATTAAATCTGCCAGGTCCACACAGTTCCTGCCGAACTCCTCCATGTAGGAGGCTATGGATATCATGCTCGGAAACTCCTCAGCCCTGTCCCTCAACCCGTCCAGGGTCTCCACAAGCTGCTCCAAGTCAGACCTAACCTCAGACAGCACCCGGATTTCCGAGGAGAGGAAGCCCCCGAGGGCGTTGACCTGCATCTCAGCAGCCACGTCGAACAGAGGCCTGACGGCCTCTAGAAGCCACCCCTCGAGGGGCCTGTCCAGCTCCTCGACCTCCCTGGCCATGTTGGAGACTATGTCCCCGTTCGCCTCCAGAAGGTTTGCGGCAACCCTGTGGTCGAGGCACTGTATGGCGGTCAGGCCGAGCTCGTCGGCCAGACCCGGCCTGCTGGCGGCGGCCCTCAGAACCCTGACGGTCAGGAAGTAGAGCCTGTCTACGTCGTCGTCCCGCCTCCTGACCATCTCGGCCAGACTCCTGTCGGCTTCGGAGAGGGCTCTGAAGACGTCTTTGAGCATGCCGACGACGATGCCACACATCCTCTGCAGCATCCTCCTCGGATCCAGCAGGGATGGGTCGATTATGCAGTGTATCTCTATCTTCGTGGCGGTCTCCTCCATAACCTCAAGGCCTATCAGCTTCCTCATCGTTTCTTCAACCCTCGCCCTGTCCTTGCTCCCTATCCTTCCGCCGGATATCGTTATCACGTCGTACCCGAGCAGGTAGGCGCCTATTATCCCCCAGGTTATGTGATCCGGCTCCCGGACGGGGCATCTGATCAAAGCCCTCCTAGGAGCCTCCCTCTCCCCGTAGGCCGGGTCCACGATCAGCCTACCGTCGCCACGGTCTCTGACCTCCACGAGCGAGCCTCTCCTCAAACCCCACTTCTTAGCCCACTGCTTAGGAAGCGATATCATCAGCGTCCCTTTCCCAGTTTCCTGAACCCTACGGATAGCCCTAAACATCTATATACCCATAACCAAACCCTAAAGATAAGTTTAAAGAAAGGGATCTATCCAAACCCAGATGGGGCATGCCAGAATCCAAGGCGAAGCTCGTGGCCGCCACGGCCCTCTGCGCAGCCATATACGCCGTGACGTCCTACGCAACCAGCTACATAGAGTCTCCGTGGGGCATAGGTCAGTTCAGGCCTGCCGTGATAGTCCCCGCAGTCTTTGCGATACTGTTCGGCCCCTGGGTGGGTGGGGTCGGAGCGGCCGTCGGGACGTTCATCCAGAGCATAGCCAGGTACGGCCACCCGTGGCTGACGCTCGTCTCCGGGACGCCTGCAAACTTCTTCGGGTTCTACCTGATGGGCAGGCTGCTCAAGGGCCGTTTCACGTGGGCTAGGTTCCTGACAGTCTCGGTCGTGGTGTTGCTGTCGGCCAACCTCCTCTGCGCCTTCGGAGTCCTAGCGTTCTTCATCTTCACCGGGATGTTCTCAGCCGGTCTCCCAGTGTCGTTCTACCTCGGCTTCAGCACGGGCCTGACGCTCTGGTGGTACATAACGATGCTGCCGTTCATCCTCGTAGCCGTCCCCCCGATACTCAGAGCGGTGGCCAAATCGGCTCCGCACATCGTCCCAGAGGACGTCCTCAAGGCCGTGAACACCCCCGTCCCGTCCGGCCTGTTCACGAAGACTCTGATAGTCTCCGGCGTCTCTATGATCGTCGTGGGTCTGTGTACGCTCATACCCGGAGCGGAGTGGCTCGCAGTGGCCTACAGAACGCCTGACCTCGTCCTGTCGGGGATAAGGCTGATGTTCCTGATAACGGGAGGCGGATGCACGGCCGTCGGGGTCGCCGTGGGCGCCGCTTCGAGGGCCTAAGCCTTCTCGTAGAGGTGGCAGGCAACCCACCTGCCGCTGGAGACCTCAACCAGCTCGGGCTCCCGCTCGCTGCAGACGGGCATGGCCTCAGGACACCTGGGGTGGAACCGGCATCCCGGGGGTGGGCTGACGAGGTTCGGAGGCTCTCCGGCGACCGTCCTCCGCTTCTTGAGCCTGTTGCTGGGGTCAGGCTCCGGGACTACCTCTATCAAGGCGTTGGTGTACGGGTGCATCGGGTTGTGGACAACCTCCCTGAACTCGCCTACCTCGACTATCTTACCTGCGTACATGACTGCGACACGCTTAGAGAAGTACTTGGCCGTGGCCATGTCGTGAGTTATGTACAGGAACGCTATGTTGTGCCTCTCCATGAGCTCCTTCAGGAGCATCAGTATCTCGGCCCTTATGGAGGCGTCGAGCATCGTGACGGGCTCGTCGGCCACGACGAAGTCCGGCTCGAGTATCATCGCCCTGGCTATGTTGACCCTCTGCATCTGCCCGCCGCTGAGCATGTGCGGGTACTTCGGTATGAAGTCTTCAGGGGGTGTGAGCTTGACCTCCTCCAACGCCTTACAGACCCTCTCGTAACGTTCCTCACGCGTCCCGACGTTGTGTATCATCAGGGGCTCGCTGAGGGTGTGGTATATCGTGTACATCGGATCCAAGCTCGAGTACGGGTCCTGGAATATCATCTGGGCACGCCTCCTGAACCACTTGAGCTCCTTCTCCTTGGCGTGCGTTATGTCCTTCCCGTCGAATATCACACGGCCTGAGTAGGGTACGAGAAGCCTGAGGGCGGTCTTCCCCAGCGTCGTCTTACCGCACCCGGATTCGCCCACGAGGGCGAGGGCCTCCCCCCTCCTGAGGTGGAGGGAGACTCCGTCCACGGCCTTGACGTACAGGGGCTTCGAGAAGAGGCCCTTCCTGACCTGGTAGTACGTTCTGACATCTTCCAGGATGACTAGAGGCTCGTCCATCTAAAAGACGGACTTGAAAAAGACGATTTAAATCTTCCCACCGTTTGGTATGTTGGGAAGCCCCATGAGACACCTTCTCAGGCTTCCAGTCATACTGGCGTTCTTCGCAGTGGGCATAGTCCTGTCAGCCGTGTCCTTCATCCCCAAGTTCATATACCTGAGCGGCGAAACCATAGACCTCAAGGTCCCAGCGATGGGCGACTGCTCGACCCCCGTGGAGTACACGGGCTTCGTCAAGGCTCAGGCATCGGTCCCGGAGGGGGTCGAGGTCTACATCCTGACCGAGGGGGAGTACGAGAGGTACCTGAACGACGGGGCCCTGCCGAAGAGGTTCATATCCAACGAGTCGGACAGCGTTTGGGTCAGGAACCCGTACATGCTTGTGGCCGTGAACGGCCTCGACAGGGACGTGGAGCTCTCGTTGAACGTGGAGGTGTACGAACGCAGGATGCCGTACGCACTCTTGTCCATACCAGCATACCTGGTGACGGTCTTCGCAGCTGCGCTCCTGATGTTCAGGGTCGTAAAAAAGTTTGGGGAAGAAATGGGGATTAGCTCTTCTTAGCCAACGCTATGGCCACAGCTGCTATGGCTATGCCGATGACGCCGACGCCTACGCCGGCGTACATAGCGTTCCTGGCGGCCGCCCTGGCCGCTGCGAGCTGGGTCTCAAGGTCGGATACCGTGCTCTGGAGCTCCGCTATGTCGTGTTCTAGGGATGCCTCGAGGGCGTCTATCTGCGACTCTATGTAGACCATCACGGGTATGACCACCAAACCTTTGGTTTCTACCTTAAGAACAGCTGTTCCATGAGGTGTGGCTATAGCA
This sequence comes from Candidatus Bathyarchaeota archaeon, assembly GCA_965612785.1. GTDB lineage: Archaea > Thermoproteota > Bathyarchaeia > TCS64 > CBFDTC01 > CBFDTC01. Next base: position 52,534 of record CBFDTC010000001.1, read on the forward strand.
TATACTTTGTATATTCCAGGCAATAGTGTTCCAGTTTCCTCCTCACTTAGTGTGACAACGAACTTGCTTACGCTTTCATCCCACGTGGCCGTTTTCTCTATAACTGTCTCGCCCTCCGGGTTAACTATCGAGATACGGACATCCACCAGACTATACGGTTCACCTTTGAACGTTGATGTGACGTTTATTGTGGCTGGCAGGCCTGGCACAACCCGTGCTGGGACCTCAAGACCTATCTTAGGTATCGGAACCGCTAAGCCATCCCAGCGGTCGGCCTTGTACACGTAGTTACGGAAAGCCTTGACGGTTATCGTCTTGGCGACTGGGTCTATGTTCTCAAGGTAGAACGGACCGTTACTGACGAAGAAGTGGCCGTGGTCAGTGTACCAGGCATCTAGGGCAGCCCACCTGGCCGAGGCCTTGCTGGCGTCTAGCTTGGCCACGTCAGGCAGGTCTGGGTCTCCCATGTAGGTCGGGAAGTGGTTCCTAGCCTTCAGGTCGGCCAAGTAATCCTTGAGTATGTCGAGGCTTGGGCCCCTCGCTAAGTCGAGCCATTCAACGCCCCAGGACTCCGCCATAGAGTCAGAGAACGCTAGCTTATGTTCGCTCACGGCGGCGTCCATCAAGGCGTAGAGCTCCCATGGGGTGGCGGTCCAGACATCGGCTAGGGCGGCTATGTAGGTCGGGTCGATGTGCCAGTAGTCTATGTAGACCGTCAGAGCGGTGTTGTTCAGGACCTTTATGCCCTTGCAGGTGGATATGAATAACTCCTGCCCACCCGTGACAGCCCACGGGTCGTATATGTCGCTTTCGTTGTAAGCCACCAGGTAAACGTGGGCGATAGCGGCGAATATGTCTGCCATCGTCATGTCCTCGCCGTGGTGCCACTTGCCGAAGTCAAAGTTGAGCGTCACGGCGCTCGTGGCATTGACGCCCTCTCCAACTGTCTTCCAGTCCTTCGTGGCCGGGTCGAATATCAGCGCGTCCTCAGGTACGGGCAGTACACCCTCAGGCCCTGCCGTCTCTACGGAGAATGTCTCTCTTATCGGTATGTAGATGCCAGTGTGCGGGTGTGGGTAGACCCCGTAGGAGTCCATTATAACGGTTCTAACATGGGTACTGTAAATCCACTTGAACCCGCCGACGGGGTTGAACGCATCTGCTGGGAACCCCTTTATGCCTACCTTCAGAGTCCCGCCTATAGTGTCGGGGAACCTCGTGGTCCTGAGCGTGTATAGCGACCAGAATCCGGCTACCAAGTCGTAGGATATGTTCGTCACGCCCGTGTTATATGGGAATGGCATGACCTGGTCGACGAGCCACACCCTCGTCGAGTCCTTGAGGCAGAGCTCGTTTATCTCTTCTATCCAGCTGAGCCTCTCAGTCATGTTGGCATACTCGGCGTTGAGCAACTTTTCAGCAAGCTCTACGAGTCTTCGCTCAGGCGTGTAGTACTCGAACACGGCGCCAGTCCACGGTGAGCAGTACATGAAGTAGGCTATCGTGTCTTCGTAGGCCGTCATGGCCTCGAAAGCCCATCCTTCGGTGTATAGGTGCCAGTCCGTTATGCCTCCGTAGACCTTGGGTATGGCCTTCTCCTTGGTTCCGTAGTCCCTGTGGACCGTGAACCCGAGTTCCTCGAGCAGGCCTGCGATATAATCTCCTATGTCCTTCCTCTTATCCTCAGTCCTAATGACGAAGTACAGCTCGATCAGGTTTCCATCAGGGTCATACCACTTACCGTCCTTGAATGTACACCCAGCGTCCGTCAGAGCTTCGAATATGACCTCCCGAGCTTTATCGAAGTCGTGGCTGTACTCGGCCTCAAGTTCTATCATCTTTGGGAGTACCCTGAAATAGTCACCTATGAGGAATGGCATGTACACTGTGTAATCTGGGTACCCCAGTCCTCCCATTATTTCCTCAGCTATGTACTCCCTGTCTACCAGCCAGTTTAAGGCCTCCCTGACCTCCCTTATTCCGAACGGGTTGAACCTCGGCTCACCGCTTATGTTCACGTACGGAAGCGGGTTGATGAACAGGTTGTACGTTCCTGAATAGGTTTTTATATAGTCGACGTTGGGTAGCTCGTCGGCCGTCGCCAGCCCCTCAGGAGTCTCTATACCCCAAAGCCACAGGTGGAGGTCCCCAGAGTTCAGCTTCTCCAGGGCGTCCGTCTCCTCGGAAACTTCGGAGAACACTATCTCGTCCACGTACGGGCCGTAGGGTATCTCCTGCGAGACCTTGTGTGGGACTGCGGCCAGGGCTGGTGTGATG
>CBFDTC010000002.1:0-46241 GCA_965612785.1 Candidatus Bathyarchaeota archaeon
CCTCGTCAAGCGGGGCTACAGGGTCGAGTGGCTGTACGGCAGAGAGGGGTACTGGTACACCGGGGGCTTCAACCCGGCGGCGTTGGCGTGTTGGGCTGTTGGGATAGCCTCCTACTGGCTCTGTTACCTGAGAGCTCCGTACATCGGCTCCTCGATACCGAGCATGCTAGTCTCCATGCTTCTCTACACGCTCATAGGCCGTCTCCACACACGCGGCTGAAGCTAAGCGTACTTGTGGCTTCGCTCCGAGTCGACGTGTCCATAGGGCCGTTGAGGGTGGGGCCGCCGCCGGGACTCGAACCCGGTCCTTCGGCTCCACAGGCCGATGGGCTAACCCTTACCCCACGGCGGCCACCAACGAGTTTACCGTCCGTAGTTTGATAACTGTTTCCCTGGGCGCCATCCCCTCGGTATCGGGGGCATTATTATGAGCCCTTCGTCGGGGTCTCCGAGGGCCGTGTATTCGCCCCTTACGTAGAGCATCCCCACGTAGGCTGCTGTCACGGCGTCCAGCTCGTCCCCCGTCATGCCTGGTCTGAGGCCCTTTATCCCGAGCCTCTCGAGCCCCCTGCGGAGCTCCTCGAGGCCTCTGCTCTTCCTCGGGATGCCGAGGACGTCTTGGGCTCCACCTGGGTAGACCTCTATGACGTCCATTCCTGCGTTTTCGAGCAACTCCTTTATCCTCATCCCCCTCTTGGTGAGCATCCTCATGGGCCCGAGCGTTATCGGGAAGAACCTTATCCCAAGCCTCCTCAGCTGGAGGTCGCACTCCCTGAAGTGCACGGGGCTGCGTTCGTCTATGCTCCTACGGCCCCTAGGTATGGAGAGCGGGGCGTCCACGGCCACCACGAGGGGTCTGGACGAGACGCAGGCTTCCAGTATCTCTCCGTCGCTGTGCAGTATGCATACCTCGGCCTCGAGCGTCTCCACGTCGAGTAGGCAGAAACCTGTGTCCCGTTTTTCGGAGCCTGCGAGGTCTATGCCCACAACCCTACCACCCATCCCCTCAGCCCCTCGTCCTCCACATCCTCGGGTACACCCCCCTGGGCATCAGAACCCTCTCCGTCTTGGCCACGAGACCATGCTGAGCCTCGACTATCTGCTCGCTCGTCATCAAGGCCTTGGCCAGGGCCACAGCCTCCCCCTTCTGCGTCATGACCGCCACGAGGCCCCCCGGAGTTATGCCCGTCTCCACGCTGAGGACTCCCGGAGCCGCCAGATGCGCTCCGTGGCAAACGGCGTCCACGGCGGAGTCTCGGATGTATATCTTGGGCAGGTGGTCCAGGGCTTTCTCCATGGGCTTGACGACGTTTCTGATGAGCCTCTCGTCTCCGTCCTCCCTCCACGCCATCACAGCCTCGACGAGGTCGTGCATAGTGGCGCACTCATCCTCCACGAACGGTCCAGCCCTGGTCCTCCGGAGCTCCCTCATGTGGGCTCCGCATCCGAGCACCTCTCCGACGTCGAAGCATATCTTCCTGACGTACACGCCGGCCTCGCATCCGACCCTGAACAGCACGTCCTGCCCGTCCACCTCCAACACGTCCAGGTAGTATATCCTCCTCTTACGGACACGCCTCTTTACCGAGGACCTGAGAGGCGGTCTCTGGTATATCGTCCCGACGAACTCAGCCATCACCTCCCGGACACGCTCCTCATCCACAGGCTCGTGCAACCTCATGACCGCTACGTACTCCTTCCCAGCCGTCAACAGGGCCGTCAACACCTTTGTAGCGCTGTTCAGGGCGACGGGCAGGACACCCGTAACCTTGGGATCTCCCCGACCCCTCACGGGGTCCCTAGGGTCCCACCGTGTCCAGCCCGTCGGACGCCGAGGATTCGCTTAACCCAGGCTGTGACCTCGTGGCTCGTGGGGCCCGGGGGCTTGTCTATGGCGGCGACGCCGAACTCTATGTACGTCTCTATGGGCCTGCTCTCAGGCTCGCATCCATACGCCGGGTTTGTTCCCTCCTCAGCCTTGACGAGGAGCTCCCTCTTAACCATCCAGGGGGCCTCCAACACAACCACCAACAAAAATACAACCACCGCAGAAGATAAGCCCAACCTGAATCATAGTGCGACCGAGCGGCGGAGCATAAGATTTCTTTACGCAATCAACAATCCGCCCGTAAGGCTGAGAACATGACGCTTAAGCCCTGAGAAGGCCACCTCTACAACGCCGTGCCCAAACCGGGCTACACCACCATAACCCTCAAAACTCACGTCAAAGACCGCCTCTACCAAGCCATGCACCAGGCCGGATACACAAGCCTAAACGACTTCATACTCCACCTCTTGAGGACCGTCCTGGGACGATCCCAAAACGCCCGAACAGAAGCCCTTTGGTGCGGCCGCCGGGATTCGAACCCGGGACCCCCGGCTCGGGAGGCCGGTGTCCTCGACCAGGCTAGACGACGGCCGCCTCCGTTGTTTTTAGGTGGTCTGGTGGTTTATGTCTTTTTCGTCGGCGGGTTGGTTATTACGTTGTCCGTGGTGTTCGGGTGATGTTTTTCACGTTCCGTGTAACATGGAGGATTGTGTTACAGCTGGTTTCTGGTGTTCGTGTCCTTCCGCTGACCACCCCCCTCCGTGGGGTTTGAAACGTTGCCAGCTGGTTTAACGTCTCCCACCCTGATTTCCTCGTGGTTTATGGCTACTTGAAAAAGCAGTTCAGCATGGTGGACTCAGGTCTTATCTCCCCGTCTTTTCAGAGTTGGTTTGGGGTTGGCCATGGAGGAGCTCATCGTATGTCAAAACTGTGGTAGGGAGGTACCCAAGACGCTGTACTGCATATACTGTGGAGCCGAGCTTCCGAGAGACTTCTTCAAGAAGGAGGAGTCCACAGGCGTCAGAGCCCCCACGCCTCCGGTAAGCCTGGACGTGGCCCAGCTTATGAGCGGGATAATGAAGTACTACACCTGGAAGATACGTCTGTTCGGAGTGCTGAAGGACGGCGGTGTCTCGGAAAGTGTGTTCAAGAGGCTGTTTGAAGAGTACGTCTCCAACCTGAACAGGCTGATGAAGGAGCGGAACGAGAGGCTGGAGAACTACCTGACGGAGCTGAAGGAGAAGCAGAAGAGGCTTGAGGAGATAAAGATGACGCTGGAGGAGTTGAAGGTCAGGTGTGCGGTCGGGGAGATAAACGAGGACGAGTACAGAGTCAAAGCCCCCGACCTGGAGGGTGAGGCGGTCAAGCTGGAGGACGAGGTGAACATGCTGAAGAGACACATAGACTACCTGAACAACGTGTTCGCCGGAAAGAGGCCGAAGGAGGTTCTGGAACTGGAGAAGGTGGCCAAGGAGTGCTACGCCTCGATAGACGACCTCGTGAACAACGGCGTGATAAGCCGGGAGACCGCCGAGGAGGTCAGGAAAGACCTCGAGGAGACTCTGAAGTTCTTCGAGACGGTCATAGGGGACCGTAAGGAGAGGGAGAAGGCGCTGAAGGAGGAGCTCTCGACGCTCGAGGCGAGGTACAAGGTCGGCGAAATCTCGATAGCTGAGTACGAGAGGGCTAAGAGGGAGATTAAGGCTGAGTTGGAGAAGATATGGAGTTAATGTAGGGGAGAAACCTTTAAACCGACGGCTATTCAACTACCTTAATAGGTGTTAGGGGGATGAACGACAGGGCGATTGGAGGTTTGATACTAGCGTTAAGCGTCCTCGCCATGATAGGGTACTTCCTGTGGTTCTTCGGCCCCTACCTTCCGGGATGGTCTTGGTGGGGTGAAGGCGTCAGCGAGTGGGCCATAAGGATACCCGTGATAATCGCTGTGTACGCCGTCTTGGGTGTTTTAGGTTGGATAGGCTACACGATGGCCACGACGCCCCCACCGGTTCCGATAGAGAAGACTTTGGAGCTCGGTGAAGGCGAGTCCTCTGAAGGTGGCTCAGAAAAGAAGGAGGAGGGCGGTTAGGGGGAGACGCTACTTCTCGACAGCTGCGTCCACCCTCACCTTCCAGACCCTCGGTGCGTAGGGTAGTACCCTCCGTCTGCCAACTATTTTCACTTTGCATCCTTGTCTTTCAGCCTCCTTCTTGAGGAGTCCCTCAGCCTCCGAGAACAGGTCGGGCTCCCTAGCCCAGTGGTAGAAGTGTATCACACCCCTACGTTTCAGGCACTTTATGGCCAGGTCGAGGAACATGTAGGCTCCCTTCGGTAGGGGCATGACAACTCTGTCGAACATCCCCTCCATGGACGGACACACCTCCCTGACGTCCCCCGGCAGGGGTACGACCTTCCCCTCAACCTTGTTCAACCTGACGTTCTCGACGCAGTACCTGTGGGCATCCGGGTTCAGCTCGACTCCGTACACGACCTCCACGAGGGGCTGGGTCTTGGCTATGGTTATCGGGTACGGGCACACACCGCTGAACATCACCAGAACCCTCTCGCCCGGAGAGACCATCCTGGCGATACGCATCCTCTCCGTCGCCTCCCGCGGGGAGAAGTAGACCTTCCTCGGGTCCAGCTTGAACACGCATCCATGCTCTTTGTGGACCACCTCGGTGTCCTCGTCCCCGTACACGAGCTCCAGCCTCCTGAGCCTGTATTCCCCCAGCCTCTCGGAGGCCTTCACGAGGACGGACTTCACGTTCTTGTGTATCGACATGATGGCCTTGGCCACCTCGACCGCGTACGGCTTGACCTCGTCCGGAAGCTCTACTATGGCCACGGACCCTGTCCTCGAGCCGACTATGTCGAAGGACCTCGGGACGAGCTGCAGGAGATTGTCCGGTATCTTCCCTTTGAGCAGCTCCCTGAGTCTTGCCATCTCCCTGAGTCCCTCTCCACTCTTAGTACAGTATCTTCTCCCCCACCTTCTTGAACAGCTTACCCCTGACCTTAACGCCTATCTCAGGCTCCTTCTCCGGCCCTCCCCTCTCGACGGTCCGTCTCTTCACGGTCATGGCGCAGACTCCGTTGGGCAGAAGCCTCCTCTTGGCGCAGGCGGCGTAGTTGCATATGGCTGGGTTGCACTCGTCCCCGGTCCACGCGCACCACATGGAGTCTCCGCGTGGCCTTAGAGCTCTCTTCTTACATATGAAGAACCTACACTTAGGGGAGCAGAGACCCCCCTGAGAAGGTGCTCCCAACCCTACTCCCCTGACCCATGGAATAGAGGCATTCCAGACCTAATAAATTCTTCCTTTTTGTCAGGCTCTCATGAACTCGACGAGTCTCCTCGCAGCCGTCTGCAGGAAAGCCCTGACATGCCCAATGCCCTTCACCCCTTTCCCGACGGCCACACGCACCCTAACCGCGTCCACCTCGACCCGGATGGGCTTGACGCCGACCAGCCTGTACACGGCCTCGGCCACGTCGTCTTCATCCACTTCCGGGACCTTCTCGACGCAGTCGTTCGGGCATCCCGTGCACATGCCCGTCGCCCAGCATACGCTCATACAAGGCACCGAGGCTGTGTAGGCGTTGGCGCAGCACGCTGATGCGAACGGTGTAAGCCCCATGGAGTCGGCGTGTTCGATTATCCTGGCTTTCAGGCTTCCGAGGGGGAGCGTCTTGAACCTCCCTTTCCCAGGCTTGAAACTCGTTGCGAGGCCTATGGTTGAGAGACGCCTGGCTATCCTCTCCGACAGCCTTAGGGAGCCCACGACAACCCCCTCAGCTCCGCTTTCCAGGGCCCTGGAGAGGATGCGCTGGTACTCGTGCTCCACCAACCCCCTTATGGCAGGCCTGAGGAAGAGCATCGGCCTCAGACCGAGGTCGGCCATGTCCCCGATCATCTGGAACCTCTCCTCCGGAGTCGGGGCGTTGGGCTCAAGCCTGCGGTGGGCTCTGAGCGTGACTATCGTTACGAGGGGGTTCAGGGACACCCGCAGGCTCGCAAGCCTCCTCAACACCTCCCTGGCCACGGGGGTCTTGGTCGAAAGCTGACAAGGGTTTCCAAGCCACCTCGAAACAGCTTCGAGGTACTCGACTGTCTTCGGGACGACTCTCGGATGGAAAGGGTCGCACAGACTTCCGAACGCCAGGAACGTGCCCTCAGGACCTGGGACGAAGCTCGGGTTGTGTAGGAGGGCTGCCACGACCTCCAGGCCGGACAGGCCGTACAGCTTAGGTGGATCGTCTACAGAGACTATGTCAGGGACGTAGCAGTAAAGGCATCCGTTGGGGCATCCCAGGGCTGGATGTACGGTCATCCCACAAGGCCTTGGGGTCCTCCTGGCGTGGTAGTCTGCGTGGGCCTTCCTACGTGAGTGTTCGTCGAGTAGTTGGTCCACCTCCTCCCTGAGCTTCCTCTTCCGGTCCAGAAGTTTGGTTATCCGTCTCACAACCTGCCATCTTATAAGGTTTGAGTGCGATAAATTTTGGTATGTCCTACAAGGTGGTTAGGGCTGGAAGCCTGAAAGTGGGAAGCTACGTCATGATAGACGGAGAGCCCTGCGAGATAGTGGAGCTCTCGAAGAGCAAGCCCGGGAAGCATGGGAGCGCCAAGCTCAGGGCGGTGGCCATAGGCGTGTTCGACGGCGTTAAGAGGACGCTGCTCTGCCCCGTGGACACGCAGGTGAACGTGCCGGTGATCGAGAAGCGTAGCGGCCAGGTCCTGTCCGTCTCCGGCGAGTCTGTCCAGCTGATGGACTTGTCGTCCTACGAGGTGTTCGAGGCTCCCATGCCGAGGGAGAAGGAGGTTAGGGACAAGCTCACACCAGGCGTCGAGGTCTCGTACTGGAGGGTTGGAGACAGGATTAGGATAGTCAAGGTTAGGGCAGGCGAGAGTTGAGAGAGGTCAAGCCAATCCGAGTCAAGCCTGGAATGTCCGTCAGGGAACTCGTCGAGGAGATGGAACGCTCAGGAGTACTCGGAGCCGGCAGGGTCGCCAAGGCTTCTCGCATAGTCGCCGAGATGTTCTCAGACCGAGACTACACGGTCTTCCTTTCGATAGCCGGCCCCCTCGTCCCAGGAGGCCTCCGCAGGGTCATCTCGGACCTTATAGACATGGGTCTAGTACACGCCGTGGTGACGACGGGTGCGAACGTCACCCACGACATAATGCTCGGCATGGGCATGCCCATCCTGGTGGGCTCCCACAGGGCCGACGACAAGAGGCTTTGGAGGCGTGGGTTGAGCAGGATATACGACATGTACGTCAGGCGTGTGGACATAGAGGAGTTCGAGAGGCGTATATGGGCCATTCTCGACGAGGTTCCAGAGGAGGTTCGGAACGGTACATCCATATACAGGCTCATGTGGGAAATCGGTTCAAGACTCCCCGACGACTCTTCGATACTGAAGAAGGCGTACGAGAGAGAAGTTCCCGTGTTCTCACCCGGCCTGCTCGACTCGATGCTCGGGATGCAGCTCTGGATGTACAGCAGGCTGAAGAAGCTGGTCATAAACCCGCTCCTCGACTTCGAGAAGTTCTCGGACCTCGTGTACGAAGCCCGTAAGGCTGGTGCCATAATCCTCGGAGGCGGGACGCCGAAGCACCACGTCCTGTACATGAACACGCTCAGAGGGGGTCTTGACGCCGCTGTTCAGATAACAACCGCCACGCCTGAAGACGGAAGCCTCAGCGGCGCTCCGTTGGAGGAGGCTGTCAGCTGGGGTAAGGTTAAGACTGACAGGTTCGTGACGGTTCACGGAGATGCAACGATAATATTTCCGGTCGTCGTGGCGGCCGCCCTGGAGCTCTGCGGAGGCTGACGGGCTACTTCCTCGGAATCCTTATCTCCAGCATTCCCCTGCTGAACTTGACGACCATCCTCCTGACGTCCACGCTGACCGGTATCTCGACGAGCTTGAAGAAGCACTCTATGCATCCCCTTCTGTGTCCCATGCCGAGGTCCGAGAACTCTACTCGACGCCTCATCCTGGCGTATATCTCAACCTGGCTCTCGCCGACGGGCCTAACCCTGAGCGACTGGGGGTCGGCGAGGGGGAGGTCGGCGGTTATCAGAACCTCATCCCTGGCGACCGTCACGTTCGTCAGAGGCTCCATGGACTTCGACCTGACGTCCCAGCTCGGCCTCTCCTCGAGTATCTCGGATATCCTCCTCTCGAACTCCCGGAGGATCCTCCTCCTAACCTCCTCGTACAGCCTTCCTCACCCCCTCAGATGTATATTGGAGGCGGTATGTCCAGCTCGCGGTCGCTCTTCATCTTCATGAGCTCCTCCTGAGTCCTCTTCATCATGTCCCTGGCCCTAAGCCGTATCTCCTCTCCACGCTCTATCAACTCCGAGACCTCCACGTCCACGCCTACGAGCTTGTTTAGGACTGTTATCGTGGCCGCGGCCGCCTCGGGGTCGGGGTAGTTGAAGAACGATTCGGCGAGTATCGAGATGGAGGGGACGCCGACCTGCCTTGCGTAGGCCATGATGACGGCGTAGGGGCCTACCATGTACCCCTCCTCCATAATCTTGACACCCGTCTCCTTCAAAAGTTTTAGTGAATCCTCGTCCGAGGCTACTGCGAACGTGGAGGGCTGCTCGATTTCCCCCCTGTTGGGAACCGCTATGCCCCCTAGCGACACGATCATCTTTACCTTCTTCTCGGCAGCCCAGTCCACGAGGCTTCTCGACAGCGTGTAGACCGCCGTGCTTGGTATCGGAATCTCAGACAGGACTGCGAGGAGTTCGTGGTTGCCGTGTATCCTTATCGGGGCGTGTGGAAGCCCTCCGTGTAGGACGGTTATGGGGGGCAGCAGCGGGGAATCTACGTAGGCCACTTCCTGGAGCTTAAGCATCCTGACGATGTGGGAGACGGCTATGACGCCGACGAGGCCGACTCCCGGAAGCCCGTTCACCATTATGGCGCCGGGAGGCACGTCCTTCAGCTCTACTATTCTCACGGGCTTCTCCGCACGGCTGGACATCAAAGGATAACAACTCGTGATAAGGACATAAGCGTTCCCATAGCTTATTATGGTTCAAGACGGATTAGAAGGATGGATATGGTCTTAGAGTCCCTCGGCTCCTCGCTGTACAACGCCCTGAAGAAGTTCATCAGAGCCTCCACGGTGGACGAGGAGACTGTGAGGGAGCTGGTGAGGGACTTCCAGAGAGCCTTGCTCAAGGCCGACGTGAACGTCGGCTTGGTCTTGGAGCTTTCTAAACGCATAGAGGACAGAGCTCTCAGGGAGGAGCTTCCGCCAGGCATATCCAGACGCGAACACACCATAAGGGTCGTCTACGAGGAGCTGACCAGGATACTCGGTGAGAAGCCCGCCAAGCTGGAAATCAAGCCTGGTGGAAGGAACGTCATAATGATGGTCGGCATCCAAGGCTCCGGTAAGACAACCTCGGTCGCCAAGCTCGCCAGGTACCTCCAGAAACGCGGTTACAAGGTGGCCGTAGTCTGCGCCGACACTTTCAGGCCTGGAGCCTACGCCCAGCTCAGGCAGCTGCTGGAGGGGACGGGCATACCCGTGTACGGGGAGGAGAGGGGGGACGCGGTCTCCGTGGCGGTCAGGGGATGCGAGAAGTTCAGGGACTACGAGGTCGTAATCGTCGACACGGCTGGGAGACACAGGGAGGAGGAGGGGCTGCTGAGGGAGATGGCTGAGATGGCTGAGGCGATAAAGCCGACGGAGATAATGCTCGTCGTGGACGCGACGATAGGACAGCAGGCGGCCTCCCAGGCGGAGGCTTTCCACAAGGCCACGGGCATAGGCTCGATATTCCTCGCAAAGCTCGACGGCTCAGCCAGGGGCGGCGGAGCCCTCTCCGCCGTGGCGGCCACGGGGGCTCCGATAAAGTTCATAGGGACGGGGGAGAAGCTGGAGGACATAGAGCCCTTCGACCCCCCGAGGTTTGTGGGCAGGCTTCTGGGCATGGGGGACATCGAGGCCCTCGTGAGACGCGTCAGGGAGGCGGAGGTCAAGGTCTCCGAGAAGGATGTCAAGGCTTTCCTGACCGGGAAGTTCACGCTCCAGGACATGTACGAGCAGATGCTCGCCCTCAGGAAGATGGGGCCTCTGAGGAAGATACTCGGGATGATACCCGGCTTCGCCTACAACATACCGGTGGAGGAGCTGGACGTGGCCGAGGAGAAGCTTAGGAGGTGGGGTGCGATAATACAGTCGATGACACCCGAGGAGAGGGAGAACCCCAAAATCCTGAACGCGTCCAGGGTTAGGAGGATAGCCAGAGGCTCAGGCACCTCGGAGGCTGAGGTTAAGGAACTGGTGAAGCAGTACTTCGCAGCTAAGAAGCTCATCAAGGCTTTGAGGGGTAAGAGGATGTTGAGGATGAGGGGTAGGCTCCCGAGGTTTGCCTGACGTTCCGGTGAAAGGGTTTTTAGTGGAAGGGTTTTTCTGATAGATGGACGAGGTGTTTATTGGGTTGGGCAAGAAGTCTCAGGGTTTAAGGAGGAAGAGCCGTAAGGTGCTCAGGAAATCCCCCAGGGAGAGGGGGAAGCTCGGCCTAAGTAGGACGCTCCAGACGTTCCAGGAGGGCGACAGGGTTGCCATAGACATAGACCCAAGCTTCCACCACGGCATGCCCCACCGGAGGTACCAGGGTAAGGTTGGCATAGTCGTGGGAAGACGTGGAAGGGCTTACATACTCAAGATTCCGCAGAGGAAGACCTACAAGACCATAATAGCCCTCCCGGAGCACCTCAAGCCGGTCTGAGGTGGAGGTCATGCGTGTGGTGGACGAGGTGAAGGTTACTGTCCCAACCGTCAAGAAAATCCTCGAGGAGCTCGACTCGAAGGGCGTCGAGCTCGACCCACTCCAGAGGAGGGTTCTCGACTACGCCACGAAGTTCTCGAAGGCTCCGCCCGAGGATGCTGAGAAGGCCGTTGAGAAGCTCGTAGAGGTGGGTGTCGAGAGGGATGTGGCCATACAGATGGTGAACTGTCTTCCCAAGAGTTTGGAGGAGGTTAGGGTGTTCATAGGTAGGCATAGGATAATTTCTGAGGAGACGCTGAAGAAGATATTGGACATAATTAAGGAGGTTTCCGGTTAAGAGCCTTGAAGTCGGAAGCAGAGAGAAAGAAATACGAGGAATACGCATACATACTCGACATACTCCCCCACGGTAGGCCAGGAGTCCCCAGGTACTCCACGAGGGACGGACCCCTCGTCCAGATGGTGGGGGAGAAGTACTTCACCCTGCTGGAGGGGGTGGCCAGGAAGTTCGTCCCGATAAAAGTGGGTGAGAGGGTCTACATAGGGAAGGCCCTGAGGGAGAAGGTCAGCAGGATACTCGGCAGGGTCCGCTACGAAGACCTGACGGCCGCCGCTAAGGAGGAGCTGGAGAGGATTGTGGAGCAGATAGTCAAGGCGAACGAGGAGAGGTTTGTCAAGTTCTTCAACGAGGCCCAGCCTGTGACTCCGAAGATGCACGCCTTGGAGCTCATGCCTGGCATAGGGAAGCGTTACATGTGGCAGATCATCAGGGAGCGTGAGGCTAAGCCTTTCACCAGCTTCGACGACATAAGGAGCAGGACGAACATACCAGACCCGGTGAAGATGATTGTCAAGAGGATTCTGGAGGAGCTGATGGAGGTGGACAGGTACCGCCTGTTCACGGCTCCCTAACGTTTTTAAGCCGCCCAGCCCTTTCCTTGTCGGATATGAGAGCCTCAACGTACCGAAAGATAGACAGGATGCCCTACGTCAGGCGGGAGTACATTCCAGGGTTTCCGCCTCCGAGGATAACGAAGTTCACGATGGGAGACCCGAAGGGAGAGTACGATGTCAGGGTCTCTCTCGTGGCCCTCAAGGACTGCCAGATAAGGCACAACGCCCTGGAGGCGGCCAGGGTAGCGGCCAACAGGTACCTGAGCAAGAAGCTCGGCAAGAACTACCTGTTCAGGATACTCCCGTACCCCCACCACGTCCTCAGGGAGCACAAGCTCCTCGGAATGGCCCAGGCTGACAGGTTCCAGAAGGGCATGAAGAAGCCTTTCGGAAAGCCATTCGGAACTGCGGCGAGGGTCAGCAGGAACCAGGTTCTGGCTATCGTGGACGTCAGGAGGCAGGACCTGGAGGTTGCCAAGGAGGCTCTGAGGAGGGCTTCCTACAAGTTCCCGATTCCCTGTAGGATTGTGGCTGAGGAGATTGAGGCAGACTAACCTGGAGTACGTCCTCGACCTGGATGGTCTTGTCAGGAGAGTTGTCGAGAGGGGTTTTAGGAAGGCCGTGGTACAACTTCCAGAGGGGCTGAGAACCCTCGCTCCGAAGGTTGTGGAAACCCTAAACGAACACGGCGTAGAGGCAGTGATATCCGCGGAGACCTGCTACGGAGCCTGCGACCTGGCCGTCTGGGACGCCGAGACGGTCGGGGCGGACGTCATAGTCCACGTCGGCCACAGCCCGATGGGTGTGACAGCCCCCCTACCGACCCTGTACGTGGACGTCTCCCTGAGGGGCATGGTTCGGGAGGCCGTGTCCGACGCTGTAGGGATGCTGGGGGGCTTCAGAAATGTCGGGGTTGTCTCGACGATACAGCACGTGGACCACCTCCAAGAAGCCTGCGAAGTCCTGGAGGCGGAGGGCTTCAAGCCCCTGGTCGGCGGGGTTGGATTCAGGGCATCCGTGAGGGGCCAGGTTCTCGGATGCGACTACAGGGCCGCCACGTCCATAGCCGACCGAGTGGACTGCTTCGTCATACTCTGTGGAGGGAGGTTCCACCCCGTAGGCTTGGCGGCGGCCACGGGTAAACCAGTCTTCGCGGCAAACCCCTACACGGGCAGGGCATGGGCCGTAGGAGACGAGGGTAGGAGGATGCTGGCTAAGAGGGCTGCGGCCATAGAGGAGGCCTCCGAGGCCGAGACCTTCGGCGTCCTCGTGGGGTTGAAGTTCGGTCAGACCCAGCTCAGACGTGCCTCCAGGATTGCGGAGCTCCTGAGGAGGGATGGCCGCCGCGTCTACACGTTCACGGTCGGCGAGGTGACCGCTGAGAAGTTGCTGTCCTTCGGGTGGGTTGACGCCTACGTGAACACGGCCTGTCCGAGGATAGCCTTCGACGGCCTTCCATCCCTCAGGAAGCCCCTGATAAACTACGTGGAGGCCCTCGTGATGCTGGGCGTCATGGGGTGGGATGAGGCCTGCCGTGGGGGAAGATTGTTAGAAGGGTGAAGTTGGAGAGGGCGATAGCGGGGCTTAAGCCCCATCCCCAGCCCAAGGTTTGGCTCGAGCAGTACACCATACCTCCGGACGTGGCGTCGGAGCTCCTTTTCACGGCCACGTACATCTACGGAGACATACCAGGCAGGACGGTCATAGACCTTGGGTGCGGGACAGGTAGGCTGACCATAGGGGCCGCCATGCTCGGAGCAGATCTAGCGGTCGGGGTGGACGTAGACCCAGTTGCGATTCGGGTTGCTGTGGAGAACTCGGAGCTTGCATCCGTCTCGGACAGGGTTAGGTTCGTCGTGGCGGACATATCTGCTGTTAGAGGACGCTTCGACTGTGTCTTGATGAACCCCCCTTTCGGCGTCAGGAGGAGGCACATGGACGTGGAGTTTCTCAGGAAGGCCGTCCAGCTCTCGGACACCGTTTACTCGATACACAAGGCGTCCACGATACGCTACGTGTCCAGGTGGCTCGGGAGCCGGGGATGGAGGGTGGACGCAGCCCTCGGCATGAAGCTGAGGATACCGAAGATGTTCAGGTTCCACGAGAAGAGGTTTCACTCCGTGGACGTGGCCATCATAAGGGCCGTGAGGGAGTAACTTTTAACCATGCCGGAGCAGGCTATTCATGGTGTCCTCCGTGGCCAAGGGGCTGAAAGACAGGATCGGTATGTTCGTCCTACCCGGCGACGAGGTCGGGATAATAGAGGAATTCAGGTGTGGGAGAGGCACGTACGTCGAGAGGGCTGTGATAAGGTCTAAGATAATAGGTTCGCTCCTGGTGAACCCCAAGACCAGGAAGGCGTTCATATACCCGAGGGTGAGAATACCAGCCTTCCCAAGAAGGGGAAAACGGGTCTTAGCCGAGGTCTTGGAGGTCAAGAAGAACCTCGCCATCGTGGACATAGTCAAACTGGGCGGAACACCCCTGAAGACAGGGTTCCTGGCAGTACTCCACCTTCCCGAGGGGTGGAGAGGTAAGCCCGTGGCCGTCGGGGACCTGGTCAGGGCGAGGATAGTGAACACGAGGAACGGCGCCATACAGCTACTCATGGACAGGCCCAACCTGGGCGTCGTCTACGCGTTCTGCTCCAAGTGTGGGGAGGCCCTCAAAAAAGTCGGGGATGTTTTGAAGTGCCCGTTGTGTGGAAACGTTGAAAACAGGAAAGTGGCAGTAAAATACGGTGTGGGGCTCTGAGATGAACGTGAAGGTCCTGGAGAGAAGTGAGAAGTCGCTGAAGATAGAGGTCTCGGGAGACGGACACAGCCTGTGCAACCTGATACAGGAGGGACTACTCGAAGACCCTTCCGTTGAAATAGCCGGATACCACAGGGTCCACCCCCTCTCAGATAGGTTCGTCATATACGTGAGGGTTAAGGAGGGAGACCCCGACGAAGCCGTTCTCAGAGCCGTCGAGAGGGTTAGGAAACGCCTCACGGAGCTCCGATCCATCGTGGGGGAGGCCTTAGGCGGTGGGGAGGACACGGATAAGGGAAGTTAAGGACGAGATAAGGGTCCTCGGGGTGGACGACGGAAGGTTTAAGCCAAGGCGCTCCAGACACGTGGACCTCATCGGGGTCGTCTTCAGGGGTGGGATGTGGCTGGAGGGCGTCCTGAGGTCGAGGATAGAGGTCGACGGCATGGACGCCACGGACAGGATAATCGAGATGGTCAAGTCCTCTCCACACTACGGCCAGCTCAGGGTGATCATGCTCAGCGGCATAACGTTCGGGGGGTTCAACGTCGTGGATGTTAGGAGGCTGTACGAGGAGACGGGCCTACCGGTAATAGTGGTCAGCGAAAGGATGCCCGACATGGACAGGATAAGGGAGGCCTTGAAGAACCTTCCGGAGTGGGAGGAGAGGTGGAGGCTGATACGTGGAGCTGGCGAGATGTTCGAGGTTGAGGTTGTGGAGGGCTCTAAGCCGATATACGTTCAGGCCGTGGGGATACCCAAGGAAAAAGCCGTCGAAGTGGTCAGGAAGACGTGTGTCAGGGGTAGGGTTCCAGAGCCCATTAGAGTCGCCCATTTAATATCTTCGGCCATATCTGAGGCCAGTTAGCATCGTACGTGTTGCGAAAAGTTTAAACGTAACACATTCGGTTTAGGAAAGAGCTTAGATGAGGTTCTGCGTCAAGTGCGGCACGAGGATGAAGAGGAAGCTGGAGAAGGGTAAGCTCGTGTTCAAGTGCCCCGTCTGCGGGTACACGGAGGTCGGTGAGGGGACGCTCAGGAGCGAGGCCAAGAAACCCTCCAACGAGGGTGTTGTGGTCATAGGCAGGGACGAGGACAAGCTTAGGACCATGCCTCAGGTAAGGATAGAGTGCCCAAGATGCGGGCATATGAAGGCCTACTGGTGGATGGTTCAGACGAGGAGTATAGACGAGAGCCCAACACAGTTCTACAGGTGTGTTAAGTGCGGATACACTTGGCGTGAGTACAGCTAAAGCTCATCATATGTCGGAAACGTGGTGAAAAGGCCGTAAGGTATTACGCATTAGGAGAACCTTTCTCCGGGCAGGCTTGATTAGGTTGACGAAGACGGTTGATAAGGTTGGAGTGACTGCGATGGTCTATCCAGTAGGATGCTGTCATGGCTGTCTGTTTACACGTATCGTTCACGCAGAAGTCGGGGTGATGTACTGTCTTTCCAAAAACCTTTTCAACCGAGTTGAGCAACACTTTACCTGTTCTCCATATTTTTCCACCATTTTCGTCCAAGGTCGTCCCAACCATGCCTGAACATTTAAGTTTTAATCCCCTCTGATAACATGTGGTGTCCGGCTTGCTCAAGGCCACGCTCATAAACGCCGGCAGGTTCCAGAAGCTGGTGAAGGCTCTCTCCACGATAGTCGAGGAGGGCTGTTTTACGGCCGATGAGAACGGGCTCAGGCTCACGGCCCTGGATCCGTCCCACGTGGCTATGGTGGACTTCAAGTACCCGAGGGAGGCGTTCGAGGAGTACGTCTGCGACGAGGAGCTGAAGATAGGCATGAACCTTCTGGAGTTTCTCAAGTTCCTCAAGAGGGTTGAGGGTGGGGAGAGGGTCACGCTCACGTACGATAAGGGTAAGGGCAAGCTCGAGATGACGTGTGAGAGGGGTGGCAGGGTTAGGTCGTTCATTATACCGACCATAGAGGTCGTCGAGGAGGAGACCCCATCTCCGAAGGTCTTCTTCAAGGCAAGCGCCAAGATGCTGACGAAGAGCGTCGAGGGGGCCATAAAGGACGCTTCGCTCGTGAGCGACCACGTGAGGTTCGAGGTGAGCGAGGGGCAGCTTAAGATGAAGGCCGTCGGAGACCTTGGGACAGTCGAGGTGGTCTGGAAGGAGGGCTCGGACGAGCTGCTGGAGCTCGACGCAGAGGAGGACGTCCACGCCACCTTCAGCCTGAGCTTCCTTAGGGACATATTCAAGGCGGCTGGGAAGACTTCCGAGATAGTCGTTCTGGAGCTGTCCACGGACATGCCGATAAAGTTGGACTTCGCCATACCTGAAGGGAGACTGATATACTATCTCGCCCCATGTATAGGTGTATGAGCCTAACCCCCCTCTCCTGGCACGCCAAATACCCGTTCTCCAGGAGGACGTTCGACCACCTGAGGGAGATAGGGTTCAAGCTCGAGGACGTGGCATCCACCGACAACCCCGTCGTCGAGAGGGCTCTGGGCAGGATAGACGAGGCCATAGAGAGGGGGGTTGTGGAGGACAGGGTTGAGGCAGGCCTCGTGGACGCCATGTCCTTCCTCACGGCCGCCGCCATAGTCTCCTGGGCGGGTGAACCCCTCCTGATGAGGCGTTACGCCCTGGCCGAGGCGAAGAGGGCTGGACGGATACTCGTCAGAGAGAGCCTGAGGGACCTGATCTCGCTGGCGTCCAACACCTTCAGGTGGACGGTGAAGCCCGCTGGGCGTGAATGGCATCCCTACGAGGTGGCCGTACACGTGAAGGACTACCTGAGGAACGCCGTGCCGCTTAGGGCGGCTAAGTGGAAGCTCGTGAACAGGCTGGTGGACGGTGGGTACGTCTACGTGACCAAGGGGGAGGCCGCCAGGCTGCTCGAAGTCGAGGTTGAGAGACTCGTCACGGACATCGTCTCGGACTTCTCGGCGTCTCGGATGCCGGACGGCTTCAGGAAGGCGGTTGAGGAGGTTAAGGCGAAGTTCTCCGAGAAGAGGCCGTACGAGGTTGCCCAGCCCCTCGGAGGCGTCAAGGTCGAGGCTTTTCCGCCGTGTATGAAGGCCATGTACTCCAAGCTGAGGGCTGGCGCCAAGCTCTCCCACATGGAGAGGTTCTCGATAACAGCCTTCCTCATAGGGATCGGGATGGACTTGAAGGACATATTCAGCCTTTTCACATCCGTCTCAGACTTCGACGAGAGGCTGACGTGGTACCAGATAAGGCACATAGCGGGCCAGGTCGGAGGCGGAACGAAGTACTCCCCACCGAAGTGTGAGACGCTGAAGACCCACGGCCTGTGCGTACAGCCTGACAGGCTCTGCGGTAGGATAAGGCATCCGATAAGCTACTACAGGATAAAGGTGAGGGGTGCCAAGCGTGGAGGCTGAGACCCTCAGGTTCGTGCGGGAGATGTTCAAGAGGTACTACACGGAGCGCATGGGCGAGATAACGCCGCCCTCGAGGATGGAGCTCAGGGAGTTCGGGTTCCTGGAGTTCGGGGAGAAGATGATGATAAGACACAAGGCCTTCAGAACCCCGGAGGAGCTTCGGGCCTTCATAGCCCAACACGTCCCGGCGCACGTCTACTACTCCTCAGCCTACTACAGGGACCCCGAGGCCGACATGGAGCTGAAGGGGTGGCTCGGCGCCGACCTCGTGTTCGACATAGACGCAGACCACATACCGACCCCATGCAAGGAGAAACACGACAGGTGGGCCTGCAGGGAGTGTGGGACGGCCGGCAGGGGGATGGCCCCGGACAGGTGTCCCTCCTGCGGGGGCGTCGTCGAGTCCGAGGTGTGGTTCTGCGACATGTGTCTGGAGGCGGCCAAGGAGGAGACACTCAAGCTTCTGGACATACTCGTCCAGGACTTCGGACTCTCCTACGGGGAGCTGAGCGTGTGCTTCTCGGGACACAGGGGGTACCACGTCCACGTCGAGGACGAGACCCTGAAGGAGCTGGGGAGGGAGGAGAGGAGGGAGATAGTGGACTACGTACGCGGACAGGGGATAGAGGCAGACCTCCACGGCGTCCTGGAGAAGCCGGACCTCACGTCGCCGGGGTGGAGGGGGCGCCTCGCCAGGGGCATGTACGAGGTCCTGCTGAGGTACGGGGAGGAGGACTTCAAGAGGATGGGCCTGAAACCCCGAGTGGTCAAGGCCCTAACATCCAAGAGAGACGCCATACTGAGGAGGATCGAGGAGGGCCTACAGCTCGACTCCGTACCCGGCGTGGGAGAGGCGTCCTGGAAGGTCATAGCCATGGAGGCCGCCAGGGAGTGCGGGGCGCTCGTCGACACGGTCGTCACGGCGGACGTTCACAGGCTGATAAGGATGCCCTCCACACTCCACGGGAAGACCGGTTTCAGGACCGTTGAGGCCCCTGTCAAGGGTCTCGAAGGTTTCGACCCGTTGAGAGAGGCTGTGGCATTTAAGGGTGGGAGCGTTAAGGTTTTTGTGGAGAGGGCGTTGAGGTTCAGGGTTGGAGACGTTTTCTACGGTCCATTCGAGAAAGAGGTTGTGGAACTCCCCATCCAACCCGCCCTCCTCCTTCTCTGCAAGGGTGTTGCGAGGTTGGTGGAGGTTGGAGAGGTATAAGCGCCTCCAGGAGGCCCTGAAGAAGGAGGCTGAGAACCCCGAGGTGCAGGCAGTCCCCCCCAACCTGTACAGGGAGCTCGCCGATTACATGAAGTCCCTCAGGTCCGAGGTGAGGATGGTCTCCCCCGAATCCCTCAGGGGCCAGCTCGTCAGGAGGGAGCTGGAGGTCGTCGAGCGTATGGTCAAGCAGCTCCTCGAGCTGAGGATGCGTAAGATACTCTCGGCGCTCACGGAGGGGGTCAAGCCCCCGGCTGAGAGGCTCACCGTCGAGGAGAGGCGTGTCGTGGACGCCGTGGAGAGGGCCTTGGAGGAGTTCAGGGGAATGGTCGAGGACATCCTGATGGGGAGGCCTCCGAAGGCCCCGGCTGAGAGGCCTGCCGACGTCAAGATGGTTAGGATTTTAAAGCCCCTCCCCCAGATAGTTGGGTCAGACATGAAGGTGTACGGTCCCTTCAAGCCCGAGGACATAGTCCTGTTGCCCGTTAGGGATGCTGAAAACTTAATTAGGGGCGGGGTTGCTGTGGAGGTGGAGGTCGAGGGATGAAGGTTCCGAGCGTGATTAGGACGTACTGCCCGAGGTGTAACGCCCACACGGAGCATTCAGTTAGCCTGTACAAGCACGGCCGTAGAAGCAAGCTCCGCTGGGGTGAGAGGAGGCACGAGGAGGACAAGCACGGGTACGGGGGACAGAAGTACCCAATTCAGAGGAAGTTTGCTAAGACGACGAAGAAGCAGACGCTGAAGCTCGTCTGCAAGGTCTGTGGCTACACGAGACACAGGGAGGGCATAAGGCTCAAGAAGCTCGTCATAGAGTGATGGGCCATGTCCGACATAAGCGAGCTGATACCGAGGCCGAAATCCCGGTTCCTGCTCGTAAGATGTCCGGAATGCGGTAAGGAGCAGATAGTTTTCAGCCACGCCAAGATGGTCGTGAAGTGCAACTCATGCGGCTTCGTGTTGGCCGAGCCGAGGGGTGGCAAAGCGAAGATAAACGGCGAGATACTGACCGTCCTGGGGTGACGACGCATGGCTGAGGAGGATGTCTGGCCTGAGGTCGGGGAGCTCGTCGTCGCCACGGTGAAACGCATCGTCCCCTACGGGGCGTACGTGGAGCTCGACGAGTACGGCGGGAAGGAGGGTCTCATACACATCTCTGAGATATCGTCCAGCTGGGTTAGGAACATAAGGCACTTCGTCAGGGAAGGCCAGAAAGTGGTCCTACAGGTCCTGAGGGTCGACAAGGCCAAGGGTCACATAGACCTCTCGCTGAGGAGGGTCAGCAAGTCCGAGAGGCGTAGGAGGATGCTGGAGTACAAGCGGGAGAGGAAGGCCGAGTCCGTCATAATAACCGCAGCCGAGAGGCTTGGAATGGCCCCTGAAGAGCTGTTCGACATGGTTGGGGACAAGCTTCTGGAGGTGTACGACACGCTGTACGAGGGCATGATAGCGGTTATCAAGAAGGGTCCAGAGATGTTGGAGAAGCTCGGCGTCCCACCGGACATCGCCAAGGTCGTGGCGGACGTAGCCTCCAAGAAGGTTAGGATACCCATGGTAAAGATATCCGGGACGCTCACCCTAACCTGCTACAAGCCCGACGGCGTCAAGTCGATAAAGGAGGCCCTGATATCCGCGGAGAAGAGTGCCTCCAGGGGCGTCGAGGTCAGGGTCTACACGGTAGGCCCTCCGAAGTACAAGATTGAGGTTAAGGCTGAGAACTACAAGAAGGCTGAGAAGGCCTTGAGCAGGGCTGTGGAGAAGGCGTTAGCGGTCATAAAGGCTCGGGGAGGCTCCGGAAGCTTTGAGAGGGACTGAGTTATGGTGTGGCTTCTCAGGAGATGCGAGGTCTGTGGGAGGTACACCCTGAGGAAAGACCGGTGCCCTGCCTGTGGGGGGCCTGTGAGGGTCCCTCATCCGGCGAGGTTTTCCCCGGACGACAGGTACCTAAGGTACAAGATTATGGCTAAGAGGTCTACTCGACCTTCACGTTGAACTTCTCCTCGATGAACCTTATGGCCTCCTCCCTGGAGACCCTGTGCTTCCTTGGAACCTTTGCCCTACACCTCTTACGTCTCATTATCCTGTAGCCGGGTCTCTCCACGGAGACGCAGACGTCCATCCCGAATATGCCGACCTTCGGGTCGTACTTGGTTCCGGGTATGTCTATGTGCTCCCTTATGCCGAAGGAGAAGTTCCCGTACTCGTCGAAGGAGGATGCCTTAAGCCTTCTTCCAACGGCCTCCAAAGCCCTGTCCAGAAACTCAACGGCTTTCTCCCCTCTCAGCGTCACGACGCAGGCTATGGGCTCCCCCTTCCTTATCCCGAAGGGCTTTATCGTCTTCTTAGCCCTCCTCACGCAGGGCTTCTGACCCGTCAACTCCTCCAGAACCTTCATGGCCCTCTCCAACGGCTCCCCCGAGGTGCCCACGCATATGTTGACGACCACCTTCCCGATCCTCGGCTGGAGCATCGGGTTCTGCTTCGGGGCCTCCTCGCCCATCATGGACCACCCGGCAGGGATATCAGGGGCTTCTCGACGCCTAAGGCGAACACGTACTCTCTAACCGTCTCGAACGTCGAGCCGTCGACTCTCCGAAGCTTCACGGTCCAGGGTTTGAGCATGCTCCCCCTGGAGACCTCGACGACCCTGCCCACCTCACCCATCCTCCTACCCCACGTGACGATGGCGTACACCCCCTCGCCGAACTTTATGTGCTCCAGGACCTCCTGCTCCGGTATCGATATCTTGAGAACGTCGTAGGTCTTGTACACGTCTTCGACGGGGTTCCTCGGGTTTTCGACCCTTATCAGGACGTTCCTGCCGTCGTGGAGGTTCAGCTGTATGTGTCCACCCTTCACGGTCGTCTTGTTCTCTATCCTGCAAAGCTTGAACCCCTTCTCCTCCTCACCCACAGGATGCAGCACGAACCGCCCCTTCCCGGGTAGAACCCTGTAAGCCTCTCCGGCGTCGGGTACCTCGACGACGTCCATCAGGCCGACGGGGTACTTGGGGTCCCTCCTGACCTTGCCGTCTATGAGGAACCTCCCCTCCTTTATGAGTATCCTCGCCTCCCTGCTCGTCTCGGCGTACCCCAAGACATCCCTTACAAGAACCAGCAGCGGTATACATGCCTCCTGTGGATGTGGTCCTGGTCTGGGCTTTACGGTCCACACGGCCTCCTTACGCTTTATCGGCCAAGTCCTCGGAGCCGGAAGCCTCTTAAGGTGTCTGGACCCCATCACTCCGCACCAACCTTAGCCTCGTATCCTCTACGCTTCAGGATTTTCCTCCTCCAGTCATCCAACTTGAGCTCGGTTATCATCACGTTGCAGGGTCTTATCGGTATCGGGACGGTTGAGCCGTCAGCCTTCTCCCGGGTCAGGCCCTCGATGTATATGAAGCCCTTCTTAGTGTCCACTCTTATGACTTTCCCCTCCCTCATCTTATAGTCCCCCTTCAGCACCATCACAACGTCGTCCTTCCTCACGGTCATAGTCCTCACACCGTACTCGGCCCTGAGCCTCGGGGAAAGCGGGGCGGACAGAAACTTCCTCCTTATGTGGTGTGGGGCGTTGTACAGCCTCTTACGGGCCTTCCCAGGCTTCCTCGTCTTCATCTTGGCCACACCCATCACCCCCTCTACACCACCATGCCCGCTATGCTGGCTATCTTGGGCCACTTGTCCACGGCCTCCCTGGCGACGCAACCCTTTATGGCGGAGCCCTTAGGCGTCCCGTCGGGCGTCATGATGACGGCGGCGTTGTCCTCGAACTGTATCCAGGTTCCATCCGGCCTCCTGTACGGTTTTCGCTGCCTCACTATGACGGCTGGGAACAGCTGTCCCTTCATGTCCGGCGGCCCGTCCCTGACGGAGACTATGACCAGGTCTCCGACGCCTATGGCCGGCCTACGTCTCTTACGGCCCTTGTAGCCGACGAGCTGGATTATCTTCAGCTTCTTGGCTCCCGTGTTGTCTGCGCAGACGACTATGGAGCCTATCGAAAGTCCTCCTGAGACCCGCCTCCCACTGGCCTGTTTCAGTCCTCCCTTAACCGGCACGCTTACCCTCCTCCAGCTTCTCTATGACCACGAAAGCTTTTGTCTTGCTCAAAGGCCTACACTCGGCTATGCGAACCCTGTCGCCGACCCTGGCGTCTATGCAAGGCGGGTTGTGGGCTGGTATTCGGCTCCTCCTACGCTCGTACCTCTTGTACTTCCTGTCATACTTCAGGTAGTCCACGCGGACTATGACCGTCTTCTGCATCTTGTCGCTGACGACGGTCCCCTCGAGCACTATCCCCCTTACCTTCAGGTTCCCGTGGAACGGGCAGTTCTTGTCGTCGCACTTCCTAGCAGGCGGCTTTACACCTTCCAGACCTACCAAAGCCTCCTAACCCTCCTCTTAACCCTATCCTCAGGCCTCCCGACGAGCAGCTTCCCATCCACCTCGACGACCGTCCCGTCGGGAAGCCTGAACCTGAACGTGGAAACCGCCTTCGGGACCATCTTACGGCCCCTCTCGGTCTCTATGACGAGCATGTTCCTAGTCTCATCCACCACGAGGCCCCTTATACCCACGTATCCCCTGTGAGTGCTCTTCGACACACGGGCCTCAAGCCCTATGAGCTCATGCCTGATTATGTTTCTGGGCGTTATGGGGGTCATCACCGGGACCTCCCAACCTCCTCCTCACGCATTATGGTGAGAAGCCTGGCTATGGCCCTGCGGAGCTCCCTGATCCTGGCGGGGTTCTCCACCGAGCCCCCGGCCTTGACCACGGCCCTGAGCTTCATCAACTCAGTCCTCAACTCCCTGAGCTTCTTCACCCTCTCCTCGGGCTTCATCTTCCTTATCTCTGACGGCCTTAGGATCGGCATGTCTATTCGACCTCCTCGGGAGGCGTTCCCTCACCCTCCTCTACCACGAACTCCTCCTCGGACACGGGTCTCTTTATCTCAACCCTGTCCGGGAACTCCGCACCAGGGGGGAGTATACGAACCTTTATTCCGTAAACGCCGGGTTTGAGCTTAGCGTGAACGGTGGCCTTCCTCACGTACCTCATGGCAGGCTCCCCAGCCTTCGGCAGGTACCCGGCCGTGACCTTCTCGAACCTCGACCTGTCGCTCCTCAACTTACCGCTGACGACTATCTCAGCCCCCATAGCCCCAGCCTCCATTATACGCCTAAGGGCCCAGAATATGGCCCTCCTGTAGTGGACACCCCTCTCCAAGGCTGAGGCTATCCGTGAGGCCATTATGTACGGGTTGAGCTCCGGAACCTCCACCTCGACGACGGTTATCTGAGGGTTCTTCAACCCGAACTTCGTCTCAAGCTCCTCGGCGAGCTCCTTTATGCCCGTGCCGTGTCTCCCGATTATCCTCCCAGGCCTCATGACGTGGAGGACCACGTAGGTTCCGAGTGGGGTTTCGGTTATCGTGACCCCTCCGAAACCTGCGTCGCTGTACTTCTCCGCCAGGTACTCCTCAAGCTTCATCCTGAGCTTAGCCTTCTCTATGAAGTATCTCAGCCTACTCAAACCTCCTCCACCACCACCTCTATGTGCGTCAGCTGCTCGTTCCAGGGAGAGGCCCTTCCGAAGGCCCGTGGCATATAGCCTCTAATCTTGGTTCCCTTCTGAGCTGCTATGTGTATTATCTTAAGCCTCTCCGTGTCCAGGCCCTTGAAGTCCGCGTTCGCCTCCGCGTTCTCCAAGACCTTCAGTATCTCCTTGGCCGCCTTCACGGGATACTTGCCCGCGTAGAAGCCTTGAAGGCCACGCCTGTGAGCCTGCTTCTTCTTGAACCTCCTGAACGGGACGGGGCGCTTCTTGGCTATGACCTCCTCCAGGAACCTCTTGGCATCCTGGAGCATCATCCCCCTTATGGCGTTGCAAACCTCGACGGCGGCCTTGTACGAAATCCTCAGGTCCCTACCGCTGGCTAAGGCTGTCCTGTCGGGGTCCAGCTCCGAGACCGAGTACCTCCACGTCGGCATCCTGTTTCGACCACAAACAAATGTTCGAGGCAATAAAAACGTTATCGAGCTTCCCTCAAACCATAGCCTGAATAAACTATTTATGGTGTATCCTCATTCTAATACGAGTTTGCCATGAGCTCGAAAGCCAAGGCCACGGCGTTTATAGCCATGATGGCGGCCCTCGGAAACGCCCTTTTCATCGCATCCCAAACCATATTCACGACAGGCCAGGTTGCCTTAGACCTATCCCACGTCGCGACGTACATAGCGGCCATATACGGCGGCCCCATACTCGGAGCAGTCGTCGGGGCCTTGGTTGGGATAGGGCCTGCCATATACTTTGGGTACATAGGCGGGGTTCTCGGACCCCTCGGTCTCTTCGGTCTACCCGTAGGCAAGGCCCTGACGGGTTTAACGACAGGCTTCCTCTCGAAGACCTTGCTCCCGAGTGGTGGACCGTTTCCGTCTAAGAGGACCGTTCTGATATCCATGTTGGGCTACGTGCCTGAATGCGTGTTCACAGTGTTCCTCTTCCGTGTCCTCGTGCCGGTCTTCCTCCCCTCCGAGACGGCCGCCTTCCTCATCGCACTGCTGACGCCGATACTCGTTAAGGCCTGGATAGAGATAGGCTTCATATCAGTCCTGATGGGGGCCCTGGCAGGGAACGGCGGCTTCCTCTCATTCGTCAGGAAGTTCGTTTCCTGAATAGGTCCTTAAGCCTCGGGTAGAGCTCCCTGTACACGCCGTAGATCTTCCTGTAAGCCCTGTGTCTGGACATGTCCGGCTCAACCCTCTCCGAGAACCTGACCATGCTGTCCATGGCCTCACCCATGCTGCCGTAGACTCCCGTCGCGTAGGCCGTCAACACGGCCGTCCCGAGGGAGGCTGAATCCTGTACCTCTGGGATTAGCGTAGGCCTTCCGAGGACGTCCGTGAATATGCGTCTCCACACCCTGCTCTTCGCCCTCCCACCGCACATCCTCACATCCTCAACCCTAGCCCCAACCTCTTCCATGGCGTTCACGATGTCGTACAGGGCCATGGCGCACCCCTCTATCAGGGCTCTGGCGAAGTGTCCCCGGGTGTGGTTTATGGAAACCCCGAAGAAGACGCCCCTGGCGTAGGCATCCCAGACAGGGCTTCTCTCCCCGTGCAGGTAGGGGAGAAATATCAACCCCTCACAGCCGGCCTCAACCCCCTCTGCCTCCCTGTCCATGAGCCTGTACGTCTCCTCGCTCCCGAGCTCCGAAACCTCACGGCTGTAGAGGGCTTTCTGAAGCCACCTGTAGGCGGCTCCCGACGTGTTCGTGCATCCGGCCATGACCCACCTACCGAGGACGAGGTTGTAGGTGGTCCAGACACGTCCACGGCTGTCCACAAGCTTCCGGTCTAGGCACACGTCCACGCACGTGGAGGCTCCTAAGACGACTGAAGCCTGACCCGGCTCCCTCACCCCAGTCCCGTACATGGAGCAGATTCCATCAGCCCCTCCGTTCACGACGGGTATCCCTGCCTTCAACCCCGTCTCCTTAGAGGCCTCCTCCGAAACCTGCCCGACGCATTCGTCGCTCCTCCTCATCTCAGGTACCTTCTCGACGTCCAGCCCCACCCTGCTGAAAGCCTCCAAGAACCCGTCGTAGGGTATCAGGATGGTCCAGCACGGCTCACCCGTCAACTTGTAAGAGATGTAGTCTGAGGCCTTCTCCAGGAAGAACTCAGTCCTGCGGTACGTCTCAGGCTGCTCCTCCATAATCCAGAGAGCCTGCAACAGAGACGTTGCGAACGGGCTCACGCCTACGCCGAGCCTCCCACTCAGCCTCTTGAAGGAGGCTATGCTCCTCACATCCATCCAGAGTGGGGCATCCCGGAGGGGTCTCCCGTCGGCCACGGGTATCAGAGACGGACCCTGGCCCGTGACGCCGACCGCCTTAACCCGCTCCCGGCTTACACCCGCCTTCGTGATGACGTCTTTTATGCCCCTTTTTGCCGCTTCCCACCACTCCTCGGGGCTTTGTTCAACCCATCCTGGTTTGCGGATCTTCAGTCCGTATTCTACGTAGGAGCTTGACAAGAGTTTCCCGTTTAAGTCGAAGAGGCACACCTTCGTCCCGGTCGTCCCCACGTCTATCGTCAGTATCAGCTTCTCCAAGACGCTCACCGTCTACGCTTCGCTTCAGGAGTTGATGGAGGCTGTGCCGATTATCCCTTCTCAGACAGCTCATCCAAGCTCTTGCGGAGCTCCGTACATGCGGCTATCAGGTATGTGACCATCTTCCTGATGCTACACCTGTAGTGTCCCTCCATGTACCTCGACCTCTCTACGAGGCCCTTCTTGTGGAGCTTGTCCACAGCCCTCTCCACAGCCTTCCTCGTCATCCCGAGCCTCTCAGCCATCTCCTTTATCGTCATCGACCTGCCGGACTCGAGGAGGTAGAACAGAACCTTAAGCTGTGTGGGAGCCCTCGGAAGCCTCAACAGGGCCTCCACGGCCTCTTTCATGTCCTCGCTCATCTTCCAGCCTCCATCTTCTTGATTATCTCCCTGTATAGCCTCATTAAGATGTCGTGGGCGGTAACCTTAGAGACGTATCCCTCAGGGCCCACCTCGACGAGGTTCATCTTCCTGAGCTCGCTCAGCCTAGCCCTGACCGTGGAAGGGCTGACGCCACTGATGGCGTCCAACACGTCTTTGGGCTTTGCCGGCGTCTGCCTGAACGTCAGGTAGCAGAGTATCTTGAACGATACGGACTTCAAGCCCAGCTTGTCCAGGGCTTCCTCCAGCTCAGCCACGCTTCCCTCCCTCCGAGGAAAGGTAGACTTCGACTATCGGGGCCAGTATGGCTCCGAGGTTGTACGTGTACACCCCCTTGGACACCTTCTCCACGAGACCCTTCCTCTTGAGGTGCATCAGGGCTATGCTGACTGCGTTCTCTGTGAGGTTGAGTTCCCTGGCTATCTCCTTGGTGGCCATCGGCCTGCCATGTCTTATTAGGCACATGAGCACCCTCCTCTGTGTCTTGGACCTTCTGAGGCTCCTGAGCCCCTCGGAAACCTCGGCCTCCATACGAACCCCAAGCTACTTCCCGCTTATCTTCTTGAACACCAGGGCTACCATGTCCGTGAAAGGCACGAGAGACCTGTAAACTCCCTCGGAAACCTGCTCCACGAACCCCTTCTCCAGCAGGTCCCTAAGAGCCGGTCTGACGGTTCCAGGCTTTATTCCCGTCTCCTTGGATATGTCCGCAGGTCTGCAAGGCCCCTTGAAGGACAGGTAGACGAGGACCTTGAACAGGCTCGTGTCTGGGTCCAGCTCCTCCAGTATCCTCTCAGCCAGCTCGCTCATCCCTCTACCCCTCCAACCTCTTCAACCTCTCATAGAGGTCCAGGATCATCCTCGGTATGTTGAGCGTGTACTTGCCACGTCCCTCCCTCACAAGGAACCCCTCGGCGCACAGCTTCCCGTACACGGCCTTGACGGAATTGTAGTTGGCGTTCAGGTGTTTGGCCATCTCGCTTGGGCCGTAGTCCGGGTGTAGGAGGAGCTCCCTGAAAACCCTATCCCTAAGGCTAACCTCCTCACCCATCCCAGTACACCAACAGATAAACAGAGCCAAGACTTTATTAAATTTTCTAAACTTTCGGTAAAGCCAAAAACAACCGTTGTGCAGAGCAACAACATTTCTCAATATATAAATGAAAGCCAGATTTTGAGAAAGGTTGCTCGTTACACCGACAAGTTTATATGTGATATGGGAAAGGTTTAGTTTGGAAAAGCTCGCACGGTGGACGGTACACATGTCGGAAGCCGGACTATCGACTTGTCAGGGATGCCCGGATGGGTCTGCCTATTCTAAGCTTTGCCTTACGCTGAGGAATGTGGTGATAAGGGAACTTTTAAACGGCGTTAAGGCCGATAGGGATGAAATAATGAAAGTTTCCAGAAGAATAAGGAACTTTGTAGACTTTCTGCCCATGAAAAAGAGGATGTGTTTCAACTCCGTCGCAGGGGTGGATGCAGGAGGTCACAGGCTTCCGCTGTTGTCGAAGTTTTTCGGTGTCGTGAGCGCCCTTGTCTACATGCTTCCTAAGGGTAGACGGTTCTTCACAGAACCCGATGTCATAACATTTCCACACACGGTTTCATCCGAGAAGTTTAAGGGCATACTCAGCGTGAGGAGGGAGGCCAAGCTTTACGAGACCGCCATAAAGTTCATCGAGAGGTTCGGAGACCGTGTGGAGCTCGTACTCGTGGACGGTCCCCTGGCCTTCAGTGGGTGGCTTCGCAGGGTTGGGAGGAAGGTGGACAGGGAGCTCCTCTTCGACAACGTGAACAGGTTTCTCAGGCTTTGTGAGGAGAGGTCCATACCCGTGGCTGGCGTCGTCAAGAGGGCCTCCGCAAGGTTCCTGATATACCACCTCGGCCTACGGGAGGAGACCAAGCTCCCGGACTCGTTCCTGCTCCTCCACTGTATGAGGGCCGGGGAGAGGACGGACATCTTCTCCCCCATGGCGGCTGTGGAGAGGGTTACGGGTTCATCCTCTTTCATGAACCTGTTGGAGTACCCGGTGTACAGCTTCTACGCCAGGTTCTCCAGGAGCTGGCTCAACCCCCCCGTCAGGATAGACATGCCGTCCTTCTCGCTGGAGTTCGTGGAGGAGATAGCCGACTACTGCTACGCCACCAGCTACACGTCTGGGATACCGCTGGCCATAGTAAGGGCCGACGAGGAGGTGAGGGTCTCCAAGCAGTTCATGGCCGAGGTCTACCTCGACGCAGTTTCGAAGGTGAGCAGGATGTACGGAGCACCCTCATTCGCAGCTCCGGTGTGGGGTGAGGGTTCGTGGATGATGAGCCCGTAGGGTACACGTACAGCCCGACTGGAGAGTACTCTTCGGACAGGATAGACGTGGTTCTGCTCAGGGACGCCGAGGTCGTCAGAGGCTCCCTGCTCTACGTCAGACACCCGAAGAACGGCTCACCCGTCGTGTACCAGGTCACCGAGGTCTACTCGAGGAAGAGGGTTAGGGGCTACGAGGAGGCCCTGCTCAGGGACGGAGGCTTCCTGGAGGATGACGAGGACACTACGGTACACGCCTCGGCCTACCAGTGGGGCTGGATAGACGAGGATGGTAGGCTGAGGCCCCTCAGACACCACCTGAAGCCCAACACACCCGTGTACAAGGCTGACAGGGAGGTGGTCGCCAAGTTCACGAAGCCCAACAGCGGGTGGAGCATATTCCTCGGGTACGACCTGAACAGCGGTCTCGAAGTCGAGCTCGACATGTACCACCTGATCAGACAGTGCTGCCTGATATGCGGCTCCGTCGGCTCCGGAAAGACGACCACCGCCGTGGCCATGGTGTGCAGGGCTGCGATGCTCAACCCGCCTGTGAGGTTCTTCATCGTGGACAAGGACGGCGAATACACGGCCCTTTCTGAGAAGCTGGGTGAGGAGGTTGTGAGGGTTCCGTGGTTCAGGTTCTTCAACCCGAGCCAGGTCTCCGTCGAGGATCTCCTGGCGGAGTTCGGCTGGCACAGGGGGTGGTGGACCTCCAAGATACTCCTGAGGGCGTTCGAGGCAGTCAAGGCCTCCGGCCGTCAGCCGACTAAGGAGACGTTGCTGTCTGCGGTTTCCCTGCTGTCCCCGGAGGACGTGGGCTTCAGGAAGGATGAGTACGAGTTTGAGAAGTACAAGTCCTCCGTCATGAGGAGCCTGGAGTCTTCGAAGCTCCTCCCAGAGCGTTCTCTGGAGTGCGTTGACCCCGTGATGCTTCTGAGGGACTTCAGGGTGGTCATAATGGACCTTTCGGACGGCAGGGACACGTGGTCGCAGAAGCACCTGGTGATAGCCCAGGCTCTACGGAGGATAATGGACGAGGCGTTGGAGAACCCGGCCTTCGGATGCGTCGTAGTCCTGGAGGAGGCCATGTACTACGCCCCTCAGTACGGTATGTTCGACGTGGGGACGAAGGAGAGCAGGTCTAAGCTCCTATCCGTCATCAAGGAGATAGCCACCAACGGAGGAAGGAACGGGGTCGGCCTCTGGGTGGTCACGCAGAGGCTTTCCACGGTGGACAAGACGCTGATAACGCAGTGTGCCAACAACGTGATATGCCACTCGCTGGAGGACCTGGACAAGCGTCGTCTGAGCGAGGTGGTGGGGGACGAGTTCACTAGGCTCCTCGGAAACCTCCCGCAGGGTGAGGCGATAGTCAAGGGAACAGCCCTAAAATGTAGGTTCCCCATATGGGTCAGGGTAATCCCAGAAGTGTATCCGTCGTCCTCGAAGTCCAACCCGCTCGCCAGGTTCGAGGCCATGAGCAAGGTTGAGGCCACGTGCGTCTGTGGAAACGTTGATCTGCCTGGCTGAGGAAGAATTGAACGTGGGCTTCGACAGGTTCAAGGAGGAGTGTTCGAAAGCCATACGGGAGCTCCGGTCAGGCGGCTACGAGGAGGCCCTGGTCGTCCACCACAACGACGCCGACGGCCTCTGTTCAGGAGCCCTCGTCAAGGCCGCCCTCGAGAGGGAGGGTGTTAAGCCCAGGCTTACATGCCTGGAGAAGGTCTACCCTGAGGTCATCTCATCCATACACTCAACCTGGAGCGGGGTTGTCTTCTACTGCGACATAGGTTCATCACACGCGGGCATGATATCCGAGTACAACAGGGGTAGGTGCCTGACGATAATACTCGACCACCACGACCCCGAGGAGGCGTGGGACGAGAGGGTCGTAGACCTCAACCTCGAAAGGTTCGGGTACGTCGGAGAGACGGACTTCTCCGGAGCGACGTGCTGCTACCTGTTCTGTAGGGAGCTCAACCCCGAGAACAGGTCTCTGTCATACTTGGCCCTCACAGGAAGCTGCGAAATACCAGGCGAATACCGGGGCTTAAACCTCCAGGTGCTCGGGGAGGCCCTGAAGTTCGGCGTCGTCGAGGAGAGGGGGAGGGACTACGTGATAACCCGGTTCGGAGTGACCGTGAAGAGGCTGTTCAGCATGCTCCAGGTACTCGGCTCGACGCTGTACTACTCCGGGGGTCCATCCCTCGGAGTCAGGATGTGCCTGGAGGGGCCTTTCGAGGAGGCCGTTAAGGCCGTTGGGGAGGCTGAGGAGAGGCGTAAGAAGGCGAACAAGAGGCTCCTGGCAATCCTGTACCGAAAGGGCTTCACGAAGGTGACCGAGCACATACAGTACCTCGACTCTGGGAACGTCTTCGAGGGCTTCGGCACGAAGGCCGTGGGGACGTTTGCGAGCATGATAAGCTACAGAGGACGGCCCGTGGACCCCAACAAGTACATATTCGTCTCGATGAGGGTTCCACGGGAGGTTCCCGGATGGGGCTCTCTTGAGAGGGAGTTCACGAAGTTCTCAGTCAGAGCCCCCAAGAAGCTGAGGGAACTGATATCCGTCGGCAGGATGCCCAGCGTAGTGGACCTTCTCCGCAGAGCATCCGAGCCCATAGGAGGCGTCGCAGACGGACACTCCGTAGCTGGGAGCGTTATCGTACCCGCCGGGCTGGAGGGGGAGTTCATAGAAAGGTGTGAGGAGGCCGTCAAGGAGTTCCTCTCCGGCGGGTGGAAGTAGGCTTTGAACTGGAGAACCCACGAGGCCATCACGGACGCCGTGGGGAGGCTGTTGGGCCTGGATGGGGAGCTCCTGTCCGAGCTCAAAGAGTGCGCTAAGTCGCCCGACGTCTCCCCGGACTACACGGTCACGGTCCGCGTAACCTACAGCGGGAAGATAAGGCCGAAGGTTGTGAGGCTCAAGCACCACGATTTTCCGAGGTGGAGGCTCAGGCGTATGGTGGAGTCCTCCAGACGCCTATGGCTCGAAGGGAAGGCCAGGAAGGCCGTCAGGAGGCTGGGGAGGACGCTGCACTACATCCAGGACGGCTTCATCCCAAGTCCGTCCAAGGACAAGAAGGCCCACGACTCCGTCGAGGCCGCCTGCAGTAGGGTGTCGCTTCTATCCCTCCTCGACGAGATAAGCCTCAAGAGACCCGTGGGAAGACGGGAGACGCTCAAGTTCCTCGACAAGGTACAGGCCAAACACTCTGGGCGTGAGGCCGTCAAGTCAGCCCTCGAAGTCTCCTACGCCGTGGCCTCATCCGTCCTGTCCGACCCGAACCCGCCGGAGGAGCTGAGACGCCACGCGGAGTCCGTCCTCACCCGTGTCAGGGACGGCAGAAGCGTGATCGTGCCCCTATTCGCAATCGTGCTCATGTACGTTCCGTTCCTGTGGCTCCTAAGCCCGCCGACGGCCCTGCCGCTGACCGTACCGCTCGTGGTCCTACCGTCTCTGTGGCTGTCGGCCTCCCTGATGCCCGGCCTCGGAAAGCCCTTGTGGGCTGTGTGTAGGATAGGCGTGTGGACGATCCTCACCGTGACGGCTTCCCTCATCTCCTCTCTGGTGGCGTGGCAGGTTGAGCCTATCCTGACCCCCGCCTCGTTGGCGGTGGCTCCCATAGTTGTCGCCCCGTACCTGTCGTTCCTCAGGGGTGCCAGGCTCGGCGTCTTGAGGAGTGAGTTAGGCTGGTTTCTCTGGCGGTGATGGAAAACAATTTTATTTCTCACGTATTTCTAAGTTTGAGGTGGATTTCCCTTGAAGTGTGCCATATGCGGCAGGGAGATAACGGACGGGGAGAGGACCGTAGTAGTGGACGTAGGCAGACACGTCGAGGTGGCTGGTGGCGGATTTTTCGAATTCAAGGGTAGGATACTCGGGGAGATCCACCTCAAGTGCTTCGAGGAGGCGGACGGGGAGAAGGTGCTCCAGATGCTGAGAAACAGGCTTAGGAGCCGCGTCCGGGAGATATTCAGGCCTCAGCTCTAGCCTCGGGGTGAGAGGCCGTGTCGAAGAAGTCCCAGAAGGCCAAGAAGGGTCCGGTCAGGTGTCCGATACTTCCGAACTGGATGACGAGGAAGGACGGTACGTGTAAGAGGAGCTACATATGCCGGTGGTACAAGCGGGACCCCAGGTGCCCAGCCAAGTAGCGTTTATGTCCTAACTGGACGTTGATGTGGTGTATGAAGAGCCGTAAACCCATGTGCGCAGAGTGTCCCTACATCTCATGCTACCACGGAGACCTGGACAAGCTTCCAGACGGCTGTACGATGAAGGCCTTCGAGGAGGTGCTCAGAGAGGCTGAGACCCTCTACGGCCGTGAGGACGTCAAGAGACTCTACGAAGCTTCCTCCAGGGTTGAGAAAAACGCCTACACATCCGAGGATGGGGAGTTCAGGCCGACTAAGCCACGCATCCTGGAGCTGATGGAGTTCTGTAGCGAGATGGGTTTCAGGAGGATAGGCTTGGCTTTCTGTGTAGGGTTGAAGAGGGAGGCTGAGGAAGTGGCCAAGCTTCTCAGGAAAGCCGGGTTTGAGGTGTGCTCGGTTATGTGTAAGTGCGGAGCCTTGGACAAGTCCAGGCTGGTAGGGGAGGACTCGAAGCTCAGGAAGGGTGTGTTCGAGGCTGCCTGTAACCCCGTGGGTCAGGCCGCTGTGTTGAACGAGGCTGGGACGGACGTGAACGTCATAATGGGCCTTTGCGTCGGACACGACATGCTCTTCACGATGTTCTCCAGGGCCCCGGTCACGACGCTCGTGGTGAAGGACAGGGTTCTCGGCCACTCCCCCCTCCTTGCGGTCTACTCGAGGTACATCCGAGGTTGGGTTGAAAGGCATGCAAACCGTCTCAGGACGCTTAAATCCGGAGGGTCTTGAGACGGGTTTGGCGTTGTTCCACTGGAGTCTGTGCAGAGAGCTCTACGTGTAGTCGGCTTGGCAGCCTGAGTCTTCGCTGGTGGACGAAGCCCACGGTCACGCTGGGATGGAGTAGGGTTTCATGTCTGGGAGGGGGCATCCGCTTTCCCTAAGCCTCTCCGACGGCCTCAGCCAGCTTCATGGCCTCCGCCTCGGCCTTGGCCAGGAGGTGCGGCAGCGTCTCAGGGCATGGGTAGGCTATTTGGATGGCGAGGTTCAGGCACCTGGTGTGGGCTGTCAGGATTATGGGTGTGACTGTTTCAGGCGTCACGTACCCAGCCTCCACCGAGACGGCCAGGGCGTGGGCGTACGCCTCCTCTATGCTCGCCCTAACCTCCTCCAGGTCTATCGTCAGGTCTTCCTTGGACAGGACAACGCCGTCCTCGTAGGCCGCCTTGAGGCTCAGGCCGACCTCCACGGATTTCACGCCAAGCCTCTTCAGTATGTCAGCCAGGTCGTGACTTATGACCTCCCCCTTCCTTACGACGACTGTGTCCCTGACGACCCATATGCTCCCGCTCTCTATCCTCGTCGGTATTCCGAGTGAGGACAACTTGCTTATTATCGGGCCTGGAGGCAGCCCCGTGTTTCCGGCTGGTATGACCACGTCGTCTGAAGCCACGTCTCCGGGCTTTGCTTCGGTCTTTACCTTCGTCTTCTCGAGCGTTATGTTGAGTTTGTACGGGTTCATGTCGGTGAAGATGAACAGGTTCTCCCCCTTCAAGAATGGCTCCAGCCCCTCCAGGTTCTTAAGCCCAGCCTTCCTCGCAGCGATCCTGAAAAGCGTGTTCTTGGCGCACTTCAGCCTCATGTAGGGTCTGAGTATCTTCCGGAGTTCCTGAAGGTCTCTTGCCCTTATCCTCGACAGGCTTGCTATGCCTATGACTGGGTACTTCTTCATCAGCTCTACGAGTTCCTCCACAATCCTGACCTTGCGCTCGAACCTCGAGGACATCGAACCTCCTACTTTTAGGCTTCTCAACAATATATTTGTTCCCAGCTCTACGACGCTGTTTGGCTCATACGTTGAAACCTCCATCCACCCGAAGGGCATGGTTTAGCCCATGCGTAAACCTCGTTTCGACAACCCTGACTCAGACACAGCCAGCCGGCCTCAACCCTCATTACACAGCTGTGTGCAGATACCCATCTAAACAGTCGGGGCAACTCAGAGAATAAAGAGAGGGGGAGTGTCTCCCGTGAGACGAAGGGTGTTCAACCCCATGTCTGGGTCGTATGTAACGCTCAAGCCACGCATAGACTCCAGGTTCTACAACACGGTGAACCAGCTGTGTAAGGCGCTGCAGGACCTGCTCCTGTTCTTCGGTGGAGCCCTGCTCGGGGCGGGGAACGTAACTGTGGGTCTGTCCCTACTTCTGGTGAAGGTTGCCCTAACAGTCTTCGGCGAAGAGGTCTCGTACAGGAAGTCCTACGCCATAACCAGGGAGGTCCTGGAGGAGAGGCTTCCACAGGTCCGTGAGATCACCTACAGGTTTCCCACGGTGCATCCGGTCCAGCTGTACGTGTCCGCTAGGTCATCCAGGAGGGGTCTTCGAGCAGCTCTTTGACCCTCGAAAGGAACTCGGCGGCTGGGACGCCGTCTAGAACCCTGTGGTCGAACGTGAGTGTCAGTACGGCCGTGTCCCTAACCTCCAGGGAGTCCCCGACCACCACGGGCCTCTTGGCTATCCTCCCGACGGCGAGTATCGCTGCCTGGGGTGGGTTTATCACAGGCGTGAACGTTTCGACACCGTACATCCCGAGGTTCGTAACGGTGAACGTCCCTCCCTCCACGTCTCTCTTCTCAAGCCTCTTAGCCCTCGCCCTCTCCGCCAGGTCGTCTATGGCGTCTGAGAGCTCTCTCAGTCCGAGCTTATCGGCCTGCCTGACTACAGGCGCCGTTAGGCCCTCGTCCGTGGCCACGGCGACGCACACGTTCACGTCCCCCCACACCTTCACGACGCCGTCCTCGTAGGTCGAGTTCACCTCCGGATGCTCCCTGAGGGCCTTGGCGACCGCCTTGACCACCATGGCCGTGTACGACACCCTGACGCCTTTCCCCTTCAGCTCCTCCCTCAGCCTCACGGCCTCCGTCATGTCCACGACAGTGGATACGGATGCGTGTGGCGCCTCCCTGAAGCTCCTTGCAAGCCTCTCAGCGGAGGACTTCCTGTACCCCGTCAGCGGTATCACACGGGCGACCTTGGGACCCACGGCCTTGGCTTCCTCCACGAGCCTTAGCACGTCCTCCTTGGTTATCCTACCCCCAGGCCCTGTTCCGACGACCTTCGTCAGGTCTATGCCGTACTGCCTGGCCAGGCGCCTGGCCATGGGGGTGGCCAAAACCCTGCGTTCCTCCTTCGCAGCCGGCTTGACGGCGGCCTTGGCCTCCTCGACGGCCTTTTCGAGCTCCTCGACAGTGTCTCCCTCCTCCATGATTATGCCTATGACGGTGGCCACGGGTACCTCCTCACCGGCCTTGACCACGCACCTGTAGAGCTTTCCCGACGCTGGGCTCGGCACCTCGTAGGTCACCTTCTCGCTCATCACCTTGACGATGGGCTCCCCCTCCCTGACCTCCTCTCCCTCGGACTTCAGCCACTCCACGACGACTCCGCTGTCCATGTCGACGTCCATCCTCGGCATGATCACCTTTTTCAAAGCCTTACACCCCCACGACCGACTTGACGGCCGAGACTATCGACTCGACGGTCGGGACGGTCATCTTCATCAGGGGCGGGCTCACGGGGACGGGGACGTCTGGAGCGGCAACCCTCACTATCGGGGCGTCGAGGTATTCTATGGCCTCCTCGGCCACCATGGCGGACACCTCCGCCCCCATGCCCCACGTCTTCGGCGAGTACTCGACGGTCACGAGCCTGTTCGTCCTCCTAACCGAGTCGAGTATGGTCTCCTTGTCCAGGGGTCTGAGCGTCCTCGGGTCTACGACCTCGACGCTTATACCCTCCTCCGACAGCCTTTCAGCGGCTTCGAGAGCCCTCGGAACCATCGCCGAGAACGCCACGACGGTCACGTCGTCCCCCCTGCGCTTCACGTCCGCCTTCCCTATCTCTACGGTGTACTCCCCCTCCGGTACGGGTCCCTTAACCCTGTACAGGACGTAGGGCTCGAAGAACAGGACGGGGCTGTCGTCCCTTATGGCGGACTTCAGCAGGCCCTTTGCGTCGTAGGGCGTCGAGGGTGTGACTATCTTCAGCCCAGGGACGTTCAGGAACCAGGTTGCGGGAACCTGCGAGTGTTCTCCCCCGTGTCCCCTTCCGTGTCCCATCATGGCTCGGATGACTATCGGGACCTTCAGCTTCCCGTTCGTCATGTACCTCATCTTGGCTGCGAAGTTGACTATCTGGTTCATGCAGCACGCCATGAAGTCTGCATACATTATCTCCACTACGGGCCTGAAGCCCATCAGCGCCATGCCTATCGCAGCCCCCACGAAACCCTCCTCGGATATCGGGGTGTCCATGACCCTGTTGGGGCCGAACTCGTCCAGTAGGCCTTGGGTTACCCTGTATATGCCGCCGAGGACGGCTACGTCCTCACCCATCACGACGACCGTCGGGTCCCGCCTCATCTCCTCCCTGAGCGCCTCGTTGAGGGCTTGTATCATCGTTATCTCACGCATGTCCACCACCTCAGTACACGTAGTCCATCAGGGTCTCTGGAGACGGGTATGGGCTGTTGAGGGCCTTCTCCACGGCCTCCTCGACACGCTTGGACACCTCAGCCTCTATGCGCTCCACATCTTCGGACAGGCCCATGTCCATAAGCCTCTCCCTCATACGCTTTATCGGACACCTGGCCTTCCACTCCTCAACCTCCTCCCGGGTCCTGTAAGCGGTTCCAGGGTCTCCCGCGTGGTGTCCGAGCCACCTGTAAGTCCGGCACTCCATCAACGTGGGTCCCTCACCCCTCCTCGCCCTCTCCACGGCCTTGACGGCCTCCTCGTACACGGCCACCACGTCGTTTCCGTCTACGACGACTCCCGGGATGTTGTACGCCGCCGCCCTCTCGGCTATCGTCTCCACGGAGGTGACCCTCGCCGTCCTGACGGACAGGGCGTACAGGTTGTTCTCGCACACGTACACGACCGGGCTCTTCCAGATGGACGCCAGGTTGAGTCCCTCGTGGAACGCCCCTATGTTGGCGGCTCCGTCTCCGAAGAAGCATGCCACAACCCTGTCTTCGCCTCTCATCCTTATGGCCCATCCCATCCCAGCGGCTATCGGTATGTTGGAGCCTACTATCGGACACGCGTACACGACGCCGTGTTCAGGGCTTGAGACCCTCATCGACCCGCCTCTGCCTCCGCATGTTCCGTAGGCCCTCCCCAGTATCTCGGCGGCGACCCTGTCCATAGGGACTCCCATGGCTATGTTGTGGGCGTGTCCCCTATGAGTCGTGATCACGAGGTCCCCCTTCCTAAGGGCTTGGCACACGCCCACGGCGACGGCTTCCTGGCCTATGTACAGGTGTGCGGAGCTCGGTACGAGTCCCTTGTAGTAGAGGTCCGCTATGGCTTCCTCAAACTTCCTTATCTCCAACATCTTCTCGTACATCCTCAACAGCTTGCCGACTTCCACACGACACCACCTCACGCCAGGACTTCAGGAGGCTTGTCCGTCTCCTTGGTGCAGAGGAACTCCAGGGGCTCCTCCCCAGTGTTCACGAACTGGTGGAGCTCGTTCGACGCTATGAAGATGGCGTCGCCGGGCTTTACCTCGACCTCACCCTCCTCCCCACGAAGTACGCCTACACCCCTGAGAACGTATACCTCGTGCTCGTGTTCATGCCTTTCCAAGGGCGTCGAGAAGCCGGGTTCGACCGTGAAGAGCCTGAGCTGTATCCTCTTTGCTCCCACGCCTGCATGCAGCAGGTACCGGACCCACACGCCTCTGCAGTTTTTTAGGGGGTAGGGTTTGACGTCCTTGGAGTTCACGATGTACATGTCAAAGGGAATTATCCAAAATCGCAATAAATCAGTTACCAGCCGTCAAGCCTTTTACGTCCTAAGCGAGACGAGTATTCTGTGTTGAAGGCCCTTGTGTACCATGGAAGAGGCGACCTGAGGGTCGAAGAAGTCGAGGAACCACAGCCAGGCCCCGGGGAAATACTCGTCGAGATGAAGGCCTGCGGGATATGCGGCTCAGACCTGATGGACTGGTACATAGAGCCCAGAGCACCCCTTGTGCTTGGACATGAGCCGTCCGGAGTCGTGTTGGAGGTGGGTGAGGGAGTCGAGAAGTTCAAGCCAGGCGACAGGGTTTTCGTCCACCACCACGTGTCTTGTATGTCCTGCCACTACTGTACGCATGGAAGCTACACGCTCTGCCCGATGTTCAGGAAGACCCACATAAGGCCTGGCGGCATGGCGGAGAGGTTCGTGGCTCAGAGGGAGAACGTCATGCACGACACGCTGAAGATTCCCGAATCCGTCTCGTTCGAGGAGGCCACGCTGATAGAGCCCATGGCGTGTTGCATAAGGGCTCTGAGGAAGGTTCGCGTGGAGCCTGGGGACTCAGCCGCTGTGATAGGCTCCGGCCCGTCTGGGATATTCCACATACAGCTCCTGAAGCTGCTGGGGGTGGGCTTCGTAGCGGCCTGCGACCTGAGCGAGTACCGTGTCGAAGCTGCGTTGAGGTTCGGTGCAGACGTGGCCGTGAACGCCCGGGATGTGAGGTTCGACTCTGTGGTCAGAGATGCCACGGGTGGTAGGGGGGCTGACCTGGTGGTCGTGACGGCTCCGTCCCCCGAGGCCTTTGAGACGGGTCTTAGGTGTGTTAGACGTGGGGGAACCGTGCTCCTTTTCGCCCCCTCAGAACCCGGGGCCGTGGTGGAGGTCAGCCTGGCGAGGCTGTTCTTCAACGAGATATTCATAATACCATCCTACTCAGCCTCACACGTGGAGACGAGGATGGCTCTGGAACTCATAAGCCGCGGAAGGGTCAAGGCCAGGGAGATGATAACCCACACGTACCCGCTGGAGAGGGCTCCGGAGGCCTTCGAGACAGCCCGGGGAGCCGAATGCCTAAAGGTCGTGGTGGTCGGGGGTGGTGGAGGTGCGTAGGATGAAGGCCGCCATGCTGTACGGCGTCGGAGACCTGAGGGTTGAGGAGATACCCATCCCGGAGGTCGGCGAGGGCGAGATGCTCGTCAAGGTCGGAGCAGCCACCACGTGTGGGACAGACTTGAAGATATTCAGGAGGGGATACGTGAGCGGCGTGATATCGTACCCGACGGTGTTCGGACACGAGTGGGCTGGAACCGTCGTCGAAGTCGGCGAGGGAGTCGAGAAGTTCAAGCCAGGCGACAGGGTTAGGGCCGGAAACTCAGCCCCATGCCTCAAGTGTCCGATGTGCCGGGAGGGTAAGTACAACCTCTGCGAGAACAGGACATGGCTGTGGGGAGCCTACGCAGAGTACATAAAGGTTCCCAAACCCATAGTCGAGCTGAACGCACAGAAGGTTCCAGAACACCTCTCGTTCGAGGAAGCCGCCGTGGCGGAGCCCCTGGCATGCGTCCTACACGGAGCCGACAGGACGGGCTTCAGGGGCGGGACGGTCGCCATAATAGGCTCAGGCCCTATAGGGCTGCTGCACCTCCAGGTGGCGTTGCTGAGGGGGGCGGACATGGTCGTGGTCTGCGACCTATCCGAGGAGAGGCTCAGGTACGCGGAGAGGCTCGGAGCATCCGCGGTCGTGAACGTCCGGGAGGAAGATCCGGTGGAGGCCGTCAGGAAGCTGACGGGCGGGCTTGGGGTGGACTTGGCCATAGAGGCCGTCGGGACGCCTGCGACCTGGGTTCAGGCTTTCAAGATGGCTAAGAAAGGTGGCGTCGTCCTGGAGTTCGGCGGCTGCCCACCCGGGGCTGAGGTCTGCTTCGAGGCTGCTCCCATACACTACGGGGAGGTGTCCGTGGTGGGTTCGTTCCACGCCTCTCCGAGGGACTTCGAGAGGGCCTTGAGGCTCATAGCCTCTGGAGACGTGAGGGTTAAGCCGCTGATAACGGATAGGCTTCCGCTGGAGCGTATACGTGAGGCCTTCAAGCGTCTGATAGAGTCGAGGAGGGAGCTGAAGATAGCCATAATCCCCTAGAGCTCCAGCTCCATCACCACGGCATCCTCGTCCCCGTAGTACAGCCTGACCTTCCCCACCTCCCTAAACCCATGCTTCTCGTAGAAAGCCCTGGCCGCCGTGTTGCCCTCCCTAACCTCGAGCCTGACGGTCGAGCATCCCGCCTCCCTCATCCGTCTGAGGCATTCGGCCAGAAGGCTTGACCCAACTCCCCTACGCCTGTACGCCTCGTCCACCGCCAGGTTGGTGAGGTGTCCAACGAGTTTTCCACGCCTCCTTTGGAGTTCGAACACGGCGTATCCGACGACTTTCCCGTCGAGTTCAGCCACGACTATGGAGCTCCTGTCGGACGTGTAGGCGTGGAGGAACTCCAGTGCTGACCAGGGAACCGGAAAAGTCCTACGCTCTATCTCCAGAACCCTTCCGAGGTCTCCCACGTGGAAGTCCCTGACCCTCACGCTCACGGGCTAAACTCTCTCCAGATACCTTTCTATCTCCCACCTCGTTACCGTTTCTACGGTCTCCTTCCAAGGCTTGCCGACGTACGCCATGTACTCCTCAAACTCCCTCCTCTTAAGCTCGCACAGAGCGTTCGAGACGTGCTCCCCGAGAAAGCCCCTCGCCTCGCTGTCGTTCTCAAACTTCTCCACGGCCTCCCCCAAATGCTCGGGCAGAAACTTCAGGCCCAGCTCTTTCAACTCGGCCTCGGAGAGCTTGAACACGTTCCTGTAGCAGGGTTCTCCGGGGTCAACCTTGTGTTCGATTCCGTAAAGGCCTGCCTGTATGATGGCAGCCAGCCCAAG
Organism: Candidatus Bathyarchaeota archaeon; assembly: GCA_965612785.1. Classification (GTDB taxonomy): domain Archaea; phylum Thermoproteota; class Bathyarchaeia; order TCS64; family CBFDTC01; genus CBFDTC01. Next base: position 42,452 of record CBFDTC010000002.1, read on the forward strand.
GTACGGGTTTAACGACGGGTCGGGATGCCTGTACTCGACTCTCGTCAAGCCCTCCACACCTGGGTAGTACGTCGGAACCCTTATAAGGACCGTTCTGTTGGCGAAGCCCCAGCAGACGTAGACGGGGGCCTCGTGGTGGGGTACGAGGCGCTTGTAGGAGTTCACGGTTGGGGCCACCACGACGGATATGGAGGGGGCGAACTTCATCAAGCCTCCTATGAACCACCTCCCCACCTCGGACAGGCCGTACTCTTCCCCCTCGTCGAAGAACAGGTTCCGCCCCGTCTTGAGGTCGTAGAAGCTGATGTGGATGTGACACCCGCTTCCGTTCACCCCTGGGAAGGGCTTGGGCATGAAGGTCGCCGTGTACCCGTTTCTCCTTGCCAGTACCTTAATCGTCAGCTTCGCATACACCATCTTGTCAGCCATCTCCACAGGCTCGCTTCTCACTATGCCTATCTCATGCTGACCTGGAGCGACCTCGTGGTGCGTCCTCGTTATCTCGATGCCCCTCTCCCTCAGCACCTCGATCGTCTTCAGCCTGAGCTTTTCACCCACGTCGAGTGGGGGTAAGTCGAAGTACATGCCTCTGTCCATGGCCTCCAGTCCGACCTGTCTCAACCTGACGTAGAAGTACTCCAACTCAAAACCAGCCCAGACGCCTATCCCCCTTTCCCTCAGCCTCTCACAAACGCTCCTGAGGATCTGGCGGCAACCCCCCTCGAACACCTTCCCCCCTGGATGATGGACATCGCATATCAGCATCGCCGTATCTTCCCCGGGAATCCTGAAGAACGTGTTCGGGTCAGGCACGGCCACGAGGTCGCTACACTCGGTCGCCACGTACCCCGGTATGGAGGAACCGTCGAAGCCCACCCCGTTCTCGAAGGCGCTTTCCAGGGACGTTGAGGGCATCGTGACGCCCTTCGGGACGCCGTGTATGTCTATTATCAGGTACTTGACGTACTTTATCCCAGACCTCTTCACTTCCCTGACCACTTCTTCCGGACTCCTTGGCATCATATGACTATCAAATAGGAAGTTGCTTGAACGTTCATAAGAATCTATCGCCCTAATCTCTTAACAAACGTTTATTAATACGTCGTTATTATGAACACATAGTTCGGTGATGAGCGTTGGTAGACCTGGATGAACTGGACACCCGTATACTCAACGAGCTACTCAGGGATTCGAGGGCGTCCTACAGGGAGCTCGCAAGACGTGTCGGGGTGTCGGTCTCTACGGTCATAAAGCGTGTGAAGGCTCTGGAGGAGGCGGGCGTCATAAAGGGCTACACGGCCATACTGGACTACGAGAAGCTGGGGTACGACATAACCGTGGTGACCGAGGTCACGGTGTCGAAGGGTAGGCTGCTCGAGATGGAGAGGGAGATAGCCAAGATTCCGTCTGTCTGCGCTGTGTACGACGTGACTGGTGAGACGGACGCCATAATCATAGCAAAGTTTAAGCGTAGGGCTGAGCTGAGCAGGTTTACCAAGAAGCTACTTTCAATGCCTTTCATAGAGAGGACAAACACACATGTGGTCCTCACAAGTGTTAAGGAGGACTTTAGGTTGCCCATAAAGCCTTAAGGAGACCCGAACTAAACTTAAATCTCTCCACTCGAATGAATATAGGTTCTTCGAGGAGGGATGTCAAGTGGCCTCCATAAGGGAGGTCAGAAGATTCGAAAGGGTAGGCGCTCATAGCCATATAAGAGGTCTTGGCCTCGATGAGAACCTCAAAGCTAAACCCATAGCAGATGGAATGGTCGGCCAGACCGAGGCCAGAGAAGCTGCTGGGATAGTCGTAAGGTTAATAAAGGAGGGTAGGATGGCTGGAAGGGCCATCTTATTGGCTGGCCCGCCCGGGACAGGCAAAACGGCCATAGCTGTGGGCATAACTAGGGAGCTGGGTGAGGACGTTCCGTTCATATCTTTGCACGGTTCGGAGATATTCTCCACCGAGTTGAAAAAGACAGAGGTCCTGATGAGAGCGATGCGTAAGGCTATAGGAGTCCGAATACACGAACTCAGGACAGTCTATGAGGGTGAGGTAATTGACTTGGAAGTTAAGACGACGAGACATCCTTACAACCCGTACCAGCAGGTTCCTGAAAGTGCTAGGATAACCCTGGCAACTAAGGATGAGAAGAAGACCTTTACGGTTGGGAGTGAGATAGCTACTTACCTAATAGGCCAGGGTGTTAGAATAGGGGACGTAATTCAGATAGACGCCGAAACCGGTAGGGTGATAAAGCTGGGAAGATCCGAGGAGGCTAAAGGAGAGCGGTACGACATTGAGGCCGAGAAGGTTGTACCAAGACCCTACGGCTCGATAAAGAAGGAAAAGGAGTTCGTATACACGGTTACGCTACACGACTTAGATGAGATGAGGTCCCGCAGGGGTAGTTTGCTTTCGTTGTTTTTCGGAGGCGGGGAGGCTGAGATAGACTCGACGGTTAGGCAGGAAGTGGACGAGATGGTCAGGCGCATGGTCGAGGAGGGGAGAGCAGAGATAATCCCAGGCGTTCTTTTCATAGACGACATCCATATGCTTGACATAGAGGCTTTTTCATTCATTTCCCGAGCTATGGAGAGCGAGTTGGCTCCGATAATCATCCTGGCAAGCAACAGGGGGATAACCAAGATAAGGGGAACCGACATAGAAGCTCCCCACGGGATGCCCCTCGACCTGTTGGACAGGCTTCTGATAATAACGACGAAGCCCTACAACGCCGACGAGATAAGGGAGATACTGAAGATAAGGGCGAGGGAGGAGAACGTGAAGCTGACCGACGAGGCCCTCGAATACCTGACGAAGATAGGCGTCGAATCCTCGCTGAGGTACGTAGTCCAGCTCCTCTCACCGGCGGCCGAGGCTGCGAAGGCCCGTGGGAGCGACGTAGTGGACGTGGAGGACGTGGAGAAGGTCAGGAGCCTGTTCGCCGACGTGAAGAGGTCTGTGGAGGAGCTTAGGAAGTTCGAGGAGCTTATGCTGAGGTAGGCTGCTCGGATACATGGCGCCGAGTAGGGGGAAGGGCTGGCGAGGGAGCTGGGGCTACGAATGTGGGGTGATTGCACCCTCCGTATTGAGGCGTTTTTCGAAGGCTTCGACCACGGTCATATTTTTAAAATCCTCAAACCTCAAGCCTTATCCCGTACCGTCCAGCCACCAACCTCTCCCAAGACCTGAGAGCTGGACAGACCCTGCAGCCTATCCTGTAGAAGCCGAGTTCGTACAGGGGGTTTATGGGCATACCCTTCCAGGCCAGGTAGAGCTGGGTTAGGGCTGTGGACCAGGGCTTTATGGGCGCCACCTGCGTGAGACCTGTGAGAGGGTCCACTCTCACCGGCGGCCTCCTCGCCCTCATAGGCGACTCCGAGTCCCTGTCTCCGACCACTATGACCGAGTCCTCCTCAGCGACCTTCCTTATGGCCCTGGAAAGGGCCTCCAGCTTAACCCGTGTGCACCACCTGTCCTCGACGGTAGGTAGCCCCCTCCTCATAACCTCCTCCCTGAGACCTGCTTGAGCCACTTCCACGTCCACCCGAAGCCTCCTGGAGACCTCCTCGACGTACCTGAGCGTGTGTTCGAACTCCAGGCCCGTGTCGACGAACACAGCCGTCAACCTGTCCCCGAACACCTTCGAGGCGAGCATCAGCGTGCAGGTGCTGTCCTTACCCCCGCTCCACGGCACAACGGCGTGTCTGTCGGAGAACCTCTCCAACAGCTCCGTCGACAGGTGCTCGAACGTCCTCAGCACCTCCACGTTTCCCTCCACCACCGC
>CBFDTC010000003.1:0-43297 GCA_965612785.1 Candidatus Bathyarchaeota archaeon
CAGACGGCCGCATTCATATACAGCTTGGCGAAGAAGCTCCAGGAGAAGGCTGAGGCCGTGGAGGCGAGGTACAAGCCCAAAGCCTACACGCTCGACCAGATGCAGAGGTTCGCCGTCCAGGGCCTTCCGGGGGTAGGGCCTAAGCTGGCTGACAGGCTCTTAAAGAAGTTTGGGTCGGTCAGGAGGGTTTTCACAGCCACGGAGGCTGAGCTTACAGCAGTCGAGGGAGTCGGCAGGAGGAAGGCCATGGAGATCGTCCGTTTCCTGGACGCCCCCTACAGGCCCTCGGAAGCCTGGGCTAAGCCCACCGGCCCCTGAGTCCGGAGTGAACGTTGTTTAGGCTGCTAGGATGAGGTTGCAGAACACCGACAGGAGGACGGTTACGGTCAGGTCTGTGATGGAGGTCTCGAGCGGTATGACGAAGTTGTCTGGGTTCAACCCCTTCAGGTGGGTGGCTATGGCTGTGGCCGAGGAGAACAGGACGACCACGGGGAACGCCACAGCCTGACACAGGAGTACGACTATCAACCCCCTCAGCCCACCCCCCATGGCCGCCGATATGACGCCGTATATGGCGTACATGGCGGTCGAGGCCGAGCCCACGTCGGCCATCACACCCCTCTCCCGCATCACCTCGGCCAGCGAGGGTTCGGTCGTCCCGAGGGCGAGCTTCGTCGTTATCGTGGACCCCACTATCGAGCCGGCGTCCCCGAGGGTGTCTATCAGGGCTGGGTAAACGAAGACGATGGATGGATGCCTCTCTACGCTCCTCCTCATCGACGTCAAGGCCAGCCCGGATAGGAGCCCCACAAGCGAGACGGCCATGACCGTCGGTATGACCTCGGCTAAGGTCTTCCTGTACTCCCCGTTTCTGACCATGGCGGCTGCGGAGGCCGTGGAGAGGGCGGTGAGCAACACGGCCGTCGAGGCGACGAGCAGTGTTCCGGTCTGGAGGCTCAGGGCCACCGCCGTCAGGGCGTATATGGCCGAGGATGATATGTCCGCCAGGGTGGACGATATGGGGTACAGGAACACGTCTGGGTTTCCACCCACCTTGTACCCGAGGAAGCATATCGCCGACGTCAGGGGAAACGTCACGAGGAAGGACAGGCCTTGAATGGCCACACACGTCAGCAGGACGATGTGGAACGCCACGTCGGGATAGTAGACCGCACACAGGGCTCCGACCAGGACGCCTATGGCCACGCCCGACGATACGGACGCCAGAAGAGTCGAGAATGCGAGGACCATGTATGCGTCTGTGTTCTCCCTGAAAGACGGCCTTATCAGGCCGAGGTGTAGGCCTGTGCTAAGCCTGCCGCTGACTATCCCGTTTATGGCTCCCCTCGAGGTGAGGACGACGGGGTACACCATCATCAGCCAGGGAGACCGTATGATGGTTGAGACGACCGAGTATATGAGCGACCCCGCTAGGAGACCCCCGAATAGGTCGAACTGGAGGGATAGGAGAGCCTCCCTGAACATCCCTCCACCCTTCCAGACGTTTCTCAGGGCCATCCTCCAACACCACCTTCACCCCCACCTCGAGGCTGGAGCCTACTATGAGCATGTTGAGACGAGTATTAACCGAAGTTGTCCGATATATCGGTTTCGTTAGTATGCCCTGGCTATGTACACAACCTGCTTGGCCTCGGAGCCGCACACTACGCACGGCCTCCAAGCCCGCTCCTCAACCTCGTAGAGCGTCCCCCTAACCTCCCCACCCGTCTCCTCTTTAATCCTCTCGACGCATTCGAGCCTGCCGCACCAACACACACGGCATATCTTGGCCTCCTTCAAGCCCCTCGCCACGTCTTCGACGCTCTCAGCGTCCATAGTCCTCCTCCTAAGCTCCTCCCAGCTCCGCTTCCTTATGTTCTCCATAAGCTCCGAGAACAGAGTCCTGACCCTATCGACGACGTCGCCCAACGGAACCTGAACCCTCTCGAAAGTGTCCCTCCTGACGAGCGTCACAGCGTCGGACTCGACGTCCTTCGGGCCGACCTCAGCCCTGACCGGAACGCCCATCGCCTCCCAGCGGTAGAACTTCTCTCCAGGCCTCGTCTTCTCCTCCTCGTCTATGTAAACCCTTATCCCAGCGTCCCTAAGAGTCTCGTAGACCCTCCTTGAGTGTTCCTTCACGGGCTCCTCGAGGCCCTTGTAGGGTATGGGGACCACGACGACCTGTACGGGAGCAACCTCCGGGGGGAGCACGAGGCCGTGGTCGTCTCCGTGTTGTGCTATTATGGCGGCCATCAGTCTGCTTAGGCCTATTCCGTAGCATGTCTGGACGACGTACCTGTGGACGCCTCCGACGTCCTCGTACGTTATCTCGAAGACCCTCGAGAAGTTCTCCCCCAAGTTGTGCACAGTTCCGACCTGGTTCACCTTCCCGTCGGGGTTCCAGGCGTCGAAGGCCAGGGAGTAGACGGCCCCTGCGAACTTGTCGAACTCCGGTCTCTTGACGAGCAGGTAGCTGACTCCGACGCGGTCGAGTATGCGCTTGTACATCTCAACGGCCTTCCTCACCTGCTCCTCGGCTTCCTCCCACGTCCTGTGGGCTGTGTGGGCTTCGTTCCATACGAACTCCCTCATCCTGTACAGGGGTCTCGTGGCCTTCGTCTCGTACCTGTATATCGTCACCGTCTGGTGGACCTTCAGCGGAAGGTCCGCGTGGGACCTGATCCAGTATGCGAATATGGGGTACATCGCCGTCTCCGAGGTGGGCCTGAGGATGAGCTTTCTGGGGAGTTCTGTTTTGCCTCCCCTCGTAATCCAGAACACCTCGCCCTCAAAGCCCTTCAAGTGCTCGGATTCCTTCCTGAATAGGTCCTCGGGTATGACCACGGGAAAGAGGACGGGTATGTGTCCATCCTTCTCGAGTTCCTCCTCCACCATCCTGGCCAGGTACCTGAGTATCCTGACACCCCAGTCCCTGTAGACGGAGAAGCCCTTAACCGGGTACCGTGTGTCGAGTATCCTCGCCCTGAACAGGACTTCGTCGAACCACTCGCTGAACCTATCCTTCTCCATGGGCAGCCTTACATTTATTCGGGTAACTCAAGATTTAAACGGAGCGGTGGGACGTTGAAGGCCATAATCATCGTATGCGACGGGATGGCGGACAGACCCGTCAGAGAACTCGGATACTCCACGCCGCTCGAAGCAGCCGACACGCCGGCGATGGACTACCTGGCAGACATAGGCGTATGCGGAATAATGGACCCCATATCACCCGGCATCCCTCCAGGAAGCGACGTGGCGAACCTGGCCATACTCGGGTACGACGCCCTCAAGGTGTACAGAGGCCGAGGGGTCTTCGAGGCCCTCGGAGCCGGGCTTGAGGTCAAGCCAGGTGACGTGGCCGTCAGGTGCAACTTCGCGACCGTGAGGGACGGAGTCATAGTCGACAGGAGGGCTGGGAGGCTGGACTGCCGGCCTTTCGAGGAGGCCCTCATGGAGGTTTCTAAGAGGATCGGACCGGACGTGGAGGCCGTGTTCAAGCACACGACGGAGCACAGGGCAGTCCTGCTGCTGAGGGGCTACGGCCTGTCGAGGATGGTCTCCGACTCCGACCCCCACAGGACGGGGGCTCCTGTGCTGAAGGTCAAGCCCCTCGACGGGACGCCGGAGGCTGGGAGGACTGCGGACATACTGAACGGGCTGTCAGAGATGTACATGGAGGTTCTGAAAAACCACCCGGAGAACGAGAGGCGTAGACGACAGGGGCTCCCCACAGCCGACGCCGTAATCTTCAGAGGGGCAGGACAGCTACCGGAAATACGCTCCCTTGAGGAACTCTACGGCGTCAAGTCGGCGGTCGTAGCCGGGAACGCCCTGGCCAGGGGCGTCTGCATCTCGGCTGGTATGGAGCCCATACACGTCGAGGGAGCCACAGGCTCGGCTGACACAAACCTGAGGGGCAAGGCTGAGGCGGCTTTGAGGGCTTTGGAGAGGTTCGACCTGGTGTACGTCCATGTCAAGGGAACAGACAACCTCAGCCACGACGGGAACGTGGAGGGTAAGGTCAGGATGATAGAGCGCATAGACAGACAGCTCGTGTCCAGAATCCTCGACGAGACGAGCCTCAGGGAAGTCCACATCGCCCTTACGGCCGACCACACGACGCCCGTGTCTGTCAGGAAGCACACAGGGGACCCCGTGCCGATAGCCGTGGCCGGCCCGTGCGTCAGGCGGGACGACGTGAAGCGTTTCTCCGAGAGGAGCTGCGCCGTGGGGGGCATGGGGAGGATAAGGGGCAGGGACGTCATGCCGATCCTGATGAACTACCTGGGCAGGGTCGGGCTGGTCGGAGCCTAAATATTATCGAAAACCCAGAATAGGATTCGGATGGTCGGCAGGACACGCATACTGCTCCAGCCAGGGGTCGAGGAGACGCTAAAGGCAGTCAGGGAGGCAGTCGTATCCGGGAACGTCCTGCTGATAGTCGGCGGATGCAGAGTCGAATACGAAGGCCGAGCCAGGTCGATCCTCGGCGAGGGGGAACGTATAGTCGTGCTCAAGCCCGACGGCTCCGTCCTCGTCCACAGGCCCACAGGCCACTCACCCGTGAACTGGCAGCCTCCCCGCTCCATAACTGAGAGCCGAATCGTGGACGGGGAGCTTAGGATAGAGTCTTTCAGGAGGGGTGTCAGGGAGGTCCTAAGGATAACGTTCAGCCACATCAGCCTAGTGGCGTCCATGCCCCTCGTGGATCGGGGGGAGTTCTGCATGCACGCCAGCGAGGAGGAGATGAGGGAGGCGGTTCTGCTGGAACCGAGGCTGATAGAGGATGGGTTCAGACCGATAAAGTATGAGAAACGTGTCGAATCCGGGTTCATAGACGTCTACGGACTCGACAGCCGTGGGAGGCTCACCGTCGTCGAATTGAAGAGGAAGACCGCGGGCAGGGACGCGGTGCTCCAGCTCTCCAGGTACGTGAGACAGCTCAAGTCCACCTCCAGGAGGGAGGTTCGCGGAATACTGGCCGCGCCGTCCATAGCCAAGGGGGCTCAGTCCCTGTTGGAGGCGCTCGGTTTGGAGTTCAAGCCTCTGAGTCCGGAGGAGTGCTACAAGGTTCTTAGGGAAAGAGGGGGTCTCAGGTCCATCCTCGGGAGAGGTTAACCCCTCGGGAGTGTGTGGGGTCTCCCCTCCGTGAGGACGACTTCCGGAACCTTATCCCTCCACTTTGAAAGGAACTCCAGGTCCTTCTTCCTGTCCCTAAGCTCGTCTGGCAGCATCTCCGGAACCGTCGGGACGGAGCTGCCTATAGGATACCACCTCATACAGTTTGTGCAGAAAAGTATCCCGCAGTCCACCTCCAGGAGGTTCATGTACCTGTAGGCCACGTCCACATCGGAGGCCAGCTCCTTCAGGATGCGCTCGCCCGACATCTTCGACTTGGCTGAGAACAGCTTCTCCAAGCTCTCCAACGCCTTTTCGAGCATCTTCAAAGCCGACTCTTCGCCGCTGAGGTCGTTTATGGACTTCATGGCGTCCATGCTGAGCGTCCCGTCCACCAGCTGCCTAACCGTGTGTCTGTAGGCTCTCCTGTACTCTTCCTTGGGCTTACCGGCCTCGCTGAGTATGTTCGCTATCTCCTCGCTCGGAGTTTCCCATGAGAAGATGTAGGCCGTGAGTGGGTGATGCTTACACATCGGGCATGCGAGTATGTTCAGAAGCCACGGCTTCATACAAAAATATAGAAGTTTGATGAAGGCTTAAGCTTTGCCCGATTTCTTGAACGCCTTTACGATCTCCACCGCCTTGTCGAACCTTATCTCACCAGACCTGAGCATCTCCTCGACGACCTTGTCCACGAGAGGCCCCTCAGCCCCGGCCATGATGGCCAGGTTCCTCGCATGGAGCTTCATGTGCCCCCTCTGGATGCCCTCAGTAGCCAACGCCCTCAGGGCCGCAAGGTTCTGGGCAAGCCCGACGGCCCCCATAACCTCGGCGAGCTCCCTGGCGGACTGGACTCCCAGTATCTTCAACGCCACCCGGGCGACCGGGTGAGTCCTTGTGGCTCCCCCCACAGTCCCGACGGGCATGGGCATCTCCAGCCTGCCGACGAGGTTTCCGTCCTCGTCCTTCCACCACGTCGACAGGGGCATGTACCTGCCGCTCCTGGATGCGTATGCGTGGGCTCCCGCCTCTATGGCCCTGTGGTCCTGGGCCGTCGCGAGGGCCACCGCGATGACGCCGTTCATGATGCCCTTGTTGTGTGTGGCCGCCCTGTACGGGTCTGCGGCAGCGAATGCCCATGCGTACACTATCCCGTCCACGACCTCCTCCCCTCCTAGGACGTCCTTGTCGACTACGGCCTCGGCCCTGACGAGCCTCCTGTCAGCCAGGTTTGACACTATCCTGAGCAGCGAGCGGCATCCGGTTATCTTCTCTATGTACGGCGAGACGGCTTCGCACATCGTGTTCACCACGTTGGCCCCCATGGCGTCGAGGCAGTCCACGAGGAGGTGGACGACCACCATAGTCCCTTTGAGCGTCCTGAGTATCCTGACCTCAACGTCTCGAGCCCCTCCGCCTAGCTTGACGAGCGTCGGGTCTTGGGCGTTCGCCAGGTCGATTATCTCGTCCTTCTTGGCCAGGATCTTCTCAACGACCTGCTTGGGTTGTTCGACATCTATGAGCTGTATCTGCCCTATCATGATGGAGTCCGTGGCCTCCGCCCTTATTCCGTCCCCGTCTCTCATCATCCTGGCCGCGTTGGAGGCCGCCGCGACGACGGAGGGCTCCTCTATGACCATCGGGACGAGGTAGTCCCTCCCGTTTATCCTGAAGTTTGGGGCCACCGCGAACGGGTATGCCATAAGGCCTATGACGTTCTCTATCATCATGTCGGCCACGTTGAGCGAAAGCCCCTTGACCGTGAGGGTCTCCATGTCCTCGTCGGTTAGGCCGCAGAGTTCCTTGACCCTCTGGATGCGTTCCTCCATGGTTAGTTTGTAGAACCCTGGAAGCCTGCTCGACAGGAGACGATTACCAGACACGACAAACACCTGTTTACGGCTTGACACTCAACCCATATAACAGTTTCCGACCAACCTACACACAGTGAACCCCAAGAAGCTCAGACTCGTGGCCGTCGGAGGGACATTCGACAGGCTTCACGTAGGCCACATGACGCTCATCCTGAAGGCCTTCGAGGTGGGCGAGAGGGTGCTCATAGGCCTGTCCACAGACGAGTTCGCTAGGCGGATGGGCAAGCCCGCCGACGTGGAGCCTTACGAGGTCAGGCTCAGGGAACTCCAGGAGTTCCTCAGGAAGAGGGGTCTCGAACACAGGGCTGAAATAGTCCCCTTAAGGGACCCGTATGGACCGGCAGCGTACGACGGGCGTGTGGAGGGGCTCGTCGTCAGCGTCGAGACGGCTTGGAGGGCTGAGGAGATAAACGAGCTTAGAAAGGCCAGGGGCCTCAAGCCCCTGAGGGTGTTCGTCGTGGACATGGTGCTGGCGGAGGATGGGAGACCCGTGTCGTCCTCCAGGGTTAGGGCAGGCGAGGTGGACAGGTTTGGGCGAATAGTTGGGCCGAAAGCCTGAAACTACTCATATCACGAAGCCTCGGGACGACCTGTGGGTCGTGTAGGCTCGATGGACGGTTTTCCGAGCCTGTCCCCGCAGTTTTGGACCAAAAATTTGACCGAAACAGAGCTCGGTGGAGCCTCTTGAGTTGTGGTTGGATGGTTTTTGTGTCCAAAAATGGTGGTGGGGTTGGGGATACGCTTCCGGTCTACCTTCTCCTCCTCGGCCTCCTGTAAGGGGTGAACTGTCTGAAGCTTCTCTGCGGAGTTCCGAAACGCCTCTTCGAGAGGTTGTTGTCCAGGTTTACATCGCCTATCTCGATGTCCGAGTCCTCTATGGAGCCGAACCTACCGACGTTCAGCCTCATCGAGCCTCTGAATATGCTCGTGTATCCGTTCCTGATCACGATCGTGTTTCCCTCTGTCAGCCTGTCTATGTTCTCATCCCATGCAGTGAGTATGATCGAGCCGGTCTCGTCTCCAACAAGCACGTCTGAAACCCTATGCATTGAGCCGTCCCTCCTGGAGTAAACCTCCTTGACATCTCCCTTCGAAACGACCTTAACGACGACGTTTACACCCCTCAGGCCGAGGCCGAGTTCCCCAACCTTGATTAGGTCTTCCCTTTCACCCATCGCAGACTCTTCCCTTCGTACGGCTAACCCATAATGACATGTGTAATTTAAAAGTTGTGGAAATAGGGGCCTCAGAGTAACTCTGACCGTTCACGAGGGTCACGCTAATGCCTTCACATCATCGGCCAAAGAAAATGTTGGGGTGGCCCGATATAAACGGTCACTCCACCTTCAGCCTGACGCCCTTAGGCTTCTTGGGAGCCTTCTTCAGCACTACCTCCAGGATGCCGTTTCTGTACTTCGACTTGGCCGTGGACGGGTCCACCTCAGTGGGGAGCTCCAGCTCCTTGTAGTACTTCCTCTCAGGTGTGTCCACGGATATCGTCAGCGTCCTCTCCGTGGCGTACAACTGTATCTGATCCTTCTCGACGCCCGGAAGCTCCGCCACAACCTTGATTTCGTCGTCCGTTTCTACGACGTCCACGAGGGGCTCACGGTACTCCTGTACGTTTAGGCTGGGCCTCGGTGGAGCCCCCATGAGCTCAGGCCTTATGTTGCCGAACTCCCTGATTACGGGCTTCCCGTCAGGCCCTATCGTCATCGTGTACCCCCATATGAAAGGCCCGTACTCCCTGACCCTGACGCCGTCCGGCGTGACCCTCTCCCTTATCAGAGACCTCGGTATACCCCTCTCGAGCTCCTTCATCATCTTCTCCATCTCGCGCTCCATCTCCATGAACATCTTGTCGATCTCGCTGAACGGCATGAACATCCTTTCCCTCATGCGTCTGAACCACTCCTCCCAGGACGACAAGCCCTCCACCCAAGATGTGTATGGACGGCGGACGTATTTAACCTATCGCCGAGAAATACTGTCTGGGATGCGTGTTGAAGCGAGATACGGTGCTCCTGGCCTACGGTGAGCTTTCGCTGAAGAGCAAGCCAGTCAGGAGGATGCTGGAAGACCGTGTCGTGAAGCAGGCCTCCCTCACGCTGAGGAGGGCTGGGGTGAGGAAGTTCAGCGTGTACAGGAGACAAGGTAGGATAGTCGTGAAGTGCGAGGAGGCCGAGAAGGCCGCTGAGGCTCTGTCCAGGCTTTTCGGAATAGTCTACGTCATGCCCGCCGTCGAGGTGAACGCCGACTTGAACTCCATAATCCAGGCTGCGAGGGAGCTGGCCGTGGAGGAGATAGGTGAGGGGGAGACGTTCGCGGTCAGGGCGAGGGTGGTCGGAGAGCATCCGTTCAGGAGCAAGGACGTCGAGTCGGCCGTCGGGGCTGTGATACTCGAAGCCCTGAAGGATAGGGGTGTCTCGGTAAACCTGGACAACCCGGACAAGACTGTGTACGTCGAGGTCAGGGGTTCGTCGGCGTACCTGTACACGGAGCTCCTTGACGGTCCTGGGGGGCTCCCCTACGGCTCTCAGGGTAGGCTTGTGTGCCTCTTCTCCGGGGGGATAGACAGCCCCGTGGCCTGCTGGCTGATGATGAAGAGGGGTGTGTTCGTGATACCGTTGTTCCTCGACCAGAGGCCGTACGTGGGCGAGGACTACGTGGACAGGGCTATGAAGGTGGCTGAGAGGATACGCGCCTACGCACCTGTCAAGAGGTTTCCCATGGTCGTAGCCCCGTTCGGAGAGTTCATGAAGCTCGTCGAGAAGAGCCCGGAGAAGAGGCTCAGGTGCATCCTGTGTAAGCGGGGCATGTACCGGGTGGCCTCCACGGTCGCCGAGAGGGAGCGTTGCCAGGGATTCATAACGGGTGAAAGCCTCGGGCAGGTGGCGTCCCAGACGACGCACAACCTCATGGTGATCGGGGAGGCAGCGTCGAAGCCCGTTTTCAGGCCGCTCATAGGCATGGACAAAGTCGAGACCGAGCACCTGGCCATGCGTATAGGAACCTACGAGCTATCAGCCAGGAGCGTCCACGGGTGCAAACTCGTGCCGAAGAAGCCGTCGACGAGGGCTGGACTGTCGAAGGTTAAGAGGATCGAGGAGGAGCTTGGACTCGTGGAGGCCGCCCTCAGGTGCGTCGAGAGAGCGAGGAAGGTGTACCTCTAATCCCCAAGGCTCCTCATGATCTCCTGTACGACTCTTTCCCCACCTCCGAGCCTCCTGGCCTCGGCCTGAAGCTCCTCGGCCTTCCTCCTGTACGACTCGTCGTTCATGACCGTCTCAACCTTCTCCACGAGCCTCTCAGCCGTGAGGTCGTACTGTTCGACGGCCTCGGCGAACCCTATCTCCACAGCCCTCCTCGCGTTTCCGTACTGTTCGCTGTGTCCGGGAGTCGGTATGAGGACCATGGGCTTCCCACAGCTCACCGCCTCCATGATCGTGCCGTGTCCGGCCCTCGACACGACGACGTCGCACCACTTCATCAGTCCGAGCCTGTCTTCGACCCAGCGGTAGGCGGTGAAGTTTCCATGCTTCACGTACACGCCGTTTCCGTCCGGACAGCCCATCGACATGATTATCCTGAATTTCCCAGGAAACTTCTTGAACAGCTTTAGGAGGAGGCGTACGAGTGGAAGCCTCTCAGCGCTCGGTCCGCTTATGGGTGCGAACACCTTGACCTCGGACCCGGAGTCCCTGGGGGCCTGCACGTCCCACGGGTTTCTCCTCAGGATGGGCCCCACGAATAGGACTTTGCCCCTGTGTCTCTGGGGTATCCTCATGTTCATCAGCGATACCGTGTTTGGCTCAGGGAAGTCGGGTATGATTATCCTGTCCGCCAGACCCCATACGTCGCTTATGACGGTCAGTACGGCCCCGTCGCCCACTTTCGAGAGCCTCAGGAACCTGCGTTCCCTGGGTATCAGGGGATGAAACTGGTTCAGCATGAGCACCGTGGGGATGCCCAGCATGTTGGAGGCAACCACGGTCGAGAGCCTCGTGTCGGACACGACGACGTCGGGCTTGAAGCTCCTCATCGTCTTGATCTCGAAGCCGACTTGGTTCAGGAACCTCTCGACGGAGAGGAGGCCCTCGACGCCGAGGACGTGCTTCATGTCTATCCTGCCGTCGGCCTCGGTCGTTATGGACAGCCTTGGGGCCTCCACGGCCGGGTATCCCTCACGCCTCACGAAGGCGACGGCCTCTCCGTACGTCGAGAAAAGCATGTCGAACCCGCTTTCCTTAAGCCTGTCGGCTATGGATATGCACCTTCCGACGTGTCCGAACCCTATTCCACAAGCTCCGAAGTAGGCCCTCAAGGCCGAACACTTACGTGAGCCTAACCCTCTCCACAGGCCCCCTCGGGGACTTTTCCTCGAAAACTATGGCCTGGAACCTGTATATCTTTGTCCCCTCCACAAGCCAGTAGTCCGGTGGGAGGCCCGCCTTTATGCAGCACTGAGAGAGGAACTCCTCCTCATCCCAGCCGAACTCCACGGGGACCTGGGGGAGGAGTAGGCCACGGTAGAGGCCTCTCTCGACTATCAGCCCATCCCTGCCCACCTTGATGAGCTTCGGGTACTCCCTCGGGTCCTCCGCCTCTACGGGCTCAGGAGGCGTCAGGACGCTCACCTCGACGACCACGTGGTCCATCTCGTCGAGGCTGACGGGTGGGAACCTCGGGTCGCCCACGGCCGAGTTTATGGCGGAGTCTATCAGGGCGTCCACGAGCACGTGAGTCGGGTACGGGTACCCGATGCATCCCCTGAGGACCTTCTTTCCGTCCATGACCTTCCTGAGGGTGACGAAAACGCCGCATTTCCTTCTGAGCCTCTCGGGGACTTCCGGGACGCTTATCTTCGTTCCATCTCTCAGGTAGGCCTCTATGGCGCTCCTCGCGAGCCTTACGAGGAACTCCCCATCCTCATCAGACAGCTGGAACGTCATGCAAACCAGAAAGGTTCTTACGCTGGGATTAAAAAGGCTTTACTCCAGCCCCCTGATACGCCTCGCCTCCCTGATCATCCTCTCCATGTTCACCCAGTGGCTTCCACGCCAGTACACCTTCCCACAGCCCGTGCAGACCCAGAACTCATCGTGGGCCTCGTAGACCTTCGGGGGGACCAGCGACGACACTGAGCTCTTGTCCACCCTCCTTATCCTGGCACCGCAGGAGGGACACCGAGACCTGGACGGGTCCACCTCCAGCTCTACGCCCAGCCTCTCCGAGACCCACGCTATGCGCTCCGCCTCCGTGTCCCCCCGGACGAGGAGTGATCTGACACCCGCCTTGAGGGCCCTAGAGTGTAGGCCCGTGTCCCTCGTCAGAAGCACACGTCCCTCCTCGGCGGCCCTCCTTATCAGCTCGTCGTCCTCCATGTCCCTGCCGTACTCCACGTCCAGTCCCAGCAGCCTGAGCCACCTGGCGAGCCTGCCGAGCATCCCGTCTACGAGGACCCTAACCTCCGCCAACGACAACCCTCCCGGAGCCTGGCTCGGCGACCACCTCACGCTCCTCGGCCACGACCACTCCGTTCACGATCGTCTTGACGGGGAACCCCATCAGCCTCCACCCCTCGAACGGCGAGTACTTCGCCTTGGAGTGGAACTCCGTCGGGTCCACCTTCCACCACCTACCCATGTCGACGAGGACTACGTCTGCGTCGAAGCCGGGCTGGATTCGACCCTTACCTCGGAGGCCGAAGACCTCAGCCGGCCTGACGCACAGAGCCCTTACGACCACGTCCAGGTCCACGAGACCCCTGTTCACAGCGTCCAACATCAGCGGCAGAGTCGTCTCGAGGCCTGGGACGCCCGGCGGCACCTCCCACACGCTTCCGGTCTTCTCCCACTCGGCGTGGGGGGCGTGGTCGCTGGCTACAATGTCCACGAGGCCCGTCCTGAGGGCCCTCCACAGGGCCTCCACGTCCACGTCGGTCCTCAACGGGGGCTCCATAACGGCCTTGACGCCGAGCTCCTCCAGGTTCCGTGATGTAAGGAACAGGTGGTGGGGGGTCACCTCGCAGGACACGGGCACCCCGAACCTCTTGGCCCTTGACACGGCCTCCAGGGCCCAGGCCGTGCTCACGTGGCATACGTGCAACCTCACCCCGGAGTTTATTGACGCCTGTATCGCCCTCCTGACAGCCCTGAACTCCGCCCTCTCAGGGTGGGCCTCGACGTAGTCCAGCAACCCAGACCTTCCGGAGCTCCTGAGCCTCTCCTCGGCCTCCCTGACCATCGCACCCTCCTCGGCGTGGACGGCCACGGGCCTACCCGTGTCGGAGACCATCCTGAAAGCCTCGACGAGGTTCTCCTGGCTGTCTGTGTCCCATCCCGTCCACCGTCTGCACAGGTTCACCTTGAACGCCACGGCGCCTTTGGACGCGAGCTCCCTGACCACCTTCCCGTCTAGGGGCGGTATGGCGTAGAAGCCGACGTTGACGACCACCATCCGCCTCGCCCTCTCCATCTTCTCCACAAGCCTCTCGGGGCTGTCCGTCAGGGGCCTCGTGTTGGGCATGTCCAAGACGGTCGTGAAGCCCCCGCAGGCCGCCGCGCACGTTCCTGTGTAGAAGTCCTCCTTGTATGAGAGTTCCATGTCCCTGAGGTGTACGTGGACGTCTATGGGGCCCGGTATGGCTAGGAGGCCTCCACAGTCGATGGTCTCGTCAGCCTCTGGAAGGTTTGGGGGCTTGGCGACCGCGATTATCTTTCCGTCTTGTATGGATATTCCAGCCTCGACCAGGCTCTCCCCCGTGTGGACTTTGAGGTTTACGAGGTTTAGGTCTGCCTTCAACCCCTCCCCTATTCGAACTATGAGGCTAATTTACTTGTGTATTATCGGCTTGAGAAGTTTGAAGAAGTCCCGTTCGGTTATGATGCCTATCAGCTTACCGCCGTTGAGGACTGGCAGAGCACCTATCCTGAACTCCATCATGAGCTCCGCGGCCTCGCCTACGTCCCTGTCACCCCTGACCGTGACGACGTTCGGTGTGGCTATCTCCATGATGTCCTTGGTCAGAGCCTCCCACACCGTCCTGGACGGTTTGCTACGGTTCGCAGCCAGAAGCCTTATCACGTCCATCACTGTGGCCATCCCGACGAGGTCGCCGTCCTTGACTATCGGAAGCCGTCTGAACCCGCTCTCGACCATCAGCTTGAGGCCGTCGATTATCTTCATAGACGGCTCGGCGGTTACGACCTCCTTCGTCATCAAGTCTGAGACCCTGACGCCGCATATCTTGTCCGTGAACACATGGACCACGTCCCTTTCGGTCACTATGCTCCTAACCCTCCCCTCACCGTTCACCACGGGAACCCCGCCGACCTGTCTGTCCACCATCACCCTGACGGCGTCCAGAAGCCTCTGGTCTATCCCCACGTAAGCCACGTCCCTCGTCATGACGTCCGCAACTCTGTGGTCAAGGGCCTCTGAAACCCCGTCGGCGGATGATACGGAGCTCAGCCTCCTGACCAGGTCGGTCGCCGTTATTATACCGACGAGCTGGCCGTCCTCGTCCACGACGGGGAGCCTTCTGAAGCCCTTCTGGGCCATTATCCACACGGCGTCCCAGATGGGGACGTCCTGGATTATGGTGACGACTGGCTTCTTGGTTAAGTACGTGGCGGAGGCTTCGGACATCACGCAGCCTCCTCGAACTCTATCCTACACTCCTCGCAGAGGAACTTGCCCTCGACTTCCTTCAGGTTGCGGGACCACCTTCCACAGCCGTCGCAGTACCCTGCGAGCAGGGGGCCTCCGCCTGCGGGTATCGGCCCCGTCCTGGCTATCTCAGAGGCTATGTAGAATATCTCGGGTATCACCCTCATCACGTCCTTGTAGGAGACGATGCCCACCAACCTGTCCTTGTACACCACCCCAAGCCTACTGACGTTCAGCCTCGTCATTATCCTGACAGCCTCCACCACATCCACGTCAGGGTCTATCGTGATCAGCGGCGTGCTCATGGCCTCCCCGACGTTCACATCCCTTGGGCAAAGCCCCTTAGCCGCAACCCTCCTCGTCACATCCCGCTCTGTGAGTATCCCTATAGGCTTCCCGTTTCCGTCGGTCACGATGACACACCCTATGTTGTGCTCAGCCATGAGGGCCGCGGCGTCGGCCACTGTGTCGTCTTCCTTGACTGTTATGACTGGGTTCGACATTATGTCCCTGACCTGGACTTTCGGCCAGTTTTGCTCCACGGTTGCCACGACGTCCAGCCCTCTCACATACCATCCTCAACCGGACCTTAAAAAATTTGGTAGTCTGTAACTTCGTTGCGAACAATCGATGGGAAGCCATTTATAAAACGCTTGGTTAAGAAGATTAGGCATGGAGACCAGGTTCTACAGGAAGCCTAAAACCGAAAACCCCGTCCTCGTGGCCGCTTGGCCTGGTATGGGATACCTCGCCAAGATATCCGCGGAGTACCTGAGGGAAAGACTCGACGCAGACATGTTCGCTGAGATAGTCACCTACCAGAGCATAATAAGGTACGTGGACGGACTGGCGGAGCTCTCCTTCTCAAGGCACAGGTTCTACGAGGCCCCAGACGCGAACTTGGTGATATGCGTCGGGGACGACCAGCCCGTGACGGCCACAGAGTCTGTGAGGCTCGCGGAGGCCGTCATGGACGTGGCTGGGGAGCTTGGGGTTAGGATGGTGTACACGATGGCGGCTCTCCCGACCGGCTACGAGGGTGTGCCCAAGGTCTACGGTATAGGGAACAGCGTTAGGTCTATACGGATGTTGAGGGAGCATGGAATAGAGGTCATGCGCGGTGAGGGGGGTGTGTCAGGCCTCAACGGAGTCCTTATAGGCGTGGCGGCCAAGAGGGGTATAGACGGCGTATGTCTGTTGTGTGAGATAAGGTACGTGGACGTACCCCAGTTCGAGTCGGCCATGTACGTCCTGAAGGCCCTGACTGGAATGTTGGGCGTGGAGGTTGACCTGTCGGGTTTGAGGAGGAGGGCCGAGGAGGTCAAGCTGATGACGAAGAAGGCCAAGACGGGCGGGGAAAGGCTCGGGTACGTGAGCTGAGGTGTCTGAGGATGAACAAGCTCGAACAGGCGTACTGGATAAAGATCGCAGTCGCCGTCGTGGTCGCCGTCGCGTCCACGATGATGGGGGTCAGCTGGTCTGGGGTTGCCCTCGCCGTCGGGGTCTACCTGATACTTTCGTATGCGTTGAAGCTCCTGATGGGTGTTGAGGGGCTGAAGATGTTTAAGGTTGGAGTCGGGGCGTACTTCCTCATGTGGTTCATGCTGTGGATAATGCTGCACACGCTGTTGCACGCGGCTTAGCCGAGCTTCGACAGAGCCTTCAGGTAGTCTCTCCAAGCCCTGTAGAAGCCTCTTTCGTACATCGTCTTCAAGGTGTCCTTGGAAAGGGCTCCGAACTCCCTGATGTACTTCCTGAGCTTCTCACGGTCTATTCTGTTCACGAGGGCCTGCGGGTCTCCAGCCCTCTTGGCGGACACTATGCCCCTCAGAGCGTCCACGTATCCCCTCCCACCCTCGCCGAGCTTCCCCACGGCTTCTTCGATCCTCTGGAGCACCCTCTCAGCCTCGGTGAACTTCCGCCCCTCCACCGCCGTGCAGAACTTCTCCATCTCCCCACGAACCTTGGGTGGAACCCTCATCTCACGCCTCCTCCACGTCTTCGACGCCGTTCTCAGTTATCTTTATCGGTACCTCCCCCTCGGGCAGGTACGGGCTCGCAACCAACCTCGCTATCCTGACACCACCCTTACCCGCCTTCCTTAGGAAGATCCTCGTGTGGCTCATGTGTCCGAGTATGTGGCCCCCAACCGGTGCGACCTGACTCGTGTAGAACACGTCGGGCCTCGCCATGACCTGGTTGGTGACGACAGCACACGCGTTGAAGGCCCTGGCCAGCCTCAGGAGCTTGTGTAGGTGCTTGTTCAGCATCTGCTGTCTCTCAGCCAGCATCTCACGGCCGAGGTACTCGCTCCTGAAGTGGGATGTGAGCGAGTCTATGACTATCAGCCTGACGTCGTTCTCCTTTATCACGTCGTCGGAGTTCTCCAGCAAGACTATCTGATGCTCGGACGTGTAGGCCTCCGCGTACACTATCCTCTTCAAAGCCTCCTTCGGGTCGAGGCCGAAGCGCCTCGCTATCTGGGCTATGCGCTCCACCCTGAAGGTGTTCTCCGTGTCTATGTACAGGGCCCCTCCGTCGAGGCCTCCCTGCTCCTCCGGGAGCTGGACGGTGACGCACAGTTGGTGGCATATCTGAGATTTGCCTGTCCCGTACTCCCCGTAGAACTCCGTTATCGACTGCGTCTCGACCCCGCCTCCGAGGAGTTCGTCCAGCGCCTTGACCCCGGTCGTGAGCTTCAGAACCCCCTTACGGAGTTCGAGGAGCTCGTCGCCGCGGACGAAGGTTATGGCCATGGAGCTTCTGGCCGCCTCGATTATCCTCCTGGCCAGGGTCTCCCCTATGCCGGCTTCGGCCAGTTCCTTGACCGTGGCCACCGCGACTGCCTCGACAGTCTTGAACCCGGCCTTTCTGAGCCTTGAGGCTATGGCGGGCCCGACTCCGGGCAGGTCTTCGAGGGTTCTGTACCTGGTTTTGGTTTCCATGGCTTTATGCCCAAGATTATGGGCTGTAGCGTAGCTTTTAAACCCAACTTGTCCCGCGTGTGCGGCTGGGTAGGCGCTACTGGATTTCTATGTTCTCCTCAGGGAACCCCAGCTTCACCAGGCATCTCTTGGCGGCTTCCCTCTGGTCCCCCTGAAGCATTATGACGTTGTTCTTTGCAGTTCCACCGCAGGCGCACATCGCTTTGAGCTTTGCGGCAAGGTCTCCGAGGTCGAAGTCCTTCGTGTCTATTCCATCTATGATGGTCATCGTCTTACCCCACTTCCGCGTTTCGATCCTTATCCTGATCTTCTGCTGCTCCCTGCTTATCTCCTCGCACACGCAAAGGTCCTTCGGCAACCCGCATACAGGGCATATGTCGACCATATTCCCCTGTCCCAGACCTCCATGGATAGCTTGAGGTATGTGCCTATAAAGTTTTGCCCAAGGTGTGTGGAAGATGATTTAAGGCTTGTGTTGTATGAAAGATTGGCAAAATGTCCGCCGCCGAGGAGCTCAGGAAGATAATCCGCGATTCGATGCCCTTCCCACCGGAGGTCATAGAGGCCTACGCGAAACTGGAGGACATATTCACAAGCGGGGACCTGGCGAGGCTTGCGGGGATACCGAGGAGCACTGCGAAGTTCTACGTGGCCAAGATGGTCAGGTTGAGGATGGTGACCAAGATACCGGGTCGGAGGAAGTACCAGAAGTACGCCAACGCGAGGACGTTCTCCGACTGGCTCAAGGACCTGATAAGGCTGGCGATAGTCCCGCTGGAGCGTGGGGAGCTGGGGTGACAGGCTCTGTCGCTGAGGGATCTGGTTAAGGGGAGTGGCGGAAGGCGTGGTAGGAGGCTCACACCCAGCGAGGCTCGGAGGCTCAGGAGGAGGGGCTACGACGCGGAGAGGGAGCTCGTCGAGAGGCTTAAGAGGGCGGGCCTGAAGGCCATAAGGGTTCCCGTGAGCTCTCCGAGTAAGGCCCCGCTCCCGGACGTGTTCGCCACCAAGTCAGACACGCTGATGGCCTTCGAGGTCAAGGCAAGGAGGAGGAAGGCGTACTTCAAGAAGGACCAGGTCGAAAAGCTGTTCAGGTTCCTGGAGATGCACGAGGCCTACGAGAAGAGGTACGCCGTCTTGGCCGCGAAGTTCCCGAGGATCGGATGGTTCTTCAAGGTGGTCGAGGAATCCGGAGACTACTCGATACAGCCTGGGGAGGGTTACACGCTGCCGGAGCTCATAAACATGTGCGTCAAGGGATGGAGCCGCGGCAGGCGTACCTGACGAGCAGGCCGGCCACGTCCACACCCGTGGCGGCCTTAAGCCCCTGCCATCCTGGGGCGCCGTTCACCTCCAACACCATCAAGCCCTCAGGGCCCTCTATCAGGTCAACCCCCGCGTACTCCAGCCCGAGGGCCTCGACCGCCCTGATGGCGAGGTCTTGGGCGTCCTCTGTGAGGTCTGCCTTGACCATCCTCCCTCCCCTGGCCACGTTGCACTTCCATGAACCCTCGGGTGCGTACCTGTAGGCTGAGGCTACGACGTGGCCCCCTATGACGAAAGCCCTTATGTCCCTGCCAGGGGACTCCACGAAGCGCTGGACGATGATGGGCATCCCAACGCGGCTTAGGGATTTGAACGCGTTGTAAGCCAGGTCGGCGTCCTCCAGCATCATCGAGCCGAGGCCCATCTGGCCGAGTATGGGCTTGTACACTGCCTTACCGAACTCGAGGCAGACCCTGTAGGCCTCTGTGGGTGTCTCCGTCGTGAAAGTCTCTGGTACGGGTATGCCAGCCCTGGATAGGGCCACGAGCGTCGCGTACTTGTCTCGGGCCCTCCTGAAGGCGTACGTGGGGTTTATGACGTGGACGCCTGAGAGCTCCATGTGCTCCATCAGCGTTATCCTCCTCGTCAGCTGGTCGCAGCTTCCGGCCCCGAACGACCTGAGGAAGCAGACGTCCACCTCCAACCTACGGCCGTCGAGGAAGAACTCGGAGCTCCTCCCGACCTTCGAGGATAGGTCGCTCAGCCTGGCCGTCTGGACGTGGTGTCCCATCTCCCGACACTTCTCGACGAGTTCCAGGACGTTCGGGTCCTGCCTCCTCCCGTGGACTACCAGAACCTGCACAACCTTCACCCTGTCGTGAAGTTGAGGCTCGGGATTACGTCCCTCGCCTTCTCCAGCTTCTCCTCGAACTCCTCCATGAACTTCGTCATGAGCTCGGTGGCCAGCGTCTTACAGTCCCCGCAGATTATCTCCCCTGATTTGCAGGCGTCGTATATCCTGTCCAGCTCCCTGTCGTCCTCTATGAGGTGTTGCTTGAACAGCTCGAAGACGACGCATACCTCAGGCCTGCCACCCAACTCCCTCTGCTCCCTGGCCGTCGGCCTGCCTCCGGTGAAGGCGTCCCAGATCTTCTCCCTAACGCTCTCAGGAGGCTCAGGTATCTCTATGTAGGAACCCGGCTCGGACTTGCTCATCTTCAGCCTCCCGTCCAGCGACGGCGTGTACCTGTGGTATATCGACGACGGCGGGATGAACCCGTACTCCCTCCTGAACCTCTTGGCGAGGTCCCGGGCAAGCCTGATGTGTGGGTCCTGGTCTATCCCGACTGGGATTATGCCCGGCGTCGGTTCCTCCAGCTGAGGGTACAGTATGTCGCCAGCGTCCATCAGAGCCGCCACCATCTTCCCGGGCGTTAGCTCGCCGTATATGGCACGGAGCTCACTCAGCGTGACCTTGGCGGAGAGGAGGTGAGCCAGCCTCATCACAGACTTGTTCTCGGACTGGAAGTAGAACGTGACCTTCTTCGGGTCGAGTCCGAGGGCTATGTAGGCAGGTATGTGGAACTCCAAGGCCCTCCGCCTGGACTCTTCTAGGCTTATGCCCCTGACGGTCGCCGCTTCTATGTCTGCCACCAGCATGTACACCCTGTCCGCGTATCTCTGGAAGTAGGCCATGTTCTCGACAACCATTTTGTTACCGAAGTGTATCTTCTCCGCCGAGGGAACGATTCCCGTGAGTGCGTAGAAGGGCCTCCCGTTCCTGATGGCGTCCAGGATTACCTCCAGGTCCCTGTGGCAGAAGACGACCCTCCGCCTCATCAGCCTGTTAGGCTCGGGCAGGAGCTTCAGGTGCTCGTCGGTGAAGGGCTTGAGGCCGAAGCACTCGATTATCTTCCTGTAGTCCTCCACCAGAACTGCTCCCCAGGGGTCTATGAACATCTCAGACTCCACAATAAGCCCTCACCTGCGAGATAGATTTTATTAGAGGCCTGATAAACATTTTCCTGGCTCCATGAAGGCCGCAACGGTCGTAGGGGTCGTCGAAAGCTACAGGAGGGGTCCTGGAACGCAGAGGTCGAGGGAGTGCATAGTACGGTTCAGGGGCGTAGGCTCCCCCAGCGAGGCTGCCAGGCTCGTAGGCCGAACGGTCGAATGGCGTAGGGGAGACCTCATCATAAGGGGTAAGGTAGTCTCCATACACGGCAGAGGTGGGGCGGTCAGGGTCAGGTTCCGCAGAGGCCTCCCAGGCCAGGCCCTCGGAACCGAGGTCAGGCTTATTTAGGTCTCTTGCACCTACTTAGTGAGTTGAGCCGGGAGCTCGTTTCCGTGTGGATGGGATGCAACTACAGGAACGTGCTCAAACGGGAGTTCCAGTCCGTCCTCAAGGTCCTGGAGGCCCTCGACGTCGAGTTCGAGGTCGTCGGAGAAGAGATGTGCTGCGGGTTCCCCGTGTTCATAGCCGGGTACACGGAGGACGCCAGGCGAATAGGCGCTGAGGTTCTGGAAGCCCTCGACGGATGCCGTACGGTCGTGACAGCCTGCCCAGCCTGTATGAGGGGGTTCAGGGAAACCTACCCGAGCGTAGGCCTCAAGCCGAGGTTTGAGACGCTCCACGTGACGGAGTTCCTCGACAGGGTGCTGTCTGAAAGGAGCTACGAGTTCAAGCCGTTCGAGGCCTCCGTGATGTACCACGACCCATGCGAGCTCGGGAGACACATGGGGGTCTACGAGGAGCCCCGCAGGGTTCTGAAGCGTATACCCGGCCTCAAGCTCGTCGAATCGAGGTTCAACAGGGAAAAATCCGTGTGCTGCGGCGGAGGAGGGCTTCTTCCTATGTTCGCCCCGTTCCTCTCCCCCCAGGTAGCCGTGAGGAAGCTTCTTCAGGAGGACGAGGTCAAGGGCCGTGTGGACGTGGTGGTGACCGCCTGCCCACAGTGCGTCTCGAACCTGAGGAGCGGGGTCGAGGAGTGGGGTGGGGATGAGCTCAGGGGTTTGAGGGTCATGGATTTCTGTCAGCTCCTCAAGGAGGTGTTGTGATGGACAGGGAGGAGTACCTCAAGCTCCTGGACGGGTACTTGGATAGGCTGTGGGAGGGCTCCATGGACGACAGCCTGAGGCTGGCCATATCGAGGGCCGTGAAGTTCTACAGGAGGAACAGGGACGAAGCCCTCAAGCTGTTTCCGAAGGTACCGGAGATGGCCGAGAGGCTCAGGGAGGTCAAGGAGTGGTCCCTAACCCACAGGGACGAGCTCATCAAGGAGCTCAGGGACAGGGTTGAGGACGCCAAGGGTTTCTTCTTCTACGCCGAGACCGTGGAGGACGCCCTGGAGTACGTCGGAGACGTCGTGGGGGAGGGGGCCACCGTCACCAAGGCTAAGAGCCTGACCTGCGAGGAGCTCCACATAAACGAGTTCCTCGAGGAGAGGGGATGCAAGGTCTACGAGACCGACCTCGGGGAGTTCATAATCCAACACCTCGGAGAGAAGCCCATGCACATCCTCTCACCGGCCATACACGTCCCGAGGGAGAGGGTCGCCGAGCTTTTCTCCAAGATATACGGAAAGCCCCTCCCACCAGACATCCCGACGCTGGTCGCCGAGACGAGGAAGTACCTCAGGGACGTTTTCATGAAGGCCGACGTGGGCATAACAGGGGCCAACGCCGTCGCAGCCGACACAGGGACGGTGTTCATCATAGAGAACGAGGGGAACGCAAGGCTCGTGGCAGGCCTGCCGGAGAAGCACATCGCCATAGCCGGCGTCGAGAAGGTCCTCCCAACCCTGATGGACTGCATGATGCTCGTCGAGGTGGCCGCCAGGTACGCCAACTACAAGGCACCCACGTACGTGAACATGATATGCGGCCCGAGCAAGTCCGGGGACATAGAGAAGTGCACCGTGTACGGGGTCCACGGCCCGAGGGAGTTCCACCTCGTTGTACTCGACAACCACAGAACCGACATGATAAGGGACGATGTGTACCGCCAAGCCCTGTACTGCCTGAGATGCGGCGGATGCATGTACGAATGCCCCGTCTACGGGGTCGTAGCCGGGTACTTCGGCCACATATACGTCTGCGGGATAGGGGCGGCCCTGACGAGGTTCCTCCTGGGAGGCCTCGAGAGGGCGGCTCCGATAGCCTACACGTGCACGATGTGTGGGAGGTGCGTAGAGCACTGTCCGATGAGCATAGACATACCTGCGATAATCGTGAAGATAAGGAAGGAGACCGCTGAGGCAGGTCTGACGCCGCCAGTCGTGTTGGAGGGACTGAAGAAGTTCACGGGAGTGGACTTCGGAGGGTAAAAGGATTTAGGCTTCTTGGGCAACGTCTCTTGATCGAGCCTTGTGGGACGCCCTGGTGGTAGGTGCAGGGATAATCGGCCTGTCCACGGCGTACCACATAAAGAGGCTCAACCCTCACCACAGGGTCCTCGTCGTGGACATGCTGGGTGGGCCTGGTAGGGGTAACACGGCCAGAAGCGTCGGGATGTTCAGGGACTTCTTCTACTCCAGGACGAACAGGCTCCTCGCAGGCTCATCAGTCAAGTTCTACATGGACGTATCCAAACAAGCCGGGTTGGACCTGAGGATGAACGGCTACCTCTGGATACTCAGCCCGGAGGAGTACAGAGGCATCAGGGGATACCTCCGAGGATTCGAGTACCGGATATACGACGGGGACGAGCTGGAGAGGCTCATAGGCCTTAACACGTCCGGAAACCAGAAGCTCGGCCTACCGGAGGTGGAGTGCGGCATGCTCATACCCAAGGCGGGCTCGATCGACGTCAAGGCCCTCGTCGCATACTACTACAACCAGTTCCTGAGGATGGGTGGGGAGGCCAGGTTCGGCGTGAAGGTCAGACGCCTCCTACTGGAGGCGAGGGAGCCCAAAGGCCTACCGGGGGAGCCCCACCTCTGGCAGGATGCACGTGTCTCAGGCGTCGAAACCAACGTGGGCTTGATAAGGGCTAAGAAGACTGTGGTCGCGGTCGGGGGCTGGGCCCCAGTCCTGATGGACAGGCTGGGTGTGGAATGCCATGTTAAGGCGAAGAAGAGGCAGGTCTTCATCGTGGGAGCAAGGCATGGCGTGTTGAACAGGCTCGTCAGGGCGGGAGGGTTCCTGGTGGAGGGTTATCCGCCGATGTTCATACTCCCCAAGTTCAGAGTATACGTCAGGCCTCACCCCGAGAAGGGGCTGTTCTTCGTCGGCTGCTCAGACCATCTGGGGAGACCGTTCATGGTTGAGGACAAGCCCAGACCCGAGGAGGAGTTCTACGAGTACGGGATAAAGCCCGTGCTAATCCACTACCTGCCGTCGTTCTCAGAAGCCCCCGTCATAGGCTCGTGGGCAGGCCTATACGCGATATGCACCCTCGACCACCAGCCCGTCGTGTTCGAGGAGGCGGAGCTCTACGACGGGCGGACCATGAAGGTTTCAGACCTCGGCTTGAGGAACAGGCGTGTCGAGAGGGAGGTGTTCGTGATTTGAGGCCGCCGAAGGTTGAGGTCATAGGTGTGACAGGCATACCCATCGTCAAGCCCGGGGACGACGTACCGAGGTTGATAGTCGAGGCCGCAGAGAGGCAGGGAACGCCGATACAGGATGGGGACATCGTAGTCGTCTCCCACATAATAGTGTCCAGAGCCGAGGGTAGGATCGTGAACCTAAACACGGTCAAACCCTCCAAGTTCGCCGAGAACATAGCCAAAGCACTCGGAAAGGACCCGAGGCTTGTGGAGGTAATCCTCCAGGAGAGTCACTCCATCGTCAGGATGGGAAACGGACACCTGATAACCGAGACCAAACACGGCTTTGTATGCGCCAACAGCGGCGTAGACCAGTCCAACGTCCCGGGAGAAGGCTTCGTCGCCCTCCTCCCAGAGGATCCAGATGAGTCCGCCAGGAGGATAAGGGACGGAATAGAGAAGCTCACAGGCAAGAGGGTCGCAGTCGTGGTCTCAGACACCCACGGCAGACCCCTCAGGGACGGGGAGATAAACGTGGCCATAGGCGTTTCCGGCCTGAAGCCTATAAGGGACCGCAGGGGTGAGAGGGACCTGTTCGGGTACGTCTTGAAGGTTAAGAGGACGGCCGTGGCGGACGAGATAGCGTCAGCGGCGGAGCTCGTCGTAGGCCAGGCTGATGAGGGCGTCCCGGTGGCCATAGTGCGTGGCTATAGGTTCGAGTGGAGTGAGGAAGCCACAGCCAGGGAGCTGATAATGCCGAGGGAGAGGGACCTGTTCGCCTAGTAGGCGGAGTAGAAGTAGTAGTCGATGTCCTCAACGTACTCCGAGACGAGCGCCGACAGGACGATCGTCAAGAGGGCTGAGGAGACCATGTAGCCCAACGCCGCGTACATGGGACGCATAAAGCCGGTGGCCGTCCACGTAAGGGCTGCGTGGAAGCAGATTGCCCCCACGAGGGCCGCGGTGGGGGTCCACGGCCTGTAGAGGTAGAAGCACAGTAGCATGTCCATCAGAGAGGATGCCAGGAGCACGTTTCCGATTCCGCACATGGTCAGAACCGTCAGGTAGTTCGGAGGCCAGCTCCAGAAGGCCTCGACGAACCAGAGTATGACGGCGAGCGAGGCGAACCCCGACACGAGTATGTACGCGTGTCCCACTGTCCAGAGCCTTCTGAGACGCCTCCTGTAGGCCTCCACCTCCCTGACGGTGAACAGTCTGCCCCCTTCAGGCATGAAGGTGTACATCTTGTGAAGCCAGTAGTTTAGGAAGCCGAACGGTATGCATATAGCCAGCAGCGATATGACTGCGGGGTTCTCGTACCAGAACCCAGCTATGAAAGGTGGTGAACCCCCCGTCCACCAGGCGAAGAACCTGTCCAGGAACATGAACACGAAGTACAGGGCCGATGCAGTCGCGTAGGGTGCCCCTATGTACAGCGTGAGCGTGTACCTTATCCTCGGAGCCCCTCTACCGTCCTTGAACTTCGACCTGACGTACAAGTACACGCCAACGTAGACCAGGGAGACCACCACGCCCGCAGCCAAGCCCATCATGTGCGGTGGGTAGTACACGGAAGGTGTGACCATGTACTTGTACCCCAGCCATACGGCCGTGAGGGACACGACGTACGTGAGGAAGACGCCCTCGTACAGCGTCAACGCGTATAGCGGGGCCACGGAAAGCCATAGGAGCGACAGGGGGATGTATAGGGCCATGAACTGCACAATCCACCAGCCAGGGTATCCCCAGACCTTGGCCACGTACAGGAGTATGAGCGATGAGGACGCGACGAGGAGCACCCCGAGTATCAGGTAGGTCTTGAGTATCTGCCTCACCGCTGTGGTGGAGCCCTGGAACTTGTAGTACAGCATCTTCCTCATGAACGGGTGTGGGAGCCAGCTGGTTATGATGAGGCTCAGTATCGACGACAAGCCTACCGCCGTTATCGGAAGCGGCTCCGTCGGTATCGGTAGTAGCGACACCCGGAACAGCGTGTAGGCTATCAGTGTCAGAAGCCATGGGGAGCTCAGGAGCATGCCGTACAGGAAAAGCCTTATCGCTTCGAGGGCCTTCTCCAGCTCTGTCTTCGACCTTACGCCCACGACCTCCCCCTTCAGGCGGTAGTACTCTATGACCTCGAAGACGGCCTCGGCCAGCTTGAACACGTTCTCGTACCCGTACTTCTCAGCCGTCCTGTCAGTCACGCCGAGGGACTCCAGTATGACGGCGACGGCCATGTAGTCCTTGACGTTCTCGTCCACCTCAAGCACGGACTTGGCGAGCGTGTCTATGTCCGTCAGGACTTCAGCCATCTCGTCACCTCCCTGAGGACCTTCTCGGACAGGGCCTCTATGTACACCCTCCTGTAGTCCTCCACGAACCTCCTGTAAGTGAACATGGACAGAACCCTCCTCCTGGCGGCCTCCCCAAGCCTCCTAGCAAGCGTTTCGTCCCGGAGAACCTTGACTATGCCCTCAGCCAGCTTCCTCGGAGACCTGGCTGGAACCACTATGCCACAGTCTCCTATGGCCTCCCTCACCCCACCCACGTCCGTCGCGACTACGGGCTTGCCGCAGGCCATGGCCTCGACTACCGTGAACGGGAACCCCTCGGAGAGGCTCGGCTGGGCGACCACGTCCGCTCGGTTGTAGGCGACCTCAGGCTTGTCCGTGGGCCCCATGAACTTCACGTGGTCCTCCAGGTTCAGGTCCGTAACCCTGTCCCTGCAAACCCTGTAGTAGCTCTCGTCGCTTATCGGCCCGTATATCTCGCAGAGGGCCTCCGGAACCTGCTCCCTCACGTGGTCCATGGCCTCGACTATGTTCAGTATGTCCTTCAGCTTCTCTATCCTCGCCATCACGACGACACGCTTCCTGCTCCTGTCCACATCGACGTCCATGGGCCTGAACCTGTCCACATCCACCCCGTTGTATATGACCTCAACCTTCTCCTCGGGCACCCTCAGCTCCAGCTCCCAGTTCACGTTGAACTTGCAGACGGGCAGTATCTTGTCGGCGCAGTGGTAGTTCAGCAGCGTTATGGCCCTGTAGAAGTTCACGAGGAGTATGCGCTCTATCATGTTCGTGTCGCTGGGCAGGTCGAGTATACGCTCCCTCAAGTACACGCCGTGTTCCGTCAGGAGGTACGGCGTGTCTCGCTCCTCCTTGTGCACTATGGCCGGTAGGCCGCACAGGGAGGCGGCTGAGGAGTGGCAGATATCCGCCTCTGGGTACTCGTACGACAGTATGCGCATCGTGTGTCCCATCACCCTGGCGAAGTCTATCAGGAACCCTATCCTAACGTCTCCGTACAGGTCGTCGGCTACGAACATGTCCCTGAACGTCCTCCAGACAGGCCTGCTCCTGAACACCTTCTTGAGCTCATGCTTCGACAGGTAGTCGTGCATGGCCACGATGGAGTCCTTCAGCCTGTCGGGGTTCTTGCACCCGTACTTGACCTCGTCCAGGAAATCCTCCAGGTGTGGTACGAAGTCCGAGGCTATTGACGAGACGTCCGTGGCCCTCGAAGTCTTCAGGAACCTCGTGAGGCTGAAGTCCTCCTCGTGTTCGCCGACCACCTCGGTTCCCCACAGCGGTATGTTGAGAACCTTCCCCACGTTACCCGGGAGTTTGTACCTCTCCCTCACGTAGGGGTTGGGTGTGACGCACAATACCGTGAACCTGAACTCGTCGAGGCTTGAGATTATGTTGTGCGTCCAGGTGCTGACACCTCCCCTAAAGTAAGGGTACGTCCCCTCACAGAGCATCAGAACCCTGATCATCTCGAACCGGACCTTTTCTTAGGCTTGAAGACCTTAAACAGGGGGTACTCCTCGATCCCCTCAACCTTCTCGGTTATGGAGTCGGCTATACGCTTCGCCTCCCTCGACTCCTCGTACATCTCAGCCCATGCATAGCACTTGGAGGCCATCCTGTAGGACCAGGCGGCCGTGTGCGGGGAGACGGGCTTGACCGTCTCGGCGTGCCTCACGTAGTTCCTCGCAGCCTTCTCGAACAGCTCCATGGCCTCCCGCCGCCTCCCGGCTTTGAGGAGGCTCTTGGCCGCTGAGAGGAAGCTCAGCCCGGCCATCGCTGGGCGTTCCTCGGAGCAGCTTTCAGCCTCCTCTACGTACAGCTTGGCGGCCTCCTCGAATTTCCCCTCTTCCTCCAGCTTCGTGGCCCTTATCCACCTGCTCTTCCCAGAAACCTTCTCGATCCATGAAGGCTTAGACAAATTCAGTCACCCATTAATTTAACCTCATATATCAGCGAATTAAAGTTTGGGGGTTTAATTGTCTACTAACAGAATCAGCACAGGGATAGATGGCTTAGATGAGCTCCTCGAAGGTGGGTTCATAAAGGGTAGGACGTACCTCGTGGCCGGTGAGGCCGGGACGGGTAAGACCACCTTCGCGCTCCAGTACCTCTACAACGGAGCTTTGAGGTACGGTGAGTCGGGCGTATACGTGACGATAGACGAGAGGCCTAAGCACATAATAGAGGACGCCTTGGCCATGGGGTGGGACTTGGAGAGACTCATGGAGGAGAACATGCTCCTCGTGGTCGAGATAACCCCGATGTTCTCCGAGACGAGGCGCATAGACGCTGAGAGAGTCGTGGGAGAGCTCGGTAGGCTGGTGTCTGAGATAGGGGCTTCGAGGCTTTCCATAGACCCGATAGCCCCCCTCGTGCTCAGGGGGAAGGAGCCCGTGGACCCCATGATGGCTCAGATGATGGTCAGGGAGTACATAAGGAAGCTGATATTTTCGTTGGATGAGCTCGGTGTGACTACCGTCGCTACTTCTGAGATACCGACGGGCACGAACAAACTCAGCAGATACGGGGTTGAGGAGTTTCTCGCCTCAGGCGTCATCGTGCTTAGGCTTAGGAGGATAAACAACGGGTTCATCAGGGAGATATACATCAGGAAGATGAGGGGTGTAGCCCACAGTATGGATGTGCATACTTTTACGATGATTCGTGGCAGAGGAATAGTTATATCATGAAAATACTGTGATGGTGTCTTGGTGATGAAGATCTCGACTAAGATACCCGTCCTGGACGAAATCCTAAGCGGAGGCATAGAAGTTGGTTCGAGCACCGTCGTATGGTGCGCCCCCTTCACAGACGGGGCGCCCATGGTCTACCAGGTGTGCGCAAGTTGGCTTGAGAACGGTCTGCCGGTTCTGTACCTTGTGAACAACAAGAGGCCTGACATAGTCATAGAGGATTCGATGAAGTTTGGGTGGGACCTGGGTAAGTACAAGGATGAGGGGCTGCTCCTCTTCATAGACGCTTACACGCCCGTAATGGGCGTAAGGAGCGAGGAGCACTACGTGGTGGGAGACCCGCTAGACCTTGGAAGCGTCTCGTCCACCCTTAGTCAAGCCCTGAAGGAGAACCGTGGACAGAACTGCATGTTCGTCCTCGACTCGCTCTCGACGATGATCGAGCTCCTCGGGACGGAGTCCCTGAACCTCGTCAAGGATCTGAACAGGGCTTCGGCGTTGTACGACCTGGCTCCGCTCTACCTGTTCACGGAGTGGAACTACGAGGAGGAGGTGAAGCAGAGGCTTTTGGAGGTGTGCGACAACGTCATCCACATATCCCCGATAGAGAGGTGCCTGGCCGTGAGCGACTTCCTGACCGTGAAGAAGGTCTGCGGGAAGCCCGTCGAGGCGAAGGCCGTACCGTTCAGGTACCTGAAGCCTGGAGGCGT
Source organism: Candidatus Bathyarchaeota archaeon (assembly GCA_965612785.1). Lineage (GTDB taxonomy): Archaea > Thermoproteota > Bathyarchaeia > TCS64 > CBFDTC01 > CBFDTC01. Next base: position 30,085 of record CBFDTC010000003.1, read on the forward strand.
CAGGATATTCGTCCCCAAGATACTCGTGACAGGACCGTACAACGCTGGAAAGACGACGGTCGTGCACGCCCTCTCCAAGAGGGCGGTGAGCGTGGACAGGGCTGGGACGACCGTGGCCCTCGACTTCGGACACCTGGAGTACAAGGGCTTCTACGCCGACATCTTCGGAACCGTCGGGCAGCAGAGGTTCGACCCCATCCTGGAGCAACTCGGTGGGGAGTCTTTCGGCGTCATACTCGTCGTGGACAGCACGAAGCCTGAGACGTTCCCGAGGGCTATGGAGATGCTGAGGAAGGCGAAGGTGTACGGCCTTCCACTCGTGGTGTTCGCAAACAAGCAGGACCTCCCTGGAGCCCTGAGCCCCGAGGAGGTTAAGAGGAGGATGAAGCTCCCGGAGGACGTCCCTGTCATAGGGACGGTAGCCACGGAGAAGAAGAACATTTTCGAGGGCCTTGAGGTCCTCCTAAACCTGATATTCAAGGAAATCGTGAAGGGTGGTAGCGTTGATTAGCCCGAGGGAGATGCTTAAAGAAATCCTGACGGAGCTGAACAGAAGCGCCGGAATATACGCCTCCGCAATCGTTTCGAGAGACGGCCTCCTGATGGCCAGCGCCATGCCGGAGGACGTGGACGCAGAGGCCTTCGCAGCCATGACGGCGACGATGGTCGGGGCGGCTGAGACGGCTTTCTCTGAGCTGAAGAGGGGTGTTGCTGAGAGGGTGATAGTCGAGGGTACGCATGGGAAGATAATCGCCATAGGGGCTGGTAAGGACGCCATACTCGTTGGGATGGCCGACCCGAAGGCCATGCTGGGGTTGATCTTACACCACATGGGTAAGGCTGTGGAGAAGGTTAAGAAGGTGCTCGCTTAGATGTCTGCGGATAAGGCCAGGACGGGCTGCGAACCGTTCGACTCGAAGCTGACCGGAGGAGTCCTGAGGGGGGAGAACATCCTCCTGATGGGTCCTCCGTTGGCTGGTAAGAGGTACTTTTCGAGGCTCTTCCTGTACACGGGTCTCCAGGACGGCGAGGCTGCTATTCTCTGCTGTACGAACAACACTGCTGAGGGTGAGAGGGAGGCCATGGCGAAGATGGGCCTGGACGTGTCGAAGTTCGAGGAGGAGGGCCGTATGGCGTACCTGGACTTCTACACACGCATACTAGGAGCCCCCCTGAAGGACGAGGCCAACATCAGAAGGCTTCCGAGCGTGATGGACCTGGCCAGCTTCAACCTCGCCCTCAGGGAGTTCACAGCGTCGTTCCTGGCTAAGGAGCTTCGCATAAGGCTCGTGTTCGACTCCGTCTCGACGCTCCTGATATACAACCCGTTCGGCATGGTCTCCAGGTTCCTACACCTCGTCTTCGGCAGGCTGAAGATGTACAAGGCGACGAGCCTGTTCCTTCTCGAAGAGGGTTCCCACAGCCAGAGTGAGGTGAACACGATAATCAGCATGGTGGACGCCGTCATAAGAGTCAAATCGGGTGAAGACCTAAACACGAGACTCATAAGGTACGAGTCTGAGAGGGTCACCACGGACTGGATACCGTTCTAACGGCTCACCTTGACCCTCATGCCCACGTGTCCCACGAGGTTCGACAGGTCGTAGAACCTGCTAAGCGCCCACACACCCCTCGAACCAGTGCAGTGGCATGGGACAACCCTCTCGACGCCCATGGCCTTCAAGCCCTCAGCCACACTCAACGACCTGTCCGGCGGCATGTCGAACATGTGCAGACCGCCAAGCAGAGTCTTGACGGGGAGACCCGTCAGACGCATGGCCCTGTCCACGGCCTCCAGCACACCCTGGTGGGCGCATCCCGTCACGAGGAGGAGTCCGTCGCTGACCCTCACAATCAGGGAGTGCTCCCCGACGACGTGGCCCATCGTGCCCGTGGACGCTGCGGCTCCGGAAAGGATCTTTGGTGTGGGAAGCTCGTGGACGTGGAAGTCCATCGAGGTTAGGGCTTCGAGGAGGGACTTGGGGAACCCGGATGGTACGTACACGTCCAGCCCCCTTCCGGCCAGGGCGGACACTCCTCCCGTGTGGTCTCTGTGTTGGTGGGAGAGGAAAACCATGTCCAAGTCGTCCACGGAGAACCCGAGGGCCTCCATGTTCCTCGACAGGTCCGTGGAACTCTTCCCCGTGTCGAACAGGATGACGGCCTCCCGCAGCTCCAGTAGGCAGCTGAACCCCCATCCGTGGATGAGGCCAGGTGTCCCAGGCCTGTTGTCGTACAGTATCGTCACGTGGGCCTCGTCCAGGGGTTTAAGCTCTAAGGTGTCTCGGATGGCGTCTGACAATGCTCTCAGCCCTCCTCAGGTCCTCCGCCGAGTCTATGTCGAAGAGTGAGAGCATTTCCGGGTCCATCGTCTTCAACACCCTCGTCGAGACATACAGGACTCCCCTCATGTCCGTCAGAAGCCTCCTCAGCCTCAGGTCCCCCCTGTCTATGGAAGCCTCCCCGACCTTGAGGGCGTCCACGGTCCTGTAGACGGCGGGCAGGGGTTCAACCCTCCCGTCGGGCCACCTGAACGCCACGGCCCCGTGTCCCTCGGCGAGGTCGAGCAGGAACGTGTAGACCTCCAGGGGGATCAGGGGCATGTCCGACGACGTTAGGAGCGTGTAGGCTCCCCTCGAGCACCTGAAACCCGTCACGGCCCCCACGAGTGGGCTCCTGACGTCCATCTCGTCCACCAGGACTCTGATGTCTCCTTCGACGCCGTTCAACGCCTCTGTGTAGGCCTCCGCCTGCCCCTGATCGGAGACGACGACGAGGACTTCGTCCACGAGGTCTGAGACCTTGCTACACACGTGCCAAATGAGGGGTTTCCCGGCGAGGGTTAGGAGACCCTTGTCGCATCCCATCCTCTTGGCGGGTCCACCGGAGAGGACTACGGCGGAGGGCATGCCCAGAACCTTCAACCATAATGGCGTTGGGAACGTTTTAACGGTTTCGTCGCACAAATACCCTCTTGGGAACGGGGTTGAAAGTGGTTCCCGTAGCCTACGACAGCATGGGAGTCAGGTCCATGGCCACGTACGTCGAGACAGACGACCTGAAGGTCTTCATAGACCCATCCGTCTCGCTGGCCCCCGTGAGGTACGGACTGCCACCCCACGAGGTCGAGTGGAGCAGACTCAGGGAGATGTGGAACGCCATCAGGGAGCTCGCCCTCCAGTCGGACGTGCTCGTGGTCACCCACTACCACTACGACCACCACAACCCGCAGGAGCCCGACATCTACAGGGGCAAGGTGGCCCTGCTCAAGCATCCGAGGGACCACATAAACATGAGCCAGAGGCGTAGGGCCGCATACTTCCTGGAGCTCCTTGAGGGGCTGCCGTCGAGGATAGAGTTCTGCGACGGCTCCAAGTTCAGGTTCGGGGACACGTTGATAGAGTTCTCCAAGCCCGTCTTCCACGGCACAAACCCCAGGCTCGGGTACGTCGTCGAGGTGTCAATCTCTTGCGGGGACGAGAAGCTGCTCCACACCTCAGACGTGGAGGGGCCGTCCATAGAGGACCAAGTGGAGTTCATCCTCTCGCAGAGGCCTGGGACGCTGATAGTGGACGGGCCGATGACCTACATGCTCGGATACCGGTACTCAGCCGAGAGTCTTAGGCTGTCGAACCAGAACCTCGTCAGGGTGATAAGGGAGACAGACGTCGAGACGATAGTCGTAGACCACCACTTCATGAGGGACCCGAAGTTCAAGAGCCGCATACAACCCGTCTACGAGGCCGCCTCCGAGGGAGGGGTGAGAGTCCTCTCAGCGGCCGAGTACGTCGGCAGGCCGATAGAGATGCTAGAGGCGTTCAGGAGGGAGCTGTACAGGGGGGAGGCCACGCCTGAAGTTCTACGTGGCGAGGAGGTATGAGAAGCTCTGCGTAGAATGCGGTTTCTGCCGCGAGGAGATACTTTGCCCAGGGGTCGGGAAGGTCGGGGCGGCCGCCGAGTACGAGTCGGCGTGCGTGGACTGCGGCGTGTGCTACACAGCATGCCCGTACGAGGCCATAGGCGTCGTGGAGGACGAGCTTCCGAGACGTTACGTGACTATCCACGTCGAAGGGGAGAAGTTCGAGGTTCCCGAGAGGGTGACGCTGAAGAAGGCGCTGGAGCTCGTGGGGATGAGGTTCACGAAGCTCCCAGACGAGCCTGGAATCTACACGCCGTGTGAGACGGGTGGGTGTTACGCGTGCGCCGTGGCCGTGGACGGGGAGCTTAAGCCCCTCTGTACGACCCCTGTCAGGGACGGCATGAAGGTGGAGTTGGACACGAGCGGTTACACGCCGCTTAGGATAGTGTCCGGGTTCATGCCCCACCAGGTTGGGGGAGTCGGGACGCCTTGGTGGGTTAAGCGTAGCGGGAGGCACTACGTCGAGGTGGCCTGCTTCGCCCACGGATGCAACCTCAGGTGTCCGCAGTGTCAGAACTTCTCCGTCACGTACGGCAACGCAGACAGGCCCCTCACGCCTGAGGAGGCTGCCAGGATGCTGACAGGCTTCAGGAGGACGTACGGCGTGGACAGGATGGCCATATCCGGGGGAGAACCGACTCTGAACAGGAGGTGGCTTGTGAGGTTCTTCAGGGAGCTCCGTAGGATGAACAGGGACGAGAGGGCGAGACTCCACCTGGACACGAACGCCACGGTCCTGACGAGGGACTACGTGGACGAGCTCGTGGAGGCCGGGATGACGGACATAGGCCCGGACATAAAGGGTCTCCGTGTCGAGACTTTCATGAGGATAACCGGCGTACGGGACCGCAGGCTGGCTGAGAGGTACCTGAGGAACGAGTGGGAGATAACGAAGTACGTCGTTGACCACTACTACCCCGACAGGGTCTTCGTCGGAGTCGGCATACCGTACAACAGCGCGTTGATAACCGTCGAGGAGGTCAGGGAGATGGGTGAGAGGCTGGCTGAGATAGACGACGAGCTCCAGGTCTGCGTCCTCGACTACTACGGCACGTTCAGGCGTAGGGACATAGGACGCCCCTCATACGAGGAGATGCTCACGGTACGTCAAGCCCTCCTGGAGGCAGGGTTGAAGACCGTCATAGCCCAGACGGAGAGGGGACACGTTGGACCGTGAGAGACGGCTGAAGGAGCTTTACGAGAAGGCTAAACAGATGGACGAAAACCTGGAGGAGCTCCGAGCTAGGGTCAGGGAGGTCGAGGAGGTCAGGAGACGTGTCTTGGAGAAGCTGAGGAAAGTCAAGTCGGAGCTATCGGCCGTCAGAGGGGAACTCAAGACGGTCAACGAGGAAATCGGCAGGAGAGTTCAGGAGGTCAGGGAGCTGAGGGACAGGGTTAGGCTGCTCGTCGGGGAGGCTCGGAGGCTCAGGGAGGAGGCTCGGAAGGTCAGGGGGAGCATAAGGGTTGGCCTGAGGAAGGCTGAGGAGGAGATAAGGCGTATAGAGTGGACCATCCAGACGACGCCTACCAGCGAGATAATCGAAGCCGAGGAGGAGCTTCTGAAAAGAGTCCAGGAGCTTCGGCGTCAGATAAGGCTCCACGAAGAGGCTCGGAAGATGCTCGAAGAGGCTATGGAGAAGAGAGCCGAGGCGGAGGCGCTGAGGATAAGGGTAAGGGACATCAAAGCCAAGCTGGAGAGACTGAGGGTTAGGAGAGACGCCTTGAGGGAGCGGTTGTCGAAGCTCCTCGAAAGAAGGGCGGAGGTCTCCAGGGAGGCGGACAGGCTCTCAGACGAGGCTAGGAGGCTCAGGGAGCAGTTCGAGTCCGTGAAACGTGAGAGGGACAGAATCGTCTCCGAGGCCAGGGCCCTGGAAGAGGAGGAACGTTCGAGGAGGAGGGAGGAGCTTAGGAGACGGGCGGTGGAGGACGCCTTGAGGAAGCTGAGGGAGGGGAGGAGGCTGACGATACAGGAGCTCAAGCTCCTGATGGAGGAGGGTGTCCTCCAAGGTCGAAAGGAGTCTCGGTAACGTTTTTACGGCTTAGACCGACTGAGATCCTGATGACCCACGCATCCTGCACGGTCTTCTACACACCACTCTTCCTCGAACACAAGACCACACCCACGCACCCGGAATCGCCGAGGAGGCTCAGGGTGTGCGTAGAGGAGCTCCGGAGGAGCGGAGTATGTCCGAGCGACGCCTGTGTTGTGGAGGCTCCCAGGAGGGCTGGTGAGGAAGAGGTCGCCCTCGCCCACTCCAGGGAGTACATAAACCACGTCAGGAGGGTCTCGGAGAGCGGTGGGGGCTTCCTGGACGGGGACACCCCCGTGTCCGCCGAGACGTACGAGGCCGCCATGCACGCCGCCGGAGCCGTCTTGGAGGCGTGTGGGAGGGCGCTTGGGGAGAGGGGTTTCAAGGCGTTCTGCCTCGTCAGACCTCCAGGACACCACGCTGGCTTCGATGGGATAGCCCTGACAGCCCCGACTCGTGGCTTCTGCGTGTTCAACAACCTGGCCATAGGCGTCAAATGGCTCCTAAGACAGGGCGTCGAGAGGATACTCGTGTTCGACCACGACTGCCACCATGGGAACGGGACGCAGGAGATACTCTACGGCGACAGGGTTCTGAAGATAGACATGCACCAAGACCCGAAGACCATATACCCTGGGTCGGGCTTCGTCGACGAGATAGGCTCCGGGGACGGGGAGGGCTTCATGGTGAACATACCGCTCCCCGTGGGCTCAGGGGACGACGTGTGTAGGATGGCCTTGGATGAGGTTGCCAGACCGCTCATACGGCAATTTAAGCCCCAGATGATACTCGTCTCAGCAGGGTTCGACCCCCACAGGGAGGAGCCGATAACGAGGCTCTCCTTCACGGCCAACGCCTTCTCGTGGATGTACGACCTGCTGGTCGAGGCCTCAGAGAGGTTCTGCGAGGGCCGTATGATAGCCACGTTGGAGGGGGGCTACGGGCCCTTCCTCGGCAATCTCGTGACGCTCGCCGTCTCGAAGATGGCTGGGGTTGAGTACGGTTTCGAGGAGCCTGAGTCAAAGAGTCCGTCGTGGGCTGTCGAGGAGTTCAGGCGGACGTTGAACAGGCTTAAGGATGTCCTTTCGCCTTACTGGGACCTCTGACACGGTTAGAACGGTATGAACCTACCTCCCTCGTACATTATCCTCGACACTATCCTGTGGTCGGTCACGGCGCCTGGAGGTATGGCTATGGCGACTATCTCGACCTTATCTCCGAGCACCCCGCTGTCCACCTTCTCTTTTAGAAGCTCCTGAACCTGGAATATCCCAGCTGAGTTGTCCATCTCGACGGTTATGCGTATGGGTCTCCATTCACCCTTCTCGACCTTTACGTTGCTTATCGAGAGGGCTGAAACCGTGTGTATGTTCACGTTCCCCAGATCGAACGGGAGGCGTCCACGACCCTTGAACATGTCGCATCCGTCGGCTATGCACACGATGCTCGCCTCGGTCGTCAGACTCCTGACCTCCTTCTCGTGGGAGTGTATAGTGTGGAGTATGAAGCCCCTCACCTCAGCCATTATCTCAGGGTGCTCGTACACCTCGGGCAGGAGCCTCGTGAGTATCGGAGCCGACAGGATGACGCTGAACTCGTGGTGCCCCAACCTGTGAACCTGGTTCCCCACATCGTGTAACAGCGAGCCGGCTGTGACTATCAGAGCCGCGTCGTCCATGTCACCGAACCCGTCGGCCACTATGTCAGGCTCGTGTCCAGCCTCCTTCAGGAGCTCCAGCATCTCGAGGGAGAAGTACGTCACGATTATGGCGTGTGTCTTGCCGTGGTCGTTGAACCTGAGCTTCTTGACCGCCACGTAGTCAGCCATGTCCCAGCACGCGTTCACCTCGGGATCTTCGAGCAGGAGCTCGTACATGGTCTTCGCCTTCGGGTACTGGGAGAGGATTTCGCCTATCCTACGCCTACAAGACTCCTCGAGCTCCCTGTAGCTCTTGGGGACCTCAACCTCGACCCCCACGCCAGAGCCCTCTCGGTCAGCCATCGTTTCCGAGTCTGAGCAACCTACGTTTTTAAGTTTGTGCGAGCCTGTGGTTCTCGGGGATGCGTAAACCCTCTAAGAGCCGTAAGCCCAACCTAGTTAGGTGGCTTAGGGACATCATACCGCCAGACGAGCCCCCCTCCCTGGAGCTCTCCATCCCACCAGGTCTTAGGGTGACGACGCCGAGGAGGAGCCTGTGCGTAGTCTGTAAGGGCTCCAGGATGCTGTGCGGTAAGAGGAGCTGTCCCATAGTGGCCAGGATTAAGGCTTACCTCAGGTCGAAGGCTCCTGAGGTCGGCGTCGAGGTGGACGGCTCATCACCGCCATCCGTGTTCGTGGGCCGTTACGGATACCCGTACGTGAACGTCAGCCCCCTAACCCCTCCCGTGCATGGGGACACCTCCCTGTACGACATGCCGGAACTCTGGTTCGGCATGGGGTTCGAGGAGATAGCGGGCTTCAGGGTGAGCCTGATAGGCGGGAGGTTCAGGGTTCACGTAAGAAGGTTCAGACGTGACAGGCTCGTGGAGAAGGCGTTGGAGCTCGCCATGTCCGAGAGACCCGTGGACTCCTACATGGAGCTGGCTAAGAAGCCCGTCAAGAGGTTCATACTCGACGACGAAGTCCAGCCCATGGGCCCGTCAGCACCGCTCAAGCAGATGGACTTGGACAACCCCAGGTGGGACAGGAGGCTGGAGAGGGCTTACTACGACGGAGACCTGAGGGCTTCCGAGGCCGTGGAGGAGCTGTACCTTCAGGGCGTCCCCGTGACGAAGATTCAGACGGCCTTCAGCGTGGGCGCGTTTGGGTTGGAGCGTCTGAGGAGGCTCGTCCCGACGAGGTGGAGCATAACCGCCGTGGACAGCATAGTCTCCAAGTCCCTCATAACGAAGCTGAGGGACAAGCCCACGATAGACGAGTACCGCGTGTACCAGTCCGAGTACCTCGGAAACAGGTTCGTCATCCTCCTGGCGCCAGGGCCGTGGACGTTCGAGCTGTTCGAGGCCTGGCAGCCCAACACCCTATGGAACCCGGAGCAGGGCCTCCAGGTGGCCGCCGACTGGGAGGGGTACCGAGGCAGGACTTCGTACTCAAGCCTCGGTGGAGGATACTACGCGGCCAGGATGGCCGTCGCCGAGGCGCTCTACAGGGAGGGTAGACAGGCGACGGCTGTGGTGTTCAGGGAGGTTACGCCGGACTACATAATGCCCGTAGGCGTGTGGCAGGTCAGGGAGAACGTCAGGAACGCCATGGCTGGAGAGGCTTTGAGGTTCGACACGTTGGGGGAGGCCCTCAGTTACGTCTGGAGCAGGCTCAGGGTAAGACCCGAAGACTGGGTCAGGCCGAGCAGGGTTCTGAGAACGTTGATGACGCAGAGGAGAATACCTGAGTACGTGTGACGGGGTGTGAACCTTTAATTTTCTGACGGAAACTTAGTTTAGGTTGCGGGCGAAGGCCGATGGACGTTGAGGAGATTCTGGAGAAGCTTCACGAGAACGAGATGAGGGTTCTCAAAGCCCTCCAGGACGGAAAGCCCCGCACACTCCGGGAGCTCTCCAAGGCCACGGGCTTGACCAGGGGTGCTGTGGAGAGGGCTGTTCTGTGGCTCTCGCTCAAGGGCCTCGTGGAGCTCCGGGAGAGGCGTGTCTCCGTGTACGAGGCGACGGAGGAGGGTCTCGAGTACGCCAGGGAGGGGCTTCCGGAGAAGAGGCTTCTGAAGCTCCTCAAAGCCGGGGGTAGGCCAGTCTCGGAGCTGAAGGAGACGTTCCCGAGGGTTGGGATAGCCCTCACGTGGACGATGAGGAGAGGGTGGACGAGGATATCCCACGGCGTCGTGGAGATAACCGAGGATGGGTTGGAGGCTCTGTCGAAGACGCTGCCCGAGGAGGAGGTGTTGGCAAGGCTTTCTGAGAAGCCCGTAGAGGCTGCGGAGCTCCGGGGCTTCGAAGAGACCGTCCGAACCCTGGTAAGGAGGGGCCTCGTAAGGGAGGTCGTGAGGGTTGAGAAGACCGTTTCGCCCACGAGCCTAGGGATGACCGTCGCACCCCACGTACCGACTCTACCACCCGTAAGGGCCGTTGTGGAAGAAGCCCCGAGGGCCGTCGAGTACGTCGAGGGGCAGGTGGTCACCCAGCTGACTCCGGAACTCCTGAGGACGGGTATGTGGAGGCGTGTGAGGTTCCAGAAGTACGACGTCACGCTCCCGGCTCCTAAGGTCTACCCCGGCAAGAGACACTTCGTCCAACAGTTCATAGACTACGTCAGACGCATATGGGTCGAGATGGGCTTCAAGGAGATGAAGGGCCCAATCCTGGAGGTGTCGTTCTGGAACTTCGACGCTCTCTACCAGCCCCAGGACCACCCTGCGAGGGACCTGGCGGACACCTTCTACATGAAGACGCCAAAGTACGGCAGGGTGGATGACAGGGAACTCGTGGAGAGGGTCAGGAGAACCCACGAGGACGGGTGGGAGACAGGCTCAAGAGGCTGGGGATACCGCTGGGACGAGAAGTTCGCCCTCAGATGCGTCCTCAGGACGCACACAACATCGATATCTGCCAGGACGCTCGCAGCCCTCAGGGACGCCGAGCTTCCGGCCAAGTTCTTCTCCGTGGGCCGCGTGTTCAGGAACGAGGTTCTGGACTGGAAGCACCTTGCGGAGTTCTACCAGACGGACGGCATAGTCGTCGGAAACGTGAACTTCAAACACCTTCTGGGATACCTGACGGAGTACTTTAAGAGGCTTGGGTTCAAGAAGGTTCGGTTCAGGCCGAGCTACTTCCCGTACACGGAGATGTCCCTCGAAGGCGAGGTGTGGGACGAGGAAAAGGGCGAATGGGTCGAACTCGTGGGGGCAGGTATGTTCAGACCTGAGGTCGTCAAGCCCCTACTCGGGAAGGACGTGAACGTGCTGGCTTGGGGTCCGAGCCTCGAAAGGGTGGTAATGATGAGGTACGGAATAAGGGACATAAGGCAGCTGTACTGGAACGACCTCAAGATGCTAAGGGAAGCCCGTGTCTGGATGGTGTAGGCCATGCCTGTCATATCCGTGAACCTCAAAGACTTCCTCAAGCTCGTCGGAAAGGAGCTGGACAGGAAGTTCATAGAGGAGAAGGTCCCGATGCTCGGAGTCGGGTGGGAGGGCTGGACCGAAGACGGGTTCGAGATAGAGGTCTTCCCGAACAGGCCTGACATGCTGTCCGTCGAGGGACTCGCAAGAGCCTTCTCAGCGTTCATAGGCCTTAAGCCCGGCCTCAGGGAGTACAGGGCCCTGGAATCTCGGTACACCGTGAACGTGGACCCGTCCGTGAAGGCGGTCAGACCCTACGTCGTGGGGGCCGTGGTCAAGGGTGTCGAGATGACAGACGACTTCGTCAGGTCCCTGATGCAGCTGCAGGAGAAGCTCCACGTAACCCACTGCCGAAGGAGGAGGAAGGCCTCCATAGGCATATACGACTTGGAGACGATCAGGTTCCCCGTCACGTACACGACCGTGGCCGGAGATTACAGGTTCAGGCCGCTCGGACACTCGGAGGAGATGACCGTCGAGGAAATCCTGACAAAGACTGCCAGGGGCCGCGAGTACGGGTGGATACTCGAGGGACATGACGTCTATCCCGTCCTCGTGGACTCTGAGGGGACGACCCTCTCCATGCCTCCGATAATCAACTCTGAGGAGACGAAGGTGACCACGGAGACGGAGTCGCTTTTCATAGAGGTCACGGGCGTCGACTGGAAGACCATGAACGAAGTTCTGAACATAATCGTAACCTCGCTGGCGGACAGAGGCTGCAGGGTCTACCAGGTCGAAATCAGGTACCCAGACCGAGCCGTAAAGACTCCGGACCTGAGGTGCTGGGAGATGGAGCTCGAACTGGGGTACGTCAGAGAGCTCCTCGGAGTCGACCTGAGGGCAGACGAGGTGGCGGAGCTCCTGGGGAGGATGGGATACGGCGTCGCAGAGGTCGGTGAGAGGTTGAGGGTGTTGGTTCCGTGCTACAGGACGGACATAATGCACCCGATGGACTTGGTGGAGGACGTGGCCATAGCCTACGGGTACGACAGGTTCGAGCCCGAGATACCGAATATGGCGACGATAGGGGAGGAGGACCCGCTGGAGAGGTTCTCCAGAAACTTGAGGAACCTCATGGTCGGGTACGGCCTCCAGGAGGTCATGACGTTCATACTGACGAACAAGAGGGACCTGTTCGAGAGGATGTGCGTCCCCGAGGAGCCGGTTGCCGAGACGGAGAACCCGAAGACCGAGGAGTACTGCGTCCTCAGGAGCTGGTTGCTCCCAAGCCTCATGAAGGTTCTGGAAAGGAACAGACACAACCCATACCCACAGAACGTGTTCGAGGTCGGGGACGTTGTCGTCCTAGACGACACCACGGACACGGGGGCCAGAACCGTGAAGAAGCTGGCGTTCGTCCTATGCCACTCAAAGGCATGCTTCTCGGAAGTCAAAGCCATAACCGAAAGCCTCCTGACGAACCTCGGAATACGAGATGCAACGTTCAGACCAGGCGGACCGGAATGCTTCATGGACGGCCGCAGAAGCGAGGTCTACGTGGACAACAGGCTCTTAGGCTTCCTCGGCGAAATCAGGCCAGAGGTGCTCCTCAACTGGGGGTTGGAGATGCCGGCAGCCGCCGCCGAGTTGGACGTGGAGGTCCTTTTCGAACTCGTGGGTTTCGGACGGTAGTCTTGGCCATCCATCCCCAGGCGGCGTACAGGCCGGTCCGGTATGGACAGTATTATGGTCCTAAAGCCGTATTATACCGTCGTGCGGGGCGTTGTCTGGGCGTTGGTGTGCTCGAGGTTTTCCGTGGCCTCCTGAAGAGTGTACTTTCAGGGTTTTGGACGAAGTGTCCGTCCACGCATCCAATACGCTTTAGAGCAGCATGCCCAAACTATTACTCGATACGCCTTGGAGCTCAAGCTCATATACTACACGCCGAAGGTCGAGGAGCTCCTGGCGACGGCTGTGCTGACGACGTGCTCGAAGAGGGGTCCCATAAGCCACTTCGAGAGGCTCTCGGCAAACCCTGACAGGGTTAGGAGGGTTCTCAAGAGGCTCATACTGAAGCATGGTAGCGTGCTCGAGCACAACAGGTTTCTGTGGATAGTCCACGCCAGGGACGATGAAATCCTGAACCTGTCCATAAGGCACAGGTTCATCGAGTTTTCGAAGCTCGGCGGAGATGCGTGGCTGATGAGCTGCAACATGAGGACGATGCTGGAGGTAATCCAGTCCGAACGTGG
>CBFDTC010000004.1:0-36087 GCA_965612785.1 Candidatus Bathyarchaeota archaeon
CTGTCCCAGTCGAAGTCGCGGGTTATGTTGTACGTCGGTATCGGGAAGGTGAACACACGGCCTACCATGTCACCCTCGGCCATGACCTCGGCGAACGCCTTGTTTATCATGTCCACCTCGTCCTGGTACTCCTCGTAAGTGTCCTCCAACAGCTTTCCCGCGTACACGACGTGCTCGTTTCTTAGGTCTTCGGGAACCTTCAGGTCGAACGTCACGTTTGTGAACGGGCTCTGCCCACCCCACCTGGAGGTTATGTTGAGGTTGTACACGAACTGCTGTATCTCCTGCTTAACCTCCCTGTAGCTAAGTCTATCCATCCTGACGTACGGGGCTAGGAAAGTGTCCAGAGAGTTGTAGGCCTGGGCTCCAGCCCACTCGTTCTGAAGCGTCCCGACAAAGTTGGCTATCTGGAGCAGGGCTGTGGAGAAGTGCCTCGGGGGCCTGGACTCGACCCTGTAGGGGACTCCGTTGAACCCGAAGTAGAGGATGTCCCTCACGGACCAGCCTGCGCAGTAGCCGACTATGCCCATGTAGAGGTTGTGTATGTGTATGTCCCCGTCCACGTGAGCTCTCCTAATCTCGGGTGGGTACACCTTAACGAGTGTGTACTTCGAGACGGCCTCGCCCGCCAGCTTGAGGAACACGGCGGAGAAGGAGTAGCTTACGTTACTGTTTTCCCTGATCATCCAGTTGGTGCGGTTTATGTACTCGTCAACGGCCTTAACTACGTCAAGTTTTTCGAGTTCCTCCATTTTTAAGCCATGGGTATAGGCGGTTGGGCCACTTATTAACTTTCATCATTACACACGAACGATTAAAATAATGAGCCCGTATACGGCCTTTGAAACCAAAAAGGCAAAGTTTATATTGGCCAACTCCTCTTTATTTAATGAATTAATTATCTCGTGTTCGTTCGCGAGATATTATTACAACATTCTTGCTTAGGAGGTGAACATAGATGCCGATTAGAGTGGCGATAGTCGGGATAGGAAACTGTGCGTCAGCCCTAGTCCAGGGTGTATACTACTACAGGGACGTGGACGACGACGCTGACGTACCGGGGCTGATGCACGTCAACTTCGGAGGATACCACATAAGGGACATAGAGTTCGTGGCGGCCTTCGACGTCAACAGGCTCAAGATAGGCAAGGATCTCTCCGAGGCCATATTCACGGAGCCCAACTGCTGCTACAAGATATCCGACGTGCCCCACCTGGGCGTGGAGGTCCTGCCTGGACCCATACTCGACGGCGTGGCCCCGCACATGAGGGAGCCATTCTACACGTACAACGAGAGCGACGTCAAGCCGGTGGACGTCGTCGAGGTCCTGAAGGAGACTAAGGCGGACATGCTGATCAACTTCCTACCGGTCGGGAGCTACGAGGGCACCAGGTTCTACGCCAAAGCCTGCCTCGAAGCTGGGTGTGCGTTCGTGAACTGCATACCTGAGTTCATAGCGTCCGACCCTGACTGGGCGAGGAGGTTCGAGGAGAGGGGGCTCCCCATAGCGGGGGATGACATAAAGAGTCAGGTTGGCGCCACGATAGTCCACAGGGCGCTCGTGGATCTGCTGGTTTCCAGAGGCGTTAAGGTTGAGAGGACCTACCAGCTGAACGTCGGTGGGAACACGGACTTCCTGAACATGACCGACCCGAACAGGCTGACGACGAAGAAGATCAGCAAGACGGAGGCTGTGACGAGCCTCATACCGTACGACACCGAGGCGTGGGCGGGGCCGAGTGGATACGTGAAGTTCCTCGGAGACACGAAGATATGCTACATAAGGATCGAGGGCAGGAAGTTCGGTGACACCCCTGTGACCATAGACCTAAAGCTGGCGGTCGAGGACTCGCCCAACAGCGCCGGTATGGTCATAGACGTGATTAGGGCTGTGAAGCTGGCGTTGGACAGGGGTGTCGCTGGACCGCTGACGAGCATATCTGCGTACGCCTTCAAGCATCCACCCGTCCAGGTGCCTGACCACGTGGCGAGGAGGTGGGTTGAGGAGTTCATCAAGGGTGAGAGGGAGCGTTAAGACATCCCCCATTTTATTGGCTTCTCAAGCCTGCTCAACAGAGTCACTCTGGAGTCTCTCGACTCGTCTATGATGTCGTACCCGGTCAGCTCTGAGAGCTTCTTGGAGAACTCCACCACGTCCTCATGGGTCGGCATGGCCTCCCGTGGAAGCCTTTTCAGGAAGAACCCGACGGCCATGGCTGCCTTGGGCTCTATGTAGGTCGGGTTGGCCTTCAAGTCGAGTTTGGCGTACTCCTCAACGTTCCGCATGTTCAATCCCCTAACGAGTGTGTGTCTCACGACTGTTGGGCAGCTGAAGCTCTCCAGGAGCTCCAGCGTCCTGTTCACCCTCTCCCACCCGTCCTTTATGGCCGGTCTGCAGACCCTGATGTACGTCTCCTCGTCGGGTGCGCACAGGCTTACGTACAGTTGGGTTGGCTCTCTGCTGAGTTTCTCCAGGACCTCGGGGAGTGTTCCGTTGGTGACGAGGAACACAGTCTTGAAGCCCCTCCTGAAGAACTCCTCTATGAGTTCCCCTATCATCGGGTACAGCGTGACCTCCCCCTCGAGGCTTATGGCTACGTGGACGGGGTTCAGGGCGAGGTTGAGGAGCTCCAGGTCCACTTTTGGGTTACCCTTGAACCCTATGAGGGCCCTCCAGTGGGCTTTGAGACACTCCTCCACAACGACCTCTGGCTCGTCAGCCTCCTCCGGCGGGAACAGTGCTTGGTTCCAGGTCAATCCGAGGTCGAGGGCTCCAGCCCTCCAGCAGAAGAGGCAGTTCTGGGTGCACCTGCCGAGTGTTGGGGTCATCTGCATACACCTGAGGCTCCTTATCCCGTAGAACTTCTGCTTGTAGCACACCCGTCTCTCGGAGGTTAGGAGGCTCTGCCTCGTCCAGTGGCATGTCTTGACAGCGCTGTGTCTACCCGCCAGCTGGTATCCCTGCCTCTTGAAAGTCCTCAGCAACTCCTCCGGTATGGGCATCTCCCAACCCTGATACCACACGGCTGGTGAAAGATGTTTTGCAAGTTCCGAGGTCCTTCCCTTTATTAGTCTTCCAAACCTAAATCCTCTGATAACCCTTGTTCAGGGAAGTGCTCGAGAAGATCGGTGAGGAGCTCAAGAGGGTAAGCAGCCTGTCCGAGGACGCGTCGCTGAGGGTTAGGAGGGCTGGTAGGAAGGCCAAGAGGGCCATACTGCTGATACACGCGGGCAGGCTCGAAGAGGCGAGGAGTCTGATAGAAGAGGCCCTCGGTGAGCTCAGGGAGGTCGAGCGGATGGTTGAGGCGGAACGCTACTTGAGGGGTCTCCCGCTCGGGGAGGCATACGAGGAGCTCTCTGAGGCGGTCATTCTCCTCAGCCTGGTCTCCGGCTCGAAGCCTCCCACGCCAGAAGAGTTGTCTCTGCCACCCCGGTCGTACGTTCTGGGCCTCGCGGACGTGATAGGGGAGTTGAGGAGGAACGCCTTGGACCTCATCAGGGCTGGGAGGCTGGAGGAAGCTGAAAAGAGGTTGGAGCTGATGGAGGAGATATACCTCGACCTCGCATCCGTGGATGAGCTGTTCATACACATTCCAGGTCTCAGGAGGAAGTGCGACGTGGCCCGCAGGGTGATAGAGGCCACGAGGGGGGACCTGACGATAGAGTTGAGGAGGAACGCCCTCGAGAGGCTGATCAGGAGGTTGGAGGAGGTGATGGGCGGCGAGGATAGATGTGGGTAGGATACTGAAGATGGCTGAGGAGGACTTCGAGAAGGCCTGGCTGGAGTCTGCAAAGTACCTGAGGGATAGGGGTAGGTTCTTCAACCTGAGGAGGGAGGAGGGAGAGGCGAACCCCGTTTTCAACCTGATGCAGAAGATGAGACGCATACTCGTCGAGATGGGCTTCAAAGAGGTCCTACTCCCTTCGATAGCCGACGAGTCGGAGGTGAGGAAGCAGTACGGCCCTGAGGCCAACGTCATACTCGACAGAGTGTTCTACCTGGCCAAGCTACCCAGACCTGAGATAGGCCTGGACAAGCGTAGGGTGGAGGCCATAAAGCGCATCGCACCCGGGTTCGACAAGGTTGAGGAGCTCAAGTCGATACTCAGGAGGTACAAGGAAGGCTCCATAGAGGCCGATGACCTCGTCGAGACGATGGTGGTCGAACTCGGCCTAAGGGAGGAGCAGGCCACGGCCATAATCGACCGCGTGTTCCCCGAGTTTAAAGAGCTCAAGCCCGTGCCGACGACCCTGACTCTGAGGAGCCACACGACGACGCTGTGGTTCCCAACCCTCGCGGTCATGCAGGACAGGATGGAGCTTCCGATACAGCTTTTCACGATAGGGTTGAAGTTCAGGCGGGAGGAACGTCTGGATGAGAGCCACCTTTACGAGAGCCACACGGCGTCTCTGGTGGTCATGGCGGAGGAGATATCGCTCGAGGACGGTGAGGAGATAGTCAAGGAGTTCATGTCCAAACTCGGCTTCACGGAGGTCGAGAACAGGAGGAAGGTTGCCACGTCCAAGTACTACGCGCCGCACATGGAGTTCGAGGTTTTCGTGAAGAACCCGGCCACCGGGGAATGGGTGGAGGTCGGAGACGCCGGCCTTTACTCGCCCGTGGCCCTGGCCAGGTACGGGATAGAGTACCCCGTGTTCAACGCCGGCTTCGGCGTGGAGCGCATAGCGATGGTCATGCTGGGTGAACGGGACATAAGGTGCGTCGCATACCCCTACCTGTACAAGCCCCTCAAACTCACGGACGAGGACATCGCCCGGGGTGTGAGGCTCATAGAGGCTCCACTCACCGAAGTCGGAAGGAAGGCCATGGAGGCCATGATAAGGTGCATGGAGGAACACGCATCCGACCCCTCGCCAGTGGAGCTCAAGGCCTGGGAGTCCACCATAGGAGACCTGAAGGCCGAGGCGTTTGTATGGGAGAGAGACCCGGGCGTGAAGCTTCTGGGGCCAGCGGCCATGAACGAGATCTGGGTGGTGGACGGAAACATACTGGGCCTCGTTCCGGACGAGGAGACGAGGCGTAGGGGCGTGTACACGGGGATAAGGTACCTCGACGCAGTGGCGGCCATGGCCGCCAGGAGGCTTGAGCTCCTGCTGGAGCGTGGAGGGGGTGAGGAGACGATCAGGGTTAGGGTTGCCCGCCTCCCGTCGGACGTGAACGTAGCTGTTTCGAGGCGTGTAAGGAGGTACGTGACGAGCCTCAGGAAGAGGATAGACGTCAGGGGACCCGTGTTCATAGGGATAACCGTGAGGGCTCGGAAGTGCTCCCCAGAATAGACCTGTACGAAGAGCTCCTAAAACTTCTGAACCAGATACCTCCAGGAAAGGTGGCGACCTGCACAGTCCTCGCAGATGCCCTCGGAGACCCCCTCGCCTCCCGAGCCATCCCCGAGATGCTCCGAGAGCTTCAAAGGCGTGGCGCTCCAGTGCACAGGGTGGTCCACGTAGACGGCACACCCGTCTTGCCCGAGGCCGTTGACAGGCTCGCCGACGAGGGCATCCCGGTCGTGGACGGCGTGGTTCGGGGCTTGGAGGTCAGGGTTTTCAAGGACTTCGAGTCAAGGAAGCCTCTCAGGGACCTCAGGAACCTACAAGTCGAAGTAGCGTCCAAAGTGGTTCTCGAAGACGTCCTCGACGAGCCTGTCAGACGTGTGGCCGGGGTGGATGTCTCCTACAGGGGGCGGAAAGCCTACGGGGCGTGCGTGCTGTGGGACGTGGAGGACTCCGTCCCCGTGGGCCAGTCCACCTCCGAGGTTGAGGTGAGGTTTCCATACATTCCGACGTACCTGTCGTTCAGGGAGGGGCCTGCCATGGTGGAGGCTGTCAAGCCTCTGTTAGGCAGGTTCGACGTCCTGATGGTGAACGGACACGGAATAGCCCATCCATACCGATGCGGAATAGCGTCCCACCTGGGCGTCACACTCGACGTGCCCTCCGTGGGCGTCGCCAGGAGTCTGCTCCCAGGCTTTCAGGTAGGTGAGCCCGTAGAGGCCGGGTGGAGGCCCGTGGTGCACGGTGGGACGGTTGTGGGAGCCGCGGTTAAACCCTCGGCGGGCGTCAAGCCCGTGTACGTCTCCCCAGGCCATAAGGTCTCCCTGGAGACTTCTCTCGACGTCGCCCTCAAGTGCTTCAGGGGGCACAGGCTTCCGGAGCCCCTCAGACTGGCCCACAGCCTGGCGTCGAGGCTTAGGAAAGCTGGGTAAAGTTTAGCCGCCTCGTTGTTCAAGCATTGATTGGTATGTGGCCTCAAGTTGAGAAGGTTAGACCTGTGGGTATAATCGTCCTGACGGTACTCACGGTCATACTCGGAGTGTTCGCGTTGATGGCCGGGGCCTTCATGTTCCTCGCAGCCAGTTTCGTCTCGATGCACGGACACATGCCGATGCCCATGGCCATGTCCGCCACCCTCATCATGACCATGGGCGTCTTCTACGTCGTGATGGCGTGCATATACTTCGTCACAGCCTACGGGTACTGGACGGGCATGGGCTGGGCTTGGATGCTCGGCCTGGCGCTCGCCATCCTCGGGATAGTCTTTGGAGTCCTTTCGTTCCCTGTTGGGATACCCGACGTCGTGGTGAACGCTGTCATAATATACTTCCTGACGCGTCCGGAGGTTGAGGAGTACCTCGGAAGAGCCCCACCCACATCCCCGCCGACTCCGACTCTGTAAAGGTTAATATCCCCCAGAACGAAAAACAAGATGGGCCGGGGTACCCCAGCCAGGTAGGGGGCGGGCCTGGAGACCTGAGTGGGTCCAGGCAGCCCGTGGCCGATTGAGGCCTCGTGGGTTCAAATCCCACCCCCGGCGCCAACCAGTTAGTACTCTATGCCCCTTCTGGCTGGAACGCCCTTCCTCATGGGATGTTTCACGTCCTTCATCACGGTGACCAGGTCAGCCTTCTCCATCAACTCCTTCGGGGCGTTCCTACCCGTCAGGACGACCACAGTCTCCTCCGGGACCTCGTCCAGGAGCTCCAGCACGTCTTCGAGCTTCACGAGTCCGGCGGCCACAGCCAGGTTTATCTCATCCAGTACCAGCACCCTCGGCTTCCTCTTCAGCGCCTCGCGGGCGAACTCCAGGGCTTTCTGGGCGAGCTCCTTGTCCACGGGGTCTGGGTTCCTGAGGTCTACGAACTCCTCCCTGCCGAACTGGTATATCTCGTACTCGGGTTGAAGCCTCTCCCGGATCTTGTATTCGCCTACGTCCTTACGTCCCTTCATGAACTGTATGATGATGACCTTGTACCCGTGGCCTACAGCCCTCAACGCAAGCCCGAAGGCCGTTATGGTCTTGCCTTCCCCGTCGCCCGTGTACAGGTGTATGTAGCCCCTCTTACGGGGCTTAGCCTTAGGCTTGGGAGTCAACTAGAACGGACACACCCCTGTAGGGCATCCACCAGCGTATTCCGAGTCTGCCACCACGTACGGCTCTGTGACCTCGGACGGTGCGGACTTGAGGCCGAGGTACAGAACCTGCTCCTTCTTGCTCCCGTACCTGTACACCGTTATGCCCTTGCACTTGAGCTTGTAGGCGAGCATGAAGACCCTCCTGACATCCTCCAGAGTCGCCTCGTAAGGCAGGTTGACTGTCTTGGCGACGGCGTTGTCCACGTACTTCTGGAAGGCGGCCTGCATACGGACGTGCCACTCCGGAGCTATGTCCAGCGCCGTCACGAACACTCTTCTAACGTCCTCGGGTATCTCAGTCAGCTCCTGCACCGTCCCCACCCTAGCAACCTTCCTCAGCAACTCCTTGCTGTAGAACCCCCTCTCCTTGGCGACCCTCTCGAATATCGGGTTCACCTCGAAAAGCTGGGTGCCCATGACGTTCCTGACGAAGGCCACGGCGAACAGCGGCTCGATCCCGCTCGAGGCTCCGGCTATGATGCTTATCGAACCTGTGGGCGCTATCGTCGTGACTGTGGCGTTTCTGAGGACGCTGAAACCCCTTTTAGGCCATATGCTCAGGTCTATGTTCGGGAACGAGCCGCGTTCCTCGGCCAGCTCTACGGACATCTGCCTCGCCTCCCTGCTTATGAACGACATGACCTTCTCAGCCATCTGGAGGCCCTCCTCGGAGTCGTAGGGTATGCCCAACTCTATCAGCATGTCTGCGAACCCCATGACACCCAGTCCGACCTTCCTGTTGGCCTTCGTCATCTTCTCTATCTCGGGAAGCGGGTAGTTGTTCACGTCTATAACGTTGTCCAGGAAGTGTATCGCAGTCCTGACCACCTCCCTGAGCCTCTCCCAGTCCACCTCACCGTCCCGGACCATCTTGGCCAGGTTCACGGAGCCGAGGTTGCATGACTCGTAGGGTAGGAGAGGCACCTCTCCACACGGGTTTGTGCTCTCGATTTCCCCGAGAGCTGGGGTCGGGTTGTGCCTGTTTATCTCGTCTATGAACACCATGCCAGGGTCTCCAGTCCTCCAAGCCATCGTCACGATCAGGTCGAATATGTCCCTCGCCATCACACGCTTCACAGCCTTCCCCGTCCTCGGGTTTATCAGCTCGTACTCCCCGTCCTCCTCCACGGCCTTCATGAAATCGTCCGTAGCCGCGACGGATATGTTGAAGTTCTTGAGCACACCCTCCTTGGACTTGGCCGTTATGAACTCCACTATGTCAGGGTGATCCACCCGGAGTATGCCCATGTTGGCTCCTCTACGCCTCCCACCCTGCTTTATCACCTCGGTGGCCACGTCGAATATCCTCATGAACGACACGGGGCCACTCGCCACACCCATCGTGGACCTGACTATGTCGCCACGGGGCCTCAGCTTGGAGAACGAGAACCCCGTCCCACCGCCTGACTTGTGGATTATGGCCATGGCCTTGAGGGCGTCGAATATGGACTCTATCGAGTCCTCTATCGGCAGGACGAAGCACGCCGAGAGCTGTCCTATACTCGTCCCTGCGTTCATGAGGGTCGGCGAGTTTGGTAGGAACTCCAGGTGAGTCATGACTTCGAAGAACTCCCTCTCAGCCTTGGAGGGATCCTTTCCGTACATCTTGTCCGCGGAGGCTATGGCCTTCGCAACCCGTCTGAACATCTCCGAAGGCGTCTCCACAACCCTGCCGAGCTCATCCTTGATCAAGTACCTCCTCTCGAGGAGCCTAACAGCATTCAGGGAGAGCTTAAGGTCGTCCGTCACGCCCAGCAGCCACTTGGCCTCACGGAGCTCAGTCCTCTTCTGCCTGTAAAGGATGTACGCCTTAGCCAGCTGGAAGTACCCGTTCTTGACCAGGACTTCCTCGACTATGTCCTGGACGTCCTCCACGCTCGGAATCTTCCCCGCAAACCTCTCGTTCACTATCCGGACGACCTGATCAGAGAGCTTCTCAGCCAGCTCCCTATCTCCGAACTTGACCGCCTTGATGGCCTTGTATATGGCGTTCGTTATCCTATTCTTGTCAAAATCGACTATCCTACCATCCCGTTTCCTTATCTTAGAAACCTTGGGCTCAACCTTCATGGTTCGTCGTGTTCCCTAAACACTTCACATCCAGATTAATACTTCTTCTTCAACAGCCGATACACGGCTGAAGAAAGAATCGACATGCAAGTTCCCGTCGAACACCTATAACGTATCTGGGAAGCTGTTTATTTTTGTGCATCGCCGTCCCTTTTATTGTTTGATGGAAGGGCTGAGCAGGAGGGGGGAAGACTATCTCAGGGTCATCTACGAACTGTCGTGTGAGAAAGGCTTCACGAGAGTTAAGGAAATCGCCGAGAGACTGGCGGTCAAACCTGCCAGCGTCACGGAGATGCTGCGTAGGCTGGCTGACATGGGGTTGGTCGTCCACGAGAAGTACGGAATCGTCAGGCTTACGGACGAGGGTTTCAGGATAGGCGCTATGGTCAAGGACAGGCATGAACTGTTCGTCAAGTTCCTCGAGATGCTTGGGGTTCCACACGACGTGGCGGTCAGGGACGCCCATGAGCTTGAACACAGGCTCAGCTCCGAGACGCTGACGCAGATAGAGAAGTTTGTCAAACTGTTGCTGAGTCCCCCGGACCGTCCTGCTCATGTCAGGAGGTGGCTTAACCTCCTTCGGGAACGCTTGTCGAGTCAATAAGTTAGGTTTGCCTAACTTTTTTAGGGAAACCTATTTTAGTGCCTAACGCCACTAATTTTTTAGGTCAACCTAACTTCCTGGGATGCGGCATGGAGGTCAAGCTCAGCGAGCTGAAGCCCGGGGAGGAGGGCGTTGTCGTGAGGGTGGAGGGGTCTCCAGCCCTGAGGAGGAGGCTGATGGAGATGGGAATCGTCAGGGGGACGAGGATAAGGATGGTCCGCAAGGCACCTCTCGGAGACCCCATAGAATACGAGGTTAAGGGGTACAACCTGAGCCTGAGAGCTAGAGAAGCGGACGGAGTCTACGTCGAGGTGGTCAGGCCATGATGCCCCTAGCCATGATGAGGGACGGGGAGGTTGGGAGAGTCGTGGCCGTGTACGGCGGCAGGGGCCTGATGAGGCGTCTAGCCGAGCTCGGCTTCACCCGTGGGGAAAGAGTCAAGGTTCTGAGGTCTGGGCCAGGTCCAATACTCGTCTTGGTCAAGGGTTCAAGGGTGGCCCTCGGCCACGGAGTCGCGATGAAGATACTCGTCTCGGGGGACCGAGAATGATACGCGTGGCCCTGATAGGGAACCCGAACGTGGGTAAGTCGCTCATGTTCAACAACCTCACCGGGGGGAAGGCGCACGTCGGAAACTGGCCCGGAAAAACGGTTGAGAAGAAGGTGGGCGTCTGCGTGCACAGGGGCGTCAAGATGGAGATAATAGACCTGCCGGGGACGTACAGCCTGACGGCCAGGTCTGTGGACGAGCTGATAGCCAGGAACTTCATAGTCGAGGAGAAGCCGGACGTGGTCGTGGACATAGTGGATGCGTCAAACCTGGAGCGCAACCTATACCTGACCCTCCAACTCCTGGAGCTTGAGGCCAACGTCGTGGTAGCCCTGAACAAGTTCGACGTGGCCAAGAGCCTCGGGTACGACATAGATGTCGAGAAACTCTCAAAACTCCTCGGCGTCCCCGTAGTCCCCACGGTCGCTACGACTAAGGAGGGGATAGAGGAGCTGAAGGACGCCATAATCGAAGCGGCAAAGAGGAAGAGGAGGCCGCCGAGGATAGAGTACGGGAGGGAGGTTGAGGAGATCATAGCTGCGGTCGAGGAGGCCATAAAGAAGGACGTAACGCTGGTGGAGAGGTACCCGACGAGGTGGCTGGCGATAAAGCTCCTTGAAGGGGACGAGGAGGTCTTAAAGCTCGTGGAGAAGAGCCCCTACAGGGACGAGATAATGGAGGCCCTCAGTTGAGCTGTCGGAAGTGTCCATACGGCGGCTGTCCGAGGCCGAGGGTTAAGGAAGTTTTGGGTGAGAATCCCGAGGTCTACTTAATCGAGAAGAGGTACGAGCTCATCCACAGCATAGTGTCCCAGGTTATGAGGGGCGAGAGACCCCTGACGCTCTCGGACATGCTGGACAAGATATTCCTCCACAAGGTGTTTGGCATACCCATATTCCTCGCCCTTTGGTGGGCGCTCTTCAGGTTCACGTTCGACGTTTCAGCCCCGTTCTCCGACATGATAGACATGGCCTTCTCAACCCTCGGCGACCTCGCCCTCACCCACGTCAGAAACCCCGTGCTGGCATCCTTCCTCAGCCAGGGAATCTGCGCGGGGTTCGGAAGCGTCCTCGTGTTCATCCCACCGATATTCTTCCTGTTTCTCGGCCTCGCCATACTCGAAGACACAGGATACCTGGCCAGGGCAGCCTTCGTCATGGACAGGCTGATGTACAGGCTCGGCCTACACGGGAGGTCGTTCATACCGATGCTGATAGGGTTCGGGTGCAACGTGCCGGCAATCATGGCCACGAGGACGATAGACACTGAGCAGGACAGGATACTCACGATCCTCGTGAACCCCCTGATGTCGTGTAGCGCCAGGCTACCCGTGTACGTCCTCATAGCTGGGGCTGTGCTAGGAGCCCACGCGGCGGCGGGAATATACAGCATGTACCTTCTCGGGATAGCCCTGGCCATATGCATGGCACTGCTCTTCAGGAACGTCATACCGTACTTCAAGACCGAGAGACCGGCCTTTATCATGGAACTCCCGCTCTACGCCGTTCCGACGGGCAGGGGCCTCCTCATGCACATGTGGGAGAGGGGAAGCCTCTTCCTGAAGAAGGCAGGTGCGGTAATATTCACGGTCATGATATTGGTCTGGTTTCTCTCGACAAACCCCTGGGCCGCGACTCAGGGAGGAGTCTACATAGAGCACTCCTACGTCGCCATGCTGGGGAGGGCCTTGGAGCCCATCTTCAGGCCGCTCGGGTTCGATTGGAGGTGTGCGGCGGCCCTGTTCTTCGGCTTCCTGGCGAAGGAGATAGTCGTCGAGACTTTCGGCCTCCTAACCGGAGCGGGTGGGGAGGCAGGTCTCAGAGAGGCCGTCTCAGAGATGTTCACACCGCTCAGGGGCCTCGCCTTCATGGCCTTCACGCTGATATACATACCGTGCGTCGCCACAATAGCCGTCATATACAGGGAGACCAACTCCGTGAAGTGGACCGTCTTCACGGTCGTCTACGAGCTCCTACTCGCCTACTTGGTGTCCCTCCTCATAGTCTCGGTAGGAGGCTTCCTAGGGTTCACTTGAGGTGGTTCCATGTCGAGTAGGGTTCCAAGGTGGATGAAGGTCTACTCGCCCTCGGTCGGCGTCGCCTACCTAATCCTCGGCGTCATGGAGCTCCTAAACGCCGTGTACACGACCCTGCTCAAACCCGGGGCCGAGGCTCCTCTGATAGGCCTCACGGGCATACCCCCGGGAGACTGGTTCGGAGCCCTCTCCTCGATCCTCATAGGCATCCTCCTCCTGATGCCCCTCCTCTCAGAGGGATGGGATGCCCTGGCCTACATGCTCGGAGGCACCCTACTCTCAGCGGTGTTTGGGGTTCTCTACGTGCTCATACTGGGCTCCAACACACTCTCAGCCGTACTGGCGGGCGGGGAGGAGCTCAGGGCGTGGCTGGCTGGAGGGTGGCTCACCTACGCCCTGAGACCTGAGATATGGCTGTCCGTCTCCGCCGTGCCGCTCACGGTCAAGGTGTGGCTCAGGGCTCGGAGGGCTGGGGGATAGCCATAAATCGGCCGTATCCTCAGTATCGTTGGGTTGCCCGAAGCCGTCATAGTCGTGAAAACGCCGAAGGGTCTGGAGAAGGTGGCCGCCTCAAGGATACTCGAACTCGACCCCGAGGCTGAGGTAGAGGCCAAGCCCATGGGATTCCTGGGCCTCGTCCTCGTCAAACCGTCGACAGACCCTGAACGCCTGTACGAGGCCTTAAGGTCCGAGGTCCTCGAGGCCGAGAAGGTTCTCCTGGCGGAAAGGGTGTGTGAGGCGTCTCCTGAGAGGATAGCCAAAGCCGCTGCGGAGGCCTCTGTGGGTAGGATATCTGAGTCGGACACGTTCGCCGTGAGGACGACGAGGAGGGGGAGCCACCCGTTCACGAGTCTGGACGTGAACGTGGCTGTGGGAGACGCCGTCGTCAAGGCGACGGGGGCCGACGTGGACTTGACGTACCCGGGCAAGATCGTGTGGGTTGAGATAGTCGGAGACAAGGCCTACCTGTCCATAACGGACGGCTCTGAGGAGTGGCGTAAGAGGTCTCCGGAGAAGGTGGAGGCCCTTGAGACGCTGTCGAAGATGGCGGTCGTCCAGATGCCCTACCTCGGACCACCGAAGGCGGCCAGGGAGATGGGAGTCCGAGTTGGGAGGTGCGTCCAGACGTTCGAGGTCAGGGAGCTCTACGTAGCCCCAAACACGCCCGTAAAGGCCGAGGAGCTCAGAGCCTTCCTCACAGGCGTTCTGGAGGGAATCAAGTCCAGGTTCGAGGTTCAGAGGAGGGTGTACGCGAGGCCCGTCAGGAGGGTCCCGGTGTTCGTCCAAGACCTCTACCAGCTCGTGAGGGACCGCAGAGACGAGCCGATGATCGTCTTCGAGCCTGAGGGAAGGCCTGCCGCAGCCTTAGGGGACAGAATAGCGGAGATCTTCGACCAGTCCAGTAGGGTGAACTTGCTCGTCGGCTCCCGGGAAGGCGTACCGAAGGGAATATTCAGGATAGCCGACATGGTCCTCGACATATGTCCGGGAGTGACCATATCGACAGACTTTGCGGCGGCTTCAGCCATAATGACGCTGCTCACCATAGTCCAGGAAAGACGGAAACCTCATCCAAAAACTCTGTGAGTAGAAACGCTCCAAGCCGAAACCGTGGTGCGGGGGGTGGGATTTGAACCCACGAAGCCCTAACGGCACGAGATCTTAAGTCTAGCGGCCCACGTGGGGCGCTCGCCCCTTTGACCTGGCTCGGGAACCCCCGCCCAAGATTAGGGCATGGAGCGTAGACCTAAAAACGTTACCCTAAGGGAAAGTTTATCTTCACGCCACAGCCAAAAAGTTATGGGCCCCGTAGCGCAGCCAGGATAGCGCACCGGCCTCCTAAGCCGGGTGTCGGGGGTTCGAATCCCCCCGGGGCCGCCATTAGGGGATGAACACCAGGGCGGCTACGGCGCATCCGTACATTTTCTCTGGGACTTTTCCTGATTTTACCTCCATATTCGGTCCCTGTTCGACCTTCATCCCCCTCAGCTCAATCATCTCCCGAATCTTCCTCAGGAGCCCCTGTCTTATCCGTTCTTCATCCATGTTTCCGTACTCCTCGGCGACGAGGCCGTACCTTCTCCCCCTCTCGTCCACACCCTTAACCCAGCATATCCCAGCTCCCACAGTCTCTCCGGACGTCCCGTCGTATCGGGCGATTACGGTGAACGTTATGGAGCCCGGCTCTACGTCACGCCTCTCAACTTCCACAGCCTCCCCGGGCAGTATGGAGGATACGGGGACGAGGTTGCACTCGGATATTCCGGCGTCCTTCAGGGCGGCGTCGAAGGCACTCACCGGGGACACACGGCTTACCCCGAACCCGGATGTGACGAAGAACTTCTTGGGGAGCAAGCTCATGGTTTCCTCCTCCAGGTCTCTTTTAAAAGTTAAAAAGGTGGTTGGAGACGCTATATGTAGCCGAGGGCCCTTAGACGCTCCTTGACCCTCTCCTCGTCCTCCGGACTGTACGGGCTCTTCAGCTTCTCCAGGGCCTCGACGACGGCGTAGTCTATGAAGTCTTCTATGCTCGTGATGACGCCTTCCCTAACTTTCTCAACCACCTTATCGTACAGGTCCTTCGACAGGGAGACCTGAACCCTCTCCTCAGCCATAGAAACGTCTACTCCTCCTCGACGGTTATGGCCTCGTTTGGACACTGAGTCTCGCAGGCCCTACAGAGTATGCACTCATCAGCGTTCACTGGAACAGGCTTGTCGTCCTGGATCTCGTAGACGCCTACCGGGCACACCTCCGTGCAGGTGTGACAGGATGTGCACTTGTCGTAGTCTATCGTTATTTTCGCCAATTCAATCGCCTCCAATAAATCTTGAAGGCGTGCTTAAAGTTTTTGCCTTCATCCCCCAGCTTCAGCCCTGAGCTTCGACAAGCCTCTCGACACGGATTTCTTGGCCTTTTCGAGTCTTTTGACGTACTTGGACCTTATCCTATCGTAGACGGCCTTGGATATCTCACCCCTCCTACGCCTCATCTCCAGGCTCCTCATGGCGGCCCTCGTCGTCCTAACCTCGGCCTCCGCAACCTCTATGTCCGCTATGACGTCCGCCAGCTCTGGGTACTCAGCCTTGACCTTCCTGGAGACCGCCTTGAGCCTCGCGTCGACCTCCAGCAGCCTCCTCCTCAACGCGGAGCTCCTCCTCCTGTACTCCTTCACCGACATCTTCCCGTCCCTGAGCCGTCTGTCGAGTTCCTCCATCCTCTCGTCTATCGAAACCCTCTCCTCATACAGCTCGACGAGAACCATGACATCCTTCTTGGGGACGGCCGGAGGAGGCGGTGGAACGCCCTTCACGCGGGACAGGGCGACGGCCGCGGCCACCGCGGCGACCGCTATGAAGGCCCAGACCAGCGGTCTCAGGAGGGAGCAGAAGAACGGTCTGCGGTAGGTGAGTACGGCCTCATACGGGTTCAGTGGACTTACGTTCGAAAAGCTGTAGGTGACCTGAACTCCTGTCTGGATGTTTCCATGTAGGTCGTACGTCTCCGGCGTCGAGGACACGACCTTGGAGCCTGGGGGGAGGATGAAGGACAGTTCGAGTTCCTTGACGAACCAAGACGGTGTCGGTATGTTCTCGACTGTCAGGGTCTTCGAACGTCCGTCGGTCGACAGGACGAGGGTCTTGGGGACAGTGTAGGTCAGCGTGATGGAGTAGGCTTCTCCCCTTTTGAGCGTCAGCCTCAAGGAAACCCTCACGGTAGAGTTCTCCACGTGCACGTCGAGGGAGCCCACGTCGTCCCTCGCCTCGACGTCGCTGGCCAACACCGGTATCGGGAGAGTTACCTCAGACACGTCGTCCACGAGCGCCTCGAACTCCAAGGTCTGGGAAACCCTGACCCCAAACTGGTTAACCCTGACCTCAACCTCCTCGTTCAGGCATACGAGAGGCTGCAGGGGTTGTTCACACTCCACGGTGACGGACTCCCACATCGGGGTGTACGGCTCGAGAGCTCCCGAGGCGAACGCATAGGAGTTTTCGGACACGCGGTCAAGCTTCTGAGGCTTGGAGGAGACTATCGACACACCTTCAGGGAGCTCCACGACCGTGCTCGTGATGGACTGGATGGACAGGGATGGACACAGAGGTATCATGACGTTGAAGGCTTTTTCAGAGGTCCTCGTTACGGTTCCGTAGACGACGGCTTTAACGGTCACGGCCTCTACGCCGGACGGTATGGACACGTTGACCCCCACGAGGTCGCCCACGGACGCTGTTGAATACTGTAGCGGGTTGCCGTGCCCGTCGATTACCCGTAGGTACGCAACCTCGCCGGAGCAGTTCCTCGGGTAGCCTATGAACAACGTATCTGGTGCTGGGTGTTGGAGCGTTATCCTGTCCTCTATGAGGACGAGGCCCCACTCGTTCACCGTCACGACGTGCTGGATGGATGCCCTGCCCGTGGACTGCTGGATCGGTTGGCCTGAGTAAGTCAGGGCTAACACGAACAGCGTCAGTAAGGCTATGGTCTTGTGCGTCAAAGCTCGACCATCCAGAATATTAATCTAAGCTAAATTTAACCCTAAACTCGCAATAGGGGTCGCCGGCCGCTATGCACATGCACTCCACAACCATGGCCTCGACCCCCATGCACTCTTCGACCATCCCTGCGAGTATGCCCTTCATCAGGTACCCGCTGGGCTTACCTGAACCTCTAAGGCAGTAGCACTCGTAGTACTCGTAAAGCCTAACTATGGCCTCTTCTGCATCCACCTTGAGTTCATAGTCCTTTATGAGACCGCTCAGCTTGTACATCGTGACTGTGAAGGACAGGATGTTCTCGAAGCCAGTTACACCAAACCTTCTTGACCAGGCTTTGACCATAGTCTTCCCAGCCCATCTCCCGGTGTGGTACAGGAAGACAGCCCCCGCGCTTCCCCATCTGTCCCACAGAGACTTTAGAAACAGCCTTATGGAGTGTTCGTCGAGAACGAATGCCCTCGACTCGATCATCCTCAAGTCTATGGAGAAGGGAGGCATCGTCATCCCAGCCACGACCTCCGACCCGTAGCTCACCTCCAACACTTCATCCAACCCCCTTATCGACTCGACGACCTCCTCGACGGTCTTTCGAGATGATGATGGGTCTACTGCAAACACCCAGCACCATTTTCTCCCCCCTTCCCGCAGGGTGTGGAAGCCGTTGAGTATGCTCATGCCAGCATCCGTCAGTATCGACGATATTTTTGTCATGATTCCCGTGACGTTTTCCGTTTCGACGGCGAAGAAAACTGTATTTCTTGGGTATTTCTCGAATAGAGTGCAAGGAAATGACTTCCTTTTAAGCATTTCAATAAAACTTCATGGATTACGTATATAATGCTTTACTCTTCAAACCTAGCGACAAACTCGCAGTAAGGGTCCCCCTTGGCTATGCATTTAACCTCCCTGACGACCACGTTCTTGCCAGATATCTTGTTTATGTATCCTGCAAGGACGCCTCTCGTGAAGTACCCGGAAGGAGTCTTGGCGAGGCCGACCAGCCCCTGACATTCGAACAGGTCCCAGAACCTGACGACCACGTCTTCGCCGATATCGGCCTCGTATTCGCTAACCCATCCGAGGGAAACCCAAAGCTCCCCGTTGAACTCGAGCAGCTTCTTCAGGTCTCGCTCCCCCAGGAGTTCCATGTACTCGTCGGCCGCCTTCCTGCCGACTCCCAGGCCTGTGTGGTACATGAAGACTGCTCCCACGTCTCCCCAGCGTTTCCTTATGGACCTGAAGAAGTCTTTCATGAACTCGCCCCGCCATATGAAGGCTCGGTCTCCCATGAACCTGAAGCTCGTCTTGAAAGGAGGGAAGAGGAGCTCCCCAAGCTTCTTCACGCCATGCTCAACCCGGACGACGTGGGGGAGAGACCTTATCTCGTCCACGACCTCGTCGACGGTCTTCTTCGACTTTGAGGTGTCCACGGTCAGGACCCAGCACCACATCTTTCCGTCGTCGTGGACCGAGTGGAAGCCGTCCAGGACGCTCATGCCGGCATCTCTGAACACGTCAGTTATGGACTCTAGGACGCCTACGACGTTCTCGGTCTCTATGGCGAAGAACACGACGTTGCCTCTTATGAACGAGAATATGCTGCAGAGGTAGGGACCCGGTCTCTCCCCATCCATCCTGGACAACACCACAAAAGCCTAAACACAAAACTGTATAAAAAACATGACATCAAAGCGAAACATATCGCCGGGGACGCGTAGACGTAGAACTCTGAGGGATACGTGATGTGTGCTCAAAGCTTGTCCCTCTTGAGTCTAGGCAAGATAAAGGCGATTGTTGCGTAGATGCCCCCGACGAAGCATAGCCAAAGGCTTGGCTCATTGAGATACCAGAGGGGGCGTCCCTCCCTGACTATCCTCACCTTCAGTTGCACGTCCACGTCCGATGGGCTTGTGTTGACGACGACGAAGTGTATGTGTCCTGAATTTACTTTCACGTTGAAGTAGTGTGTCTGGTATCCTATCTCATGCGCTGCGTAGTACAGGTGGTAAGAGCCGTTTCCCGTCATGTAGTTGTAGACATCCGATGCCGACGGGAATATGAGCAAATCTACCGTGCCTCCATTCGCCACGACGGTCCCTCGGACGAATGTACTCTCCTCCCACGTGTGGCCCACGTACACGCCTGTGGCGTGGAAGGAGTTTCCCTCAACCGTGTACGCACAGTTGAGGAGTGGTCTAACGGTGGTTACAGGTATGTAGGAGGCGACGGTTAGAGCCGCTCCGACGATGAGTATGACTAAACCAGGTAAGTACGCCCCCTTCATCAGACCGCATTAGAACTAAACTAAATATTAAATGATGTCCCCTCTCGGTCGACGAGCCTCACGAGCTTAATCTCAACAACTTTTCTGCGAGTGTTTTAGACCAAGGCTACGGCCTCCAGCCTACCTTTTTAGTTGGGTAGGATGAAGACAGGCTGTGAGGTTGGTGCCGCGGCCCGGATTTGAACCGGGGACAATCCGGTCTTCAGCCGGACGCTCTCCCGGGCTGAGCTACCGCGGCCCATACAGGTTTACGGGTTTTCGGTCTATAAACTCTACGGTATCCCCACGGTGCAGTACTCCACGGCGTTTCTGAGCATGGGCATCGTCTCTGGGAGCATCTCTGGGTGTGTGCTGAACAGGATGACCCTCCCCCTCATGCCACGGCACTCCATTATGGCTGCTGTGTCGTCTCTGAACAGGGCTATCGGGTGGTCCCCTCCTGACGGAACCATGTGCGGCCCGTTCTGGTAGTGCATCCTAACTTCCCCCTCGAACCCCCTCACCACGGGATGCCGTTCATCCACCACGAAGACAGTCTCCACGTATGTTCCCCTCATCCTGATCATCCTCCCCCTGGTCAGGCCTATGTGGGGTGCGACGTACGCTCCTGCGCATATCCCGACGTAGCCTCCTCCCCCCTCCACGAACCTCCTGATCCTCTCGGAGCCCCCCGCCCTGAGGAGCTTGAGACACTCGAACGTGTACCCGCCTGGGAATACGAGAACCCTGTAACGCTCCAAACCCCCTCTCAGGAGCTCCAAGTCCCCCAGCACATCGTAATCCAGCCCAAGCCTGTCCAAAGCGGCGCAGACCTCAGGCGCCAGGGCGGCGCAGGAGCCCCCGAAGACTGCTATCCCAGCCATGCGGGACACCGCACAAAAGTTAAAATAAACCGCAGCGAAAAACATAACCTCGGAGGGCCGGTCGTCCAGTCTGGTAGGACGTCGCCCTGACGCGGCGAAGGTCCCCGGTTCAAATCCGGGCCGGCCCACCAACGGGCTTTTTGCCGTGTTTCTCTGTGGAGGGGCTTCATATTAGGCTAAGGTCTGTATTCGGCGGTTACCATGGCGTGGGCTCTGTCGTAGGGCTCCAAGTGTAGTGTTTCCATGATTTTCAGGCCACCCTTTCTGAGGGTTTCTATCTCGTGTCTGTAGACCTCTGAGGGTTCTCTGGTCACGTCTATGCTGGCCGCCTTTATGGCGAGCATTATCCACCCCCCGTCCTTCAGGTACAGCCTGACGTTATCGAGGAGTATCTTGGCCTGGTGGGGTTGGGCTACGTCGCAGTATACGACGTCCACGGGCTCTGGGATTACCTGGTACGTCTCTGGAAGCCTTGCGTCCGCCATTATGGGCGTCACGTTCCTCCTCCTGTCCGACACGTTTATCAGGAACTCCCTCATCACCCTCGGTGCGAACTCGACCCCGTAGACGTGTCCCTCCGGGCCGACTATGTCTGACACGTGGGAGCACGTCGTCCCGGTGGCAACTCCGAGGTACAGGACGGTGCATCCCGGCTTTATCGGAAGGTTTTTCAGTCCTTTCAGTATGGAAGCCGCCAGCTTGCTCCTGTACGCATCCCAGAGCCTGTACTCTCGCCCCCTGTACCTTACGAGCTTCTCCCCGTAGACCGAGAACCCTGGGGCGAGGTTCACGGTTGCGAGTCTGCTCGTCCCGTCTTCGAGGGTCACTCTGTAGACGGCTGGGAAAACCTCCGAGATGTCTACTATGGACATGGGTTTCAAACCTCTCGAAGCCTTCTGGCCTTCTCCTGCTCTATGGCCACCTTCTGGAGCCACTGTATCGGTATCCTGAGCTCCCCCATCCTCTCTGCGTAGTGGTGGCAGCTCTTGTAACCGCCTCCCATGCATATCCTGAGGAAATACTCCCGAGTAACCTTGTGCTGACACTCCCCGAGAAGCGGACACCGTACCCTCCGGTATCTCTGCAAGGCCAACCGCCTACAATTATATCTTGGAAGCGGCCACTGATAACGGTATCTCTAGGTCATCCGTAGCGTCTGATCTCTTCGACACGTCTCCGGAGGTCCCTAGACAGCTCCTCACCCATGAACCTCCCGGAGAAGTAGTCCATCCTGGCGGCTATGGCTATCTTCCCGGCCACGGCCCTGGCTATCCTACCCCTGAGCTTCCTCGGAGCCTTGTGTATCATCGGGAGCTGGAATATTATGCCGTGCTTAGGCGGCTTGGCCCCCGTCCTCAAGGCCCTGAACAGGGCCTTCTCGGCTCCGAGGACCTGTATCGTGCTGGCTGGGAGCTTGGCGAGCTTCCCTAAGCCGCCTGCGGCCGCTATCAGCTTGGAGGTGACCATGGGCCCTATGAGGGCGGACGTGTTCGGGGCCACCTCCTTGGCGAGTGTGGATATGTACCGCTCCACGCTCCTCCTGAGCGCGTAGAGGTTGAGGGTCTCGTCGGCGAGCTTCCTGACCATCTCTATGTCCTCCCCTGTCATCTCTGCTCCGACGGACCTCGAAGCCATCTTGACTATCTTCTTCGCCTTCTTCTTCGGTATCCCCATCTCGATGAGCCTCTCCTCCGTGTAGGCGGACCTGTGGCCCACCTCCTTGACGAGTCTCAAGTAGGTCTCGTGCTTCTGAACTATCTTTCCGAGCTCCGGGAAGTGTGTCCCGTACCATTCTCTGACCCTGAGGGAGGCCGTGTTTATCATCCTGTCCACATCCTGGAGAGTCTGGACGGCGTGTATGAGGTGCCTCTCCCTCCCCTCAAGCGACTCCCTTATCGACATCCTCACGATGATGGAGGACACCTCCCTCGAAGCCTCCCTGAGTTCCTCCAACCCGGCTACGAGCCCCTCCGAGACGAGCACCTCAGGAAGCTTGGACCTGAGCATCCTCAACCTGTCGGAGCCCGAATCCACCTCGACCTCAAAGCCCCTGGCGGA
Source organism: Candidatus Bathyarchaeota archaeon (assembly GCA_965612785.1). Taxonomy (GTDB): domain Archaea; phylum Thermoproteota; class Bathyarchaeia; order TCS64; family CBFDTC01; genus CBFDTC01. The sequence continues at coordinate 22,395 of CBFDTC010000004.1, forward strand.
GAGACCCCTCGCGATACCGGGGCTTTCCACAACGATCGGGGAGTACCCCATTGACGAGACGGACTCAGCCAGGTCTAACAGCTCCTGCGGGACCTCGCCCGCCCGCATCCTCCTTATCCTGTCCGCGGCTTCCTCGGCGTCTCTGAACAAAGTCTTCGACACGAGTTTTCCCCCTTCGTCCAAGGCGACTATGGCCACCGGAGTTGTGAACACGTACGTCCTCAAGGCTGCCCATGAACAGATTAGCCGCATACTTGAATAACGGTTTTCGACATACTCTGGGTTAGAGATGACGAGCCCAGAGCTTAAGGTCGAGATAGCTGGAATAGAGTTCAGGAACCCCGTCATGCTGGCGGCGGGCATACTCGGGACGACCGCGGGGATAATGAGACGCGTCTACGAGGCTGGTGCGGGGGCCGTTTTCACGAAGTCCGTCGGCCTGGAGGAGCGGGAGGGTTATCCCAACCCAACCGTGGTCGAGGTGGACTGCGGCCTGATAAACGCCATGGGCCTCCCAAGCCCAGGCATATCCGAACTCCGTGGCGAGGTCTCTAAGCTCAGGGAGTGGGGTGTACCCGTCGTCGTCAGCGTCTTCGGCTCCAAGGCGGAGGAGTACGCCAAAGTCGCCTCGATGGCAGAGGAGGCGGGCGCCATAGCTGTGGAGCTCAACTTCAGCTGCCCCCATGTGGGCGAGGTTTCGCTGATAGGTCAGAGAGGCGACCTGGTCGAGGAGTTCACGAGGGCCGTCAAGGACGCCGTGGACATACCGGTGTTCGTCAAGCTGACGCCCAACGTCTCGGACATAGCCTCCATAGCCCGCAGGGCTGAGAGGGGTGGGGCGGACGCCGTCACCGCCATAAACACGGTGAGGGCGATGGCCATAGACGTCTGGACGGCCAAGCCCATACTCGGAAACAGGTTTGGAGGTCTTTCTGGGCCGGCCATAAGGCCGATAGCGGTTCGATGCGTCTACGAGATATTCGAGGCCGTGGACATACCCATCATCGGGTGTGGAGGCGTCGTTTCCTGGATGGACGCCGTGGAGCTGATGCTCGCCGGGGCGTCCGCCGTCCAGGTTGGGACTGCGGTCATATACCGTGGCATAGACGTGTTCAACGAACTGGTTCAAGGCATATCCGCATACCTTAGCAAAATGGGGTTCAGGAGCGTGTCTGAGGTTGTCGGCCTCGCCCATAAGACATAGGCCCAGAGTTACGCCCGTAGCACGGGTCGACGTGGAATCCAGCGACGTCAGGACGATATGGTTCAGGGATGAGGCCTGCCTAGACGCCCAGCCGGGCCAGTTCGTCATGGTGTGGGTTCCCGGCGTGGACGAGGTTCCCATGAGCCTCTCAGCGATCGACGTGGAAGGTCTGTCGGCGATAACCGTGAAGAGGGTTGGAGAGGCGACTGAAGGCATGCACAGACTCTCCGTCGGCGACCTGATAGGCGTGAGAGGCCCCTACGGCAGGGGCTTCACCGTGAGGAGGGGCAGGTGCCTAGCGGTGGCTGGCGGCATAGGGGTTTCGACCATAGTCCCCCTCGTGGAGAGGCTGTCGGAAGCCGGGGCTGAGGTCACCGTCGTCTACGGGGCTAAGACACGGGACGAGCTTGTCCTGCTGGACAGGCTTAGGGAGAGCTCCGACAGGCTCATCGTGTTGACGGAGGACGGGAGCTTCGGCCTTAGAGGTGTGGCCACAGACCCCCTGGACGAGCTGCTGGACGAGGGGTTCGACATCGTGTACACGTGCGGCCCCGAGGCCATGATGCACACAGTGTTCATCAAGGCCGACCGCAGGGGCATACCGGTCGAGGCGTGCCTCGAGAGGATAATGCGGTGCTGCGTCGGTATATGCGGAAGCTGCGTCGTGGACGGCGTCAGGCTCTGCGTCGAGGGGCCTGTGCTAGGCTCTGAGACGCTTAGGCGTCTGGAGGAGTTCGGGAGGTTTAGGAGGGAGTTTTCGGGTAGGCTTGTCAGGATTTAGCGTCCGCCGATTTCGTAGGGGCGTCCCCTGACGGGTTTTATGAACTCTATGTCCCTCTTGGACAGTATGTCGGCCACGTACCTCATGAAGGCGTCTGGATGGGCTGTGTGAACTGGAATCAGGACCCTCGGGCTGACGGTCTCGATGACCTGCCTCAGGTCTTGGGGCATGACGTGGCCTGAGGAGTGTACGTTGAAAACCTGGACGCCGAAGAACCTCAGCCAGTTCATCAGACGCTCGAACTCTATCTCCGCCTCCTCCTCGAACGGCTCTGAGGAGCTGAGGATGAATATGCTGCCCGGCGGAGGCCTCAGGTCTGCTATCTCCCTCCACTTGTAGAAGGCTGTCAGGAGAATGTAGTCCGAAGGCCTCTTCGAAACCTCCTCGAACTCCTCCTCCAGGCCGACCACCTCTCCACGGGATGGCCTCGGGATGTCCAGGCCTCCGCAGGCCTCCAGCGCCTCCAGCGTCTCCATGAAGTACTTCGTGGCCACGAGTCGTCTGCCAGCTTCGGAGGAAACCCTGTGGAACGTCCTGAGCCTGTCGGCGTCCGCTGGGGAGGTGTTGACGATGACCAGGCCCCTACACTCCTGGATGAGCTTCATCGATATGGCCTCCACATCCGCCTCCGAGTGGGGTGGGACGCAGCCGCCTATGTTCGTTCCCTCGCATATCAGGACATCGACACCGCCGTACAGGTCGTACACCTCATCCCAGAAACGACGTCTAACCCTGTCGCTGTAGGAGCCGTGGAGCCTGAAGTCGCCTGTGTACACGACCACACCGTCCGGCGTGGAGACTATCATGGCGTAGGAGCCCGGTGCGCTGTGGTCTACGTGGAAAGGCGTCACCTCGAAGTCTCCGACCCTGATCTTCCTCGGTCTGCCCGTCCTGAACGTCCTGTACTCCAGGTGCGAGACCTTCTCGAAGCCCCTGAGCTTCTCGGCTCTTACGTCCAGGATGCGCTTAGAAGCCTCCCCCACGTGGACTGTGGGTCCCCCCTCCTCCGTCGGAGGTAGGGCGAAGAGACTTCTCCAGTGGTCTCCGTGTGGGTGGGTTATGAACACGTCCGTTATGGTGTCCCTGACGAGGCCTGTCTTCGGGTTGCGCAGGTCTGCGGGTATCAGGTCAACCTGGAAGTACTCTTCGACGCTCCTCGGCCTTGAGAGGGGGAAGCTGAAGTACCGTCTCCACTTCGAGAAGTTGTAGCCGAAGTCGAGCAGTATCTCCCCACCCTCGGACGACAGGAGTATCTGGTTTCCCCCTATCTCCCCCTCGACGCCCCCGTACATCCTGAGCGTAGTCCTAACCACCGCCACACACCTCCAAACACGTCCTGGAAACGGCCACGAGGAAGTGGGGTAAGGCGAGTATGGTGAATGGTCTCAGAAACCTCACGCCAGCCGCCTTTCTGAGGACTTTCAAGTCCCCTCCATGCCCGAGGTAGGAGTCTGCGAACACCCTGACGAACCCCGAGACCCTCTCCAGCGGTGTGGTGGGGGGGGCGTGGTGGCATGAGAAGTAGAGGAACTCAGCCACGTCCCAGGCCCTCTCCCCTCCCCTCGACGCCTGTTCGAGGTCCACGAAGAACACCCTACGGTCCCTCGAGACGACGAAGTTGTCTGGCTTGCAGTCTCCCAGTGTGACGTCTACCGAGTGGGCTTTGGCTATAATCTCCGCAGCCTGCGAAACGAAGCCCCTCGAAGGGTTGTCTGAACCTTTGAAGAACTCTCTTATGTAGACCGGAAGAGGTTCGCCGTCTACGTACTCCTTGACGAGCGCCTTCCTCTCCAAGTCTACGTGTATCACGTCCGGGACGGGTATGCCGTACCTCCTGAGAAGCACAGTCATCGAGTACTCCCTGTCCAGTCTGGAGCTCCCGCGCAGGGCGAACGACCTCACGCCTGAGGTCCACAGGGCCACGGGGAACCACTTAAACCCGTACCAGTCTTGGAATCGCTTCACGACGACGTGCTTCACCCCGTCCACCCTGACTTTGGCCATGTAGACCGCGTTCAGGATTCCCCCTATGCGCCTGAGGGAAGTCGGTATGTTCGCCCCCTCTTCAACAACCCTTCGAACCTCCTCCTCCATGGTGGGCATCCTTCCTGTCGGGAGCAGGAGGTACTTGTTCGGGTCTTCGATAGCGTTCTGGTCTGTGAAGGAGAGGTGTGTGAACCCCTTCATTATCTCCGCGGCGAGGTCCATCAGGCTGACCTGGCCCGTGAAGCCCCTCACAACGAGGGTCTTGAAAGCTCTGTCGAAAAGCCTCACGAAGCTTGGGGACCTAAGCTTGGCGGAAGCCCTCGAGACGAGTTTCTTCGTCGGCCTGACGGCCTCCCCGACGAACTCCACCAACCCCTTAGACTCGGCCTCCTTGAGGGCTTCGACGTACCCGGAGACCATGGCCTCCAGCCCCCGGTCGGACTTGAGTATCCTGGAGAACACCCCCTTCAGCGGCGGGTACGTTGTGGATAGGAGCTTGACATCCCTGAGCGGAAAGTACTTCGGGTGTATCATCAGCTCCGTGGTGGTCTCCGGGTACTCCACCGCCAGGTCGGTCAACGCCTCCAGGACGCGTCTACGCTTAAACTTAACCTCCATCTCCCTCAGGTACTCGAACCCGCTCAGGGGTTCGTAGGGCATCAGAACCCTGACGGTCACGGTCTCCCCGAGCAGGGCCCTCGACACGTCCAACTCGAACAGGGCTCTACTTACGGCGAGGAACGCGACGTTGAGGCTTCCAGTCTTCAGCTTCTTAAACCTCACGCCCGCCGGGAAGCCCTCGGCTACGACGAGCACTTCTAGAGGATCGTTCTTGGAGGCGCATCCGCATGCGTGGGGGCCGCAGACGGCTATGGCTTTGATGTTCGTGGACGGGAAGATGGTCTTACATAGGTCTACTATGGAGGCCGAGTCCATCAAGGTGCTGATGTATCCCGAGACTATTTAGTGTTCCTTCGACACGTCAGATAAGGCCTTTCTCAGCCCTGAGGTCTATCGTGTCCATAGCCTCAGGCCCCGTGCCTATCAGCGTGACCGGTATGCCAACCTTCTCCTCGATCTCGGATATGAACCTCTTAGCCTCCTCCGGGAGCTCGTCGTAGTTCCTGACTCCTCTGCAAGCCGGGTAGAGTACGTCAAGCTTCGTCAAGGCTATCTGAGTAGCACCGTTCAGCATAGCGGCTCTCTTAGCAAGCTCGAAGTTGAACGGAGCCGCACGTCGCTTCCTACCCGTCACGGTGGCCACCTCAGCCCATCCACGGCGCTGAGCCTCCTCCCACGGGAGCTCTCCAGGCAGCGGTCCGGCTCCAACCCTCGTCACGTAGGCCTTGAGGACCATGATGACCTCGTCGACCTTCGTCGGACCCACGCCCACGTCCGAGCAGGCTGCCGAGGCGGTTACGTCCTTCGAGGTGACGTACGGGTACGTGCCGTGGTACAGCGACAGGAACGTTCCCTGCGTGCCCTCTATCAGGACCTTCTTACCCGCGTCTATCGCCTCGTTCACCTCTAAGGCCACGTCCGCCAGGAACTCCTGGAGCTCCGGTATGTCTTTCGCCAACTTGACGGTCCTCATCGCCCTCTCCGAGTTGCATGGACCGGTTCCTGAGCCTGTTGTGCCTATCTTACCCTTCAGGTGTCCCTTCCTGTCGGCCTCTATGTGTCTTTTCTCTATTATGGCGCACTGTCTGTCCACGCCTATGCGTCCCCTGACACCCGTCTCCTCTATCTCCCTCAGGAGCACCTCCGGGTTCACGGCGACGCCGGCTCCGATGTAGAGCTTACAGCCCTCGTAGACGAAGCCGCTTGGCACCATCCTGAGCTTGTAGGTTCGGCCCTTATAAACGACGGTGTGTCCAGCGTTGGGTCCGGCCCCCCCTCTGGCGCAGACGTCCAGCTTGTCTTTCAGGGCTATATAGGAGATTACCTTCCCTTTTCCCGTGTCTCCGAAGAACCCGTCAACAACCACCATGCAGACCATTTAACATCAGCATTTGAGCGTGAGGTAAAAGTGAATTTAAGTTTTACTTCCACGGCTAAACTCCGGACATAAATTCTTCACCCACGTTTCCGTAAGGGGCTGAAATAAGGGCTAAAATCGCTCTGGAAGTGTTATATGAGGTCGTTTCGAAAACCCTACACGGTGATAAAGTTGGCAATCATAGGCGGAGTATCCAGGTCGACGATGCTCACCATGGCCGGGGGCATAGGGACGTTCTTCCTCGGACTGGTATGCGTGATCATGGGTCTCCAGGGAGTCGGCTCCGTGGCCAGCGGCGTAGTGATATTCTGCATGGGTGTTCCGCTGATCGTACTGAGCCTGTTGCTGACTGAGGCGCCGACTGTGAACAGGCTTTCGGCGTTGGTGATCGTAAGCGCCTTCACCTTGGCGCTTGGGATGACGAGTCTCCATGGGCCGCTCAGCTACATCATCGGCTGGATACCCGGCGTCATAAGCCTCCTCGGAGGCATAACCGGGTTCGCCAACGTCGCCAACATACAGATAGGTGCTCCGACGATAACCTGCCCCAGGTGTGGCAGGCCTATATCGGCTGGGATGAAGGCCATCTACTGTCCATACTGCGGGACGAAGCTTCCGCCCTAAGCTCTGAAGGCCTCCAATTGGCTGAGAACGTACTCCCGTATCTGTTTAGGATGGGGTAGGTCGGCCACTATCTCCCCATTTCTGATCAAGGGCTTCAGGATGCTCACCATCTCTGAGCCGCATCTCGGACACTTCGGCTTGGCTGAGCCCTTAGGCCTAACCACGAGGGTCAGGCATTTCCCGCATCTCCACACATCCTTCTTCCCGCCGAGCTTACCCTTCTTGGCGACGGGTTTCCCTCCTATGTCCACTATGTCCATGGCGAAGTCTATGACCGGGGCGTTGCTTATCCAAGTTCCGACGCCGAAGGCGTCCGCCCCAGCCTCGGAGAGCTCCCTCACACTCTCCTCGTTCAGCCCCCCAGAGACCACTATCTTCACGTGCTTGTAGCCCCTAACATCCAGCTCCCACCTAACCTCCCGAACGATCTCCGCGAAGTTCCCCCTCCTGCTTCCAGGCGTGTCGAGCCTCACACCCCAAAGCCTCTCACCCAGCGCCTCGGCGGCCATGACAGCCTCCACCTTCTCGTCGTAGTACGTGTCCACGAGGGCCACGCGGGGCACGTCCTTGGATATCACCTCGTCGAACGCCTTCCAAGCCTTGACCTGGTCTCCGAACACGATTATCAGGGCGTGCGGCATCGTCCCGACGGGCTCTATACCGAGCAGCTTGGCGGCCGCCACGCTGGAGACCGCGTCCACGCCCCCTATGTAGGCCGACCTGCCTATCAGCGGCGAAAGGGCTGGGTGCATCCTCCTGGCTCCGAAGTTCAGAACGAGCTTGTCCCCGGCTGCGAGTCTAATCCTTGCGGCCGCCGTGGCTATGCCTGACGATTGGCAGAGCATTCCCAGGAGAGGTGTCTCGAGCCTCGCGTAGGAAGCGTAGGGGCCTTCTATCGTCATGACGGGGACCCTGACGCCCCTGAAGTCCGTCCACGTGAATATGGTTCCCTCGGGCATGGCGTCCACGTTCACGGGGTACCCCTCGAGCAGCTTGGCGGCCTCCTCTATGCCGCACAGCACGGCCCACTGCCAGCCTCTCGGAAACTTGCCTGACGTTATCTCGGCGTACGCCACGACGTTGTCGAGTCCCTTGGCCTTCAGTATCTTCTCGGTCCTGAGGAAGTATATGTCGGTCGTCTCCCCACGCTTTATCTCGTCGTCTGAAGCCACGTGGAACATCCTCACTGCCGAACCACCTTATGGATGTATGGCCACGCGGATATACGCGTTTTGGATAAAAACATTAACACACCCCTTTGGTAAGTTTTTCTGGTGGTCGTGTTGGCCAAGGTGGCCGTGCTCGTCGTAGACATGCTTAAGGACTTCGTGAAACCCGAGTTCATACCACGCTCCAGGATTTCCGGGACCATAGACGCCATAAAACGGCTTCTGGACAGGGCTAGGGCCAAGGGAATCCCCGTGGTGTACGTCTGCGACTCCCACCTCCCAGACGACGGCGAGTTCAAGATATGGCCGAGACACGCTGTCCAGGGAACCGAGGGAGCCGAGGTCATAGAGGAACTCAAGCCGAGGGAAGGAGACTACGTCGTCAGGAAGCGTAGGTACTCCGGCTTCTACGGAACAGACCTAGACCTGCTGTTGAGGGAGCTGGGTGTAGACACGGTCATAATAGTCGGCGTCGCCACCCACATATGCGTCCTCCACACCGCCGCAGACGCTTACTTCAGGGGCTACAGGGTCGTCGTCCCGAGGGACTGCGTGAACGCGCCTACGGATGAGGAGAACGAGTGGGGTCTCAGGTACATCCAGAGGATGTACGGGGCGGTCGTGGAGGAATCCAGCAGACTGGAGGTCTGAGGATGTCCGTGCTGGAGGAGCTCCAGGAGTTTGGGAGGATAGTTTTCGGCCACCTCCCGCTGATAGGCATCACCTACAGGGGTGAAAGGGAGGACAAGAGGGCGAAGCTGAAGTTTCGGAGAGTGGAAGCCGTCAGGGAGGTCTTGGAGGCGGCCCTCGACGCCGGGTTGAAGTTCTTCGCAGCTTCCTCCCCAGACTTCAACGAGCTTGCCCCGATACACCTGACCGCCTTGAGGGAGCTTAGGGAGGAGGGTCGTGAGATCAGGACCGTGGTGTGCGTCTCAATACCGCTGATGGTGGGGCCGTCGGCCGTCGACACTTTCCGGAGGTGGGCGACCCAGGTCGAGACAGCGTCCAGGGCCACGGGCGAAGACGTGCTGAGGAGGGTGTTGGAGGACCCGATACTCAGCCTCAGGCCTGGGTGGGACACCGTGCTCCCGACGGCGAGGCCTTACGGTAGGCTCGACATACTGAGGCTCAAGCTCGACTCCACCAAGATGGAGAGGGTGTTGGACGCTCTCTCCGAGTACCCGGTCGACGTGGTGGAGCTCGGCTCGGAGGCTGACTTCCTTTCAGCCTGCGGCAGACTCGACCTCCTCGGTCAGGCCATGGACATGGTTAGGGAAGTCGGGTTCGAGGTGGTGTTCGTGGCGTCTCACATGCCTGGAGCCACGCTACCAAACCTCAGCGACGTGTCCTCGGTGGACGGTTACGTGGCTCCCGTGAACAAGCTGGGGGTCATGATGCTCCCCACCGTAGAGTCCACGTTGGAGGCCATCAGGGGTTGCGGGAAGCCTGTTCTGGCGGTCAAGGTGCTTGCGGGTGGCAGGCTACCTCCGCTGGAGGCTTTCGAATACGCCTACAAGGAGGTCGGCGTGACGGCCTGCGTGTTCGGGGCCCTGACGCCGGAGGAGGTTAGGCAGGACGTGGAGGCGGCCCTTAAGGTTCTCGACGGACTGCCCTAACCTCGAACAAGGTCTCGTACACGGGTCCCCTCGGGGTCAGCGTGCTCTTCTTCAGCCTCAGGGCGTCGCACCTGACTGTGCCGAACTCGTAGTCTGAGAGCTCCATCACCCTCCTGACCAGCTGGGGGCTCCTCGGACCTTTGACTCGCATCAACGTCACGTGTGGGTGGAACGGGCGTCCCTCCGGCTTGAATCCGAGCCTCCTGAGCCTTCTTTCTAGCTCCTCGTAGACGGCCTTGAGCTTCTCAGCCCCCTCCTCCACCCCGGCCCATATGACTCTCGGTGAGGAGGTCTTCGGGAAGGCTCCGACCCCCTTTATGTGTGCCTCGAACTCCTCGAACCTTACTTCAGCCATCTGGGTTTTCACCGCCTCGACCAGGGGTGGCGGAACCTCTCCGAGGAACTTCATCGTTATGTGTAGGTTCTCCCTCTCGACGGCCTTCATCTTAACCCCACTCTGCAGGAGTATCCTCTGCGCCTCCACGAGCCTGTCCAGAACCTCCTCGTCCTCCACGTCGAAGCAGATGAAGCACCTCATCTGGGCTCAAATCTGGATTACGGAGATTCGACGTATAACGTTTGACGTGCGGAAACGCTTAAACATCCTTGAAGCCTCATGGTTACATGGATGACGAAGAAGTACGTGAACATATCCATACCGAGGCCGCTCTACGAGAGGCTTGCGAAGGCGCTGGAGGGAACCGGATACAGAAGCCCAACTGAGTACATCGTCTTCATGATAAGGAAGAACCTACCAGACCTGGAGTCCTCCAACCCCGAGAAGAGGCTCAGGGCGCTGGGATACATTTAACGTGCATGGGAACAAATAAATTCCACCGTCGGTATTGAACCCTTGTGAAGGTTAGGCTCGGTGGGATAGTCGACACATCCACGGTAGACTGGTACGGAAAGGTTTCGACGGTCGTGTTCTTCGCCGGATGCAACTTCAGATGTCCATTCTGCCAGAACGCAAGCCTCATACCGATGAAGTCCGGCAAGGAGGTCGAACTGGAATACGTGTTGGACAGGATAAGGGTGAACAAGTTCCTGCTCGACGCCGTCTGCATGACCGGGGGGGAGCCGACCCTCCAGTCCGAGGGTCTCATGGAGCTGTGCAGACTCGTCAAGGCTGAGGGGCTTCTTACATCCCTCGACACGAACGGAAGCAGGCCTGAGGTGGTCGAATCCCTCGTCTCCGAGGGGCTTCTGGACAGGGTTGCCCTCGACATAAAGGCCCCCCTCAACCCAGACGTGTACGGGAGGGTTATAGGGTTGCCCGGCAGGGCTGGAAGCTTGTTGGAGAAGGTCCTGAAGACGGTTGAGGCTCTCAGGGGGGCTGACATCGTGGTCGAGTTGAGGACAACGGTCGTCCCCGGGATGCTGGATTGGGCCAAGGCTGTGAGGGAGATAGCCCAACTCGTGTCTAAGCTTGGGTGTGCGTACAGCCTCCAGCAGTTCAGTCCGATGGGAGACCTGTTGGACCCGTCCCTCAAGTCCGTCAAGCCTCCCAGCAGGGATGAACTGAAAGCCCTGGCCCGTATAGCCGTCGAGGAGGGGGTTGGGGAGGTTTACGTGAAGACGAGGGAGTACGGCCTCGAGAGGGTTGTTTAGGGGCTTAAGTTTTTCCCTAACACAGCCTAACATTATCCTGTATGGGAGGGGTAGCCCGGATATCCGTGTCCATGCCTAAAGAACTCTTGGAGGAGTTCGACAGGGTTGTGAAGGAGATAGGTCTCGACAGGTCTAAGGCAGTCCAGAAGGCGATAAGGGCCTTCATATCCGAGTACGGTGTCAAGAAGGGTGGAAGGGGGGCTGGTGCGATAATCTACGTCTACGACCACACGGTCAAAGACGTCGAACACGACCTAACGGAGGGACAGCACAGCTTCAGGGACGTAATCACGTCTACGATGCACGTACACCTAGACGACAGGAGATGCCTGGAGATAACGGCTGTTCACGGGGACATAGAGAGGATAATGAAGCTCAGCAAGAAAATAGCCAAGAACAGAGGCGTCCAACACCTAAAGCAGATAATCCTCTCGGTGTAACGTGGGTTGAGGAGGAAGGCGATACTCGTCGCAGGCATGCCGGGAGCAGGTAAGAGGACGGCCATAGAGGGCATGTCCTCCAAAGGCATCCCCGTGTTCACGATGGGAGACGTGGTCAGGGAGGAAGCGTCGAAGATGGGTGTCAAGCCTACCCCAGAAGGGCTTGGACGGGTCGCCGTGGAGCTCAGGAGGAGACACGGCCCATCAGTGATAGCGGAGAGGATGATCGAGAAGATAGAGCGTTCCCCCCACGTGGGAAACCTGTTCATAGTGGACGGCGTCAGAAGCCTCGAGGAGGTCGAGGAGTTCAGGAAACACTACGACACGGTCGTCGTCGCCGTTCACGCCTCCCCAAAAACGAGGTTCAAGAGGCTCCTACGCAGGGGTAGGAGCGACGACCCGAAGACTTGGGAGGAGTTCCTGGAGAGGGACTTGAGGGAGCTCGGATGGGGCCTCGGCTCGGTCATAGCCACGGCAGACTACATGCTCGTGAACGAGGGCTCCGTGAGGGAGCTCCAGGAGGCGGCGAGGAGGATCGTGGAGGAGGTTTTTGGGGATGAGGGTTAGGGTTGAGGCCGTGATAAACCCGACGGAGGACCCCGAGAAGGTGGAGAGAGCCGTCAGGAACGTCGTGGGTGAGGTCATGGCCCTCCAGACTGTCGAGGCCGGAGAGCTCCAGATGCTCGTCGGAGAGGGGGAGGGGCTTGACTGTCTCAAGAGGCTCAAACACCTCCTGAAGGTCAGGATGATAAGGGATGCGGCCAGGGAGGCCATGATGAGGTCGATATCCGGGAACACGCTCACGATACACCTGAACAGACACGCAGCCTACGCTGGAAAGGCGTCCTTCACGGAACCCTACGGCGAGTGCCCCCTCGGGCCGATAACGATAACAGTCGAGTGCGAGAAACCTGAAGAGGTTGTTGAGTGGCTTACCGAGAAGGAGGCGTAAAAGAGGTTTGGACAAGATCAGGCTGGGAGTTGTTGGGTGCGGAAGGGTTGCCACGCTGTTCCATCTCAAGGCCATAAGGAAGGTGGACGCCATAACCGTGACAGCAGTCGTGGACGTGGACGAGGCCAGGTTGAGGGAGGCCCTGAAGGCTTTCGGAGCCGACAGGGGGTACACGAACTACGTCGAGATGCTGGAAGAGGACGTGGTGGACGCCGTCCTCGTGGCAACCCCACCCAGGTTCCACGGCGAAATCTCGATGTCCTCGGTCAAGGCTGGAAAACACGTCATCTGCGAGAAGCCCCTCTCGGAGTCTCCAGAGGAGTGTCTGGAGATAGGGCGGGAGGCCTCTGCGAGGGGTGTGAAGGTCCTCCCAGCCCACAACTACGTCTTCACACCCATAATGCAGAAAGCCAAGACCGCCCTGGAGGTCGGCCTGGTGGGGGAGGTAGAGCGCATGGAGTGCTACATGGGTGAGAGCCTGAAGATGTACGGCTCGAAGACAGACTTCAGGCTGAGAAGGGAGGGAGGAGTCATAGACGACCTGCTCCCCCACATACTCTCCATAGCCACCTACCTGCACGGTCCACCCACAAGACCCGTCTGGGTTAGGGCCTCGAGGAAGAACTACCCAGTCCCAGACGAGGCCGAGGTGGCTGTGGAGCTCGTGGACGGCGTGGAGCTACACGCTTCGCTCAGCTGGAACAAGCTGATTCCCTCACTCTCGGTCAGGGTTGAGGGCGCCAGAGGTCTCTTGGAGATGGAGCTGGCCAAGTCCCCCAGCTCGATGACGCTCGTGAGGGACGGTAAGAGGGAGAAGATAAGGGTTGGAGGACTCGTGGACCAGTACCTCTCGTTGATGAAGCTCGAACACCCGTCGTTCACAGCACAGTACGAGCACTTCGTGAGGCTCATCCACGGAGAGGAGGGGGAGAGGATAACCGTCGAGGACGAGGCCAGGATAGTCTCAGCTACTGTAAACGCCATCAAGATGCTCAAAAAATGTAGATGATTTTTCACTCAACCTTTACCAGATACACCTTACCCGCCTTCACAGAAACTCTGACGTTCTTCAACTTCCTCTTCCTAATCCTCGACCTCAACCCTGAAGCCACTGCAACTGCAGACTTGTTCGGATATTCAACCCTAACAGACGACTCCTTGCTCTCAAGGAACTCGTTGATTATCATATCGTACATCGAAAACCTCACACCCCTTGGCAGTGGTGGAATCTTTTCGGGCACCAACTTGTATGGTTTTTCACTCATTTTTCCACCATACATTACAACAAAACATTCACATAAAAACTTTATC
>CBFDTC010000005.1:0-35985 GCA_965612785.1 Candidatus Bathyarchaeota archaeon
CCCCCCTGAACGTGCGTACGAGCGTCGGGAGGTTGTTGAGGAACGCTGAGAAGTCCGCGGCCGCCGTGATGTGAGGTAAGGGTCCAGCTCTCCCGGATGTGTAGACGCCGTGATAGTAGTACCACGGAGGGGGCGCGTATCCCTCGGTGGCGGCGGACTTCAGCGTCTTCAAGAGGCTCTTGAGGTCGCTGGGTTTTACGACGATGATGAGGTAGGGGAGCACCCTGTTGAACAGGTCCCTGAGACCCTCAAGCGTCAAGGCCTTCTCCTTGAGCCGTCTCAGGTAGTCGGTCCACACAAGCTTCTCCTTGAGGCCCTCCAACGTATACCTGGGGAGAATGGCCGAGGCCACGAACATGGCTGTGAGAGATCCCAAGGCTACTCCGATTATGGGTCCGAGGAGGGCTGATGCGACGTCTATGGGGACTATCTTACCCGTCAGTAGGACGAGGGGGGTCATGAGAACCCCGTAGACTATCAGGGTGGTCTTGAGTCCTGGAGGTGTCTTGTAGAGGAGGTTTAGGCTTACGAGCTTTTCCGAAACCGCTTTACATACTTCCAGAAGCCTCCCCTTGAACCTGTACGCCTGCTTCCTCAACACATCCGTGTCCCCAGCCTCCTTAAGGACGCTGAGGAACTCCCTCTCATAATCCTCAAGTTCATGATCCTCCTCGAAGCCCTCCCTTACCTTGAACTTGAAGACATCCTTCTTTCTGAAGCGCTTCTCGACCTTGACATGCTCTATCTCAACGTACCCCCTGGAAGCCAGGTCCAGGAGTAGGGGTGTCAAGACATCTCCGAGGGATGGACGGAGAAGCCGCGCAACCTCTGGTGGCTTGAGGCTCGACGGGGGCTTCAGACCGTAGGTTGGTTTAACCTTCACGCGGCGGGCGAGGCTTCTACGCCTCCCCCACGCCCAGACCACGGATGAGACTACAACCGCAGCGTAGAACATTCCGAAGAACGTTATTGGGGAGTCTCTCATCAACCTCAGCAACGTTATCCTCGGCTCGTAAACCTTGTCGAAGTAGACGACCACCCTGTACGGTACACCGGGCTTGAGGTAGTCGTGTCTAAACACCACGACCGTCCCGCTTGGACCACCGTATACACGCGCCTCTTCCTCCGGACTGTAGCTCAGGAGCTCTGGGGAGGCGTCCACGGGAAGTTGGACGACGACCACCACGTCGCTTATCGGAACCTCCCAGCCCCCGCCTACGGCCTGCCAGTCCACGCCGTTCTGGAGGTCGCTGGGAGCCGTGAGGGCGTTGGTGACTTCGTAGGTTATGGTGAACGTATGCTCTGCTGGGCTTTTGGTTTCTGGGTAAGTCCACTTTATGTAGTAGTCTGTCAGCCTCTGCTTGAACTGCAACGAGGTGATTTCGGTCGTGTTGCTCGAGACGTCTAAGAGCCTTAGGTCGTCGAAGCCTCTGTGGGGTATGTACCTGTAGGCGTAGGTGAACGAGCCTTGGACGAACCTGAAGGTTATGGTCTCCGTTATCCTGAGCGTCCCGTTCCTGTAGGCCTCTATGACGACGTGGTAGTGTGAAACCTCGTACTCCTTCTCATCCGCATGGACAGGCCATGCGGGAACAACTGTCAGGACTGTGAGGAGGGCCAAGATGGCGATTATCGGGGACTGCCTAACCCTTTGGAACAAGGCCGGGGGCCCTCACATCATCTTCAGGTATCCCTTCTCCCTGAGCCAGTCCACCTGGCTCTTCGTGTACCTCCAGAAGACGTCTCCACGTGTCTCGTACTGGAACTCCCATGGTGAGACGAGGACCACGTCGCCCTCACGGACCCATATGCGTCTCTTCATCTTGCCCCTTATCCTGCATATCCTGGTGTGTCCATCCTGGCATTCGACGAGAACCCTGTCGTAGCCCAGGAGCTTCTTGACCACGCCGAGCACGTCCCCTGGGGCTGGTAGGACGAGGTTCTCCTTCAGCTCCCTCTCGCTTATGACTTTACGCTTGCCCATGGCTGGTCCCATTCAACTAAAGCGTCCCGTGTTTGATAAACCTTTAACCTCCTACCCCGAAAAGGCCTGAAAGCTCTCTCAGAATTCTCTCGACGCACTCCTCCACGGTCATCCTGTCGGTCTCGACGACGACCTCAGGGTTGAGGGGTTCCTCGTAGGGTGCCTGTAGGCCTGGAACGGTCTTGGCCCTCCCCTCCAGGGCGGCCTTGTATATGCCCTTAACGTCCCTCTCCATGCAAACCTTTAGGGGACACTTGACGTACACCTCTGCAAACCGTCTTATCTGCTTCCTGGCTCTGTCCCTGTACCGTCTCCTGTTGGCCGTGGCGTCGAATATGACGTTCACTCCATTCCTGACGAGCAGGGTTCCTATGTAGACCATGGCGTTGTAGAAGAAGTCCCTCTCCTCCTCCGTGTACCTTGGGTTCGGCGTCAAGACCTTCCTCAGCTCGTCCGTTTCGAGTATCTGAACCCTCACACCGAGCTCCTCGAGCTTTTTGGCAAGCGCCTTAGCTATCGTGGACTTCCCTGAAGACGGCAGACCCGTAAGCCACACAGCCCAGCCCTCAGTCACGACGCTCAACCCCCCAGAAGCTCGTTCACCCCGTCCAGGTCGAACCTCTCCGTCCTCAAAACGTTCTTTATGAAGTTGAACAGCTTCACCCTGACGTCCCTCGGGAGGTTTGGGTACCAGACAGGGGAGGCCACGACGAGGCCCCTCCACGCGTAGAACGGCTGAACGACTTCGAGCATCTCCTCGTCCCCTGTCTGGTCGATGTAGGTGTTCCAGAACGTCTTGAACAGCTTCTCGAAGGGGCCTTCAAGCCGACCGTATGCCTGTAGTGAATAGAATATGTAGTTTATCGTCATGCTCGTCACGTCGTCCGCAGGCTCACCCCACTCCCCACGGCTTCTGTCCAGCACGGTGAAGTCCGTCCCCTCCCTGAACAGGACGTTCCAGGGGTGGAAGTCCCCGTGTACCTGGGAGAGCCTGTATGTCTTCCTCTTCAGCCTCCACCTCCACTCGACGCACATCTTCTCGACCTCCTCGAGGAAGCTCCAGGGGGCGTACTCCAACCCTTCGGGGTAGCTGTCCGTCAGACCCATTATACACTCGCCGTGGCCCACGAGCTCCCTGATGCGCCTGACGTAGAGGCCGGGGTTGTCCAGCTTCACGGAGTGTATCTCCGCGAGGTACTTGGCAAGTGCCTTACACCGTTCCAGGTCGAGGGGCTCCATCACGCCTGTGTCCCGTATCCTGTCAAGGTCGAAGTGGTACTCCCGACCCTCGACGTACTCGACGAGTATGAAGAACTCCCTGCAGTCCCCCAGCGACTTCAGGCCTCCAGACTCCGTGAAGGCTCCGACGTCTATCGACCTGACGTGTCTGGGAAGCTTGTTGAACGCCTCATGCTGCCACAGGAGTATCTTAGCCCTGTCGGAGAAGTGCTCATGCCCGAAGGGGCCTGGCTTAACCGTCTCCAAGACCGCCCTGAGCCTCTCCCCTCCAACCTCAAACTCTATGACGTAGGGTCTCCCGTACCCGAAGCCCTTGAGCTCCTCCTCGGCCTTTCCGACGACCTTGCCGAGCTCCCCGAAGCCGACGACACGGACGGGCTGGCCGTAGAGCTCTGAGAGGTATTTTTCGAGGCTTTCACGCCTGAGAGACGGCACATATGAAAAACGGAATACACGTTTTTTAGGGTTAACCGCATTAGGGTACTGGGACAAGGCATGACGGGATACAAGGTCAGAGACGTGTCGCTTGCGGAAAGGGGTTCCCTAGAAGTCGAATGGGCTTCGAGGCACATGCCAGTCCTGAACCAGATCAGGGAAAGGTTCGAGAGGGAGAAGCCCCTCGAAGGCGTAAGGGTGTCGGCGTGTCTCCACGTCACCAAGGAGACGGCGAACCTCGTGCTGACCCTGATGGCGGGGGGTGCGGAGGTTGCGCTCGCCGCTTCGAACCCCCTATCCACTAAGGACGAGGTGGCTGCGGCCCTCGCTGAGAAGGGGGTGAACGTCTACGCTTGGTGGGGGGAGACGGCTGAGGATTACAACTGGTGTATAAGGCAGGCACTGAGCTACGAGCCTGACATCATACTCGACGACGGGGGGGACATGAACGCCATGGTGCACAAGGAGTTCCCAGACCTTCTCCCGAAGGTCATCGGAGCGTGCGAGGAAACGACGACGGGGGTCATAAGGCTGAGGGCGATGGCCCGGGACGGCGTCCTCAGGTACCCGGTCATAGCGGTGAACGAAGCTCAGACTAAGTGGGACTTCGACAACGTCTACGGAACAGGCCAGAGCACCATAGACGGCATACTCAGAGCGACGAACATACTGCTGGCTGGAAAGACGTTCGTCGTGGCGGGCTACGGACACTGCGGCAGGGGCCTCGCCATGAGGGCCAGGGGTATGGGGGCCAACGTGATAGTCTGCGAGGTGGATCCGATCAAGGCTCTGAGGGCTTTGATGGATGGGTTCAGGGTGATGCCGATGAGGGAGGCCGCTAAGGTCGGTGACATATTCGTGACCGTCACGGGGAACAAGGGCGTGATAAGGAGGGAGCACATGGAGCTGATGAAGGACGGAGCCATCTTAGCCAACTCGGGACACTTCAACGTGGAGATATCCCTACCAGACCTGGAGGCTTTGGCTGTGGAGAAGAGGCGCATAAAGCCCCACGTGGACGAGTACGTCCTCAAGGATGGTAGGAGGCTCTACCTGCTGGCTGAGGGGCGTCTGGTGAACCTGGCGGCGGCTGAGGGACACCCGAGCGAGGTTATGGACATGTCGTTCTCCAACCAGGCCCTGTGCGTCGAGTACCTGGTCGAACACGGCAGGGAGCTCCAACCCAAGGTGTACCCTGTCCCGAGGGAGATAGACGAGGAAGTAGCGAGGCTTAAGCTCAAGGCCATGGGTGTCGAGATAGACGAGCTGACTGAAGAGCAGAAGCGGTACCTGGCGAGCTGGGAACTCGGAACGGCTTAGCTCGGATGACCCGTCAAAGACATTATTTCCTTAACCGACTGGTAGGCTGGAGAGTCTTCCGGAAGCTCGAACAGGGGACGCCCAGCGAGGACGAGCTTTTCGAGTAGGGGGTCATACCGGAACCTGCCCACGTACCTGACCCCCTCTATGAGCCTGTCCACCATGACCTTCTCGAACTCGTCCGTGAACCTGTAGCCGCCTACGACGTAGAAGTTCTTGAACTCTATGCCAACCTCCTTTATGACCCGGTAGGCCCTGGCGATGTGGGCTGCGGATTTGCTGGAAGGGTCTATCAAGTCGAAAACGTCGTCTATCGTAGATGTTATCCTCCTGTTCAGGTGCTCCAGCCCCGCGGGAGAGTCTATCAAAACATACCTGTATATCTTCGCCAGCTTGCCGAGGGCCTCCTTCAAGGCTGCGTTGGGTAGACAGTAGCAACCGTCCAGCCATTTCGTCCCGATTGAGAGAAAGTCGAATTCATCCCCCTCGTACAGGCCCTGCTCCCATATACGGCTCTCTATACGCTCAAACGGGGGGACTCCATAGGTCGTTCCACCTCCAAGTATGAACGTCTCAACAAGCAGGTCTGAGATGGTCTTCTTGCCCTCCGCCTCCAAGTCCACACCCACCATCTCACCGAGGTTCTGGTCTGGATCTGCATCCACGAGAAGTATCGGTGAGACCCCCCTCTCTATCAAGTACCTCGCCGTGAGGGCCGTGAAGCTCGTCTTACCCGTACCGCCGCGTCCCATGAAAACGAGTATCTTCATATCAAGACCTTACAGCCGGGTGGGGCTTAAACGTTGTGCGACGCCCTCAACGCCAAACTTTTACGCCCTTCTTCTGAAGGTACCAAGCAACCATGTCAGCCACATCCAAAGCGTTGAAAGGTATACGGAGTTCCCTGACATGGAGGAGGAGCTCCTTGTAGCTTATCTCCCTCAGCCTCCCACCAGCCGTAAACTTGTCCAAAAGTGTCTGAGCCACCTCCTCAGCAAACCGGTACTTCGGACTCAGAAGCCGCTTGTGAACCTCAGCCGCCTTAGCCACGTCACTCGGGTCGGCGTTCTTCAACATCCAGACAGTCGGCCGTGGGCCTCCCCTCGCCCCAGGACAGGAAAACTTCAGGGCGGGCTCAGCCAACCCAAGTGCCTTAAGCCTCTTCAACGCCCTGTAGACGGATGCCTCTGGGATTTTGAGCTTGTGGTGCAACGTAAGCGGGGTCGCCGCTCCGTGTAGGCATAAGTACAGGAATACCTTACCCGTGGTCTTGGAAGAGAAGATAGTCTCACAGAATGAGAACAACTTATCTATGACCTGGAGTTCCCCATCAGAACTGTTGTATCCAAATGATGAAATTAACCTCTTGAACAACGCTATACATATACTTGCGTTGTTATCATGATTTGAGAACAACTGAATGCAGTTCAATCGCTCGCCCTTGCATGTCATAACAACCACCCGACTGGGCGACCTTAATCTTGGCCGACACATTTATAAGGTTACTTGTAAACATGTAAACATGTAATCAAACAACGGGTGTGTTGGCTTGCCGAGGAAGACAGTTACCATCAGAGGCTTGGACCTGGACCTCTACCACAGGATGTTCTCACTTGCTAAGAGGATGGGTAAGCGTGTGGCGGATCTGATGAACGAGGCCATGAAACTCTACCTGGAGGGGGGTCTCAAGACAAAGTTTGATGGAGCTGCTGAAGAGGAGGCCCCTACACTTTCTAATGAGGGCTTCATCACTCTCTCCAGAGAGGATGTTCTGAACCTGTTTGAAGAGCTTAATGAGCCCATAGTTATAGAGAATAACGGTGGTAAGATAGTATTCGAGAAGGGGTTCGACAGGAAGGCCCTGAGATGCATAAAGCGGATAGTCATAAACTCCGGGACGGTCACAGTTCCGAGAGAAGTCTACCATCTCTTCCTCCTGAAATCGGAGATAAGGGGAGCACTCGAAAAATACTGACAGAACTCTTCGCAGTTGGCGTGGAAGACGGGAGTTTCTGCCCGGAGCCTCTTCCCGGAGGTAGGTGGGGTAAGGTTCCCCTCGTCTGCGTCTTGATGAAGGGCCCGGTTCTCGAAGACGTTAGAGTGGGGAAGATAACAGTCGACGGTATGGACGCTACGGAGGTGCTCCTCAACCTTCTGAAAGACATGCGGTTTGGGGTGGTGATGCTTGGCGGAATCTCCTTTGCTGGGTTTAACCTGATAGACCCGTGGGCTGTTTACGACAGGTACGGCACCCCCGTCATCGTGGTTGCGAGGAAGAGACCTGACAACAAATCTGTTAAGAGGGCCCTGATGAGACACTTCGACGACTGGGCTGAGAGGTGGGAAGTTATACGCCGCCTCGGGAAGATACACAGCGTCGAGACATTCCCCGGGGAACCACCCATACACTTCGAGGTGGTTGGAGCAACCGAGGAGTGGGCTGCAGAGGTTCTGAAGGACTATGCGATGATCTGCCGAGTGCCGGAGCCAGTTAGGGTTGCCAGGATCGTGGCGAGGGGCGTCAGCCAGCTTCCATGAGGTTCAACGTGTACACGGTCATGGACTTTAAGTCCACCAGCGGGACTATGCCCGGGGTTGGCTCTATGCCCAGCCTCCTCTGGTACTCGGTCTTACCCTGGAACGTCCCCGAATTCACCAGCAGGATCCCCTTGTACGCCTTATAGCCGAAGATGTGGACGTGGCCCATGTGGAGCACGTCTGGGGGCGTCTCTATCACAAGGTAGTCCCGCGTGGAGGGGGCTATGGGCGTGTTGCAACCGTACATCGGGGCTAGGTGTCTGCAGGCGATGAGGTACTCCATCCCAAGCTCAGGCTTCTCGAAGCTCATGCCCGAAACCGTGCTCAACACGTCGTCCAGGCTTCTCCCATGGCACATGAGGAACTCCACACCGTGCAGACGGATCCTCGCCGGGTTTCCGAGCATCGTCACGTTCGCCTCCTTCAGGGGCTCGCTGTACTCGTCGAACACAGGCGGCTGGGGTAGGGCTTTTCTCGTGGCGTCGTGGTTTCCAGGTATGCCCACAACCCTGACGTAGTCCGGAACCTCAGATAGGAGCTCCGCCACCCTCTCGTACTGTTCGTAGATGTCCAGGATCTGGAGCTCCGCCTCCTGGTTCGGGTAAACGCCGACCCCGTCCACGAAGTCTCCGCACACCAGGATGTACTTGACTCTGCCAGCCATCTCCCTAAGCTTTCTCCCACCCCACTCCATCCTCAGCCAGCTCACGAACCTCCTGAAGACTCTCTCGAGGAACATCTTGCTGCCGACGTGTAGGTCGGATATCAACGCCGCCATCACAGGCTCGTCGCATCCCCCACGCCTCCTCTTGGGCACGTTGGGAAACACTATGCGCTCAGCCACGAACAGGTCTCCCCTGCCCTTGACAGCCTCCACGCAGATGACGACATCCTCCACAACCGGGTACTGCACCTCAGTCCTGTCCGAGACGAGTACCGCCGCCTCGTGTTCGAGGTCCTCAACCCGGAGTATAAGACCTCTCCCGGACTCACGCCTCTCGGAGACCATGCAGATGAACTTAACCTTGGACCCCTCCGGCATCTTCAAGGCCTCGCCCAAGGACACGGCGTCTCCGACGTCTATGCGGCGTCTCATCAAACGTTCGATCCGTCGGAAGCGGTCTCGGAAGTATTCTATGAACCCCTCGGCAGACGACTCTACAGGCGCCTCGGCTCCAGGGTTTTCGACCACCTCGAACCGCTCTTCGACCTCGGATGCGTAGGGCTTCAGGGTTACCGTCATGCTCCACCTTTCGACGGGCTTCGGGGAAACCTTCTCGAAGGCCCTCCGGAGCTGGTCAGCCGACAGGACGGGCTCCTCGGCGCCCTCAGCCCTAGCGAGCTCCACGGCCTTTTTTACGAGTACGTTCAGCTCCACGTCGTTCGGCAGGCTTCGAAGATACTCTAATCCATCCAGGGTTAGGTGGTATCCGAGGTTTAAGGCGAGCTCCACGGCGCGTCTGAGCAGAGCCTCATCCAACCCCGTCTCAAGCCGATATACGGCCTCCAAATCTTTAATTGTTTATTCCCCCGTGGAATTCTGTAGGGGTGAGCCCCACGTGCTCGTCGGCATAATCTCAGACACACACGACAACGTGAAGGCTGTGGAGAAGGCGGTCAGGCTGTTCAACGACAGGGGGGTTTCGAAGGTCCTACATGCAGGAGACTGGTGCGCCCCCTTCACGCTTGCGAAGTTTAAAGGTTTGAAGGCAGACCTCGTAGGCGTCTACGGAAACGTGGACGGGGAGAGGGAGCTACTGAAGAAGCGTGCGGAAGAGCTCGGCTTCCACCTGGCCGGATACGTCTGCGAGCTGGACATCGACGGGCTTAAGGTGGCCCTGTTCCACGGACACCTGGAACCCTTCGCAGCCGCCATGATACGTTGCGGCGTCTACCAGGTCGTCGTCAGGGGTCACACGCATAAGCCAGCTGTGGAGAGGGTTGGAGACACGCTTGTTGTGAACCCTGGAGAAGCTTGTGGATGGCTGTACGGTAGGAGCACGGTGGCGGTCTTGGACACTAAGAAGCTTTCCGTGGAGATAATCGAGCTATGAGGCTTCCAGCATCCCCTTCACTTCGTCCCTGACCGCGTACTTGTAGGGTATCTCAGAGACATCACGCTCGATGAAGCCCCTCTCGTAAAGCTTCTTGAGAAGCCTGGAAACATGCTCACGGCTCCTACCGACACGCTCCCTCAACCCCGAGGCGGTCATGGCCCCCTCAGACGCGAGTATCCTGAGTATACGAACCTCGGTTGGGGTAAGTCCCTCCAACGTGAGGGTCCCTGCAGGAGGCTTAGCCGCCGCTCTCCGAGCTTCCGGAGCGGTCTTAAGGGTCTTCTCAACATGGGAAACCTTCACTTCCAGACCTTTTAACGCCTCAGAAAGGCTTTTCATCTCCTGTTCAAGCACCTCCAAACGGCTTAACACCCCCTCGTCGAGCACTCCCGCCTGCGGCAATTGCTTGACCACCTCTTCAACCTTCCTAAGCCTCCCGAAAATCCCGATCATGAGTCCCCTCACAGACTCCTCAGCACCCTTATAGAGCCGGAAAGCACGCTTCAACATGATGTAACAGGCTACGGAGACGCCGCCCAACACGACTGCGGACACGAGCATCATGGGCCACAAACAGCATCACCGTGACGTCACGTCACATGACATCCATGTGACGCAACCTTGACATCAAAGGATATTTATGACATCATCATATAAAAGGATTTAAATAGGCTGAATCCTCGCCCCTCTAAGCGTTTTAGGGTTAGCCATTTCCTCTAAGGTTTTTCTAAGCTCTTTTTCAACGATTTTTATTACTTTGCGGGCTCTTTCATCATCTCCAGACTCCACAAGGGCCCTGCATCTGTCTCGGTACTCCCTCAGTTTTCCAGCCAAGAGCGTGTACTCGCTGAAGGGGTCTTCATCCATGATGCCTATGTAGGACAGGAGGAGGATTGTGTAGAGGGCTTTGATGATGTTTCTCCTGGCCTGTCTGAGGCTGTTGTTAAAGGCCCCCTTACTAACCTTTGTACTCCTGAAATGGACTATTTCATCGTATGAAAATCCACTTTGCATAAAAATGTTGGCAAAAAGGTTTATCAGGAACGTTTCAAACTGTGTTTCAGTTAAATTGCTGTTTTTAAGCAGTATTTTTAAGATTGGATCGCTCATAAATGATTTAATCAAAGTTCGACCATCATTTTCAGCCATTTAAAACCCCTCCCACAACCCCGCCTCCAAGGATACAATTTTGTATACAGACTTAAATAGCCTGATGACGGTTAAGAGATGAGGGGGTTTATTTGAGGCTGACTAAAGAAGTCCTAAAAATAGACGCAGAAAAGGTAAAGAACAAAATTTGTAGGCTAATTTCGGAATACATAGAAAAATCTGGAGCTTCGGGGGCGGTCGTATGTCTAAGCGGTGGGGTGGATTCCTCGCTGACATGTTTCCTAACGACGGAGGCCCTGGGGGCGGACAGAGTGTTCGGGTTGGCGTTGCCCGAGAGAGGTGTCACGGAGGAGCGTGACGTCAATGACGCCTTGAGGGTGGCGAAGATGCTCGGGGTGAGGTGTGACGTCATAGACATCACGGACATCGTGAGGGCTTTTTACAGGACCATCCCCGTCTACGTGTCCGATGACCTCGTCAGCGGTGGGAACGTCAAGGCGAGGGTTCGGATGACTGTTGCGTACTACTACGCGAACAGGTTCAACCTCATCGTCGTAGGTAGCGGAAACAAGAGCGAGCTCATGGTGGGATACTTTACGAAGTACGGGGATGGTGGTGTGGACATCCTTCCGATAGGGGACCTCTACAAGACTCAGGTCAGGCAGCTCGCCCTACACGTCGGGGTTCCTGAGGACATAGTCTGGAAGACTCCCAGCGCAGGCCTCTGGGTGGGCCAGACGGATGAGGGGGAGCTCGGCGTCACGTATGACGTCCTTGACCTCATGTTGTACGGGTTTGAACACGGTATGACGGCCGAGGAGATCGCAAAGGAGCTCCAGGTCCCGGTTGGGAAGGTCTTGGAGGTTCTGGACAGGGTTAGGAGGAGCGAGCATAAGCGTCAGCCCCCCGTCATATTTAAAATATAGGGCTGTGGTATGCGGCTGGTGGAGGGGTATGGGTCGGAGGAAGAGGCGTAAGGTAATCAGGGTGGTTAGGAAGCGTCTCCCGACGCTTTTCCTGTGCCCCAACTGTGGGGAACGGGGTGTCAAGATAACTGTTCATAAGGATAGGGGGTGCGCTGTGATAGTTTGTGGAAGCTGCGGCTTGAGGGAGATCATGCCCGTTGAGGCTCCCATGGAGCCAGTAGATATTTATTGTAAATTCACCGATAAGTTCTATTCAAGGGAGTAAATCGATGAAGGCTGGAAAGGTTGAGAGATACCTGCTCGAGAGGATAGAATCGGAGGGAGCCATACACATAACGCTGATAGACCCTGAGAAGAGCTCCCCGGAAGAGGCGGTGGGGATAGCCTCCGCAGCCGAGAGGGGCGGCTCATCGGCGATAATGGTTGGGGGCTCCACACTCGTCTCCACGGAGGACTTGGACAGGGCCATCATCCGGGTCAAGGAGGAGGTGGAGCTCCCCGTCATACTGTTTCCGAACAACGTTTCAGCCATAAGCCGCTACGCAGACGCCATATGGTTTATGTCGCTCCTCAACTCCACGAACACGTACTACCTTGTGGACGCCCAGATGCTCGGAGCCCCCCTCGTGAAGAGGTACGGCCTGGAAGCCATCCCCATGGGATACATAATCCTCGGCGAGGGCGGGGTTGTCGGATTCGTGGGACACGCTCGTCCCATAAGCTACGACCACCCGGAGCTGGCTGCGGCCTACGCCCTGGCGGCCCAGTACCTTGGCATGAGGTTCGTGTACCTTGAGGCGGGTTCGGGGGTCAGGTCGCCTATTCCGCCCCCTGTGGTGCGGACTGTGAAGGGTGTTGTTGACATACCCGTGATAGTTGGTGGCGGAATAAGGAGCGGGGATGATGCGAAGATGCTCGTGGAGGCCGGGGCGGACGTGATAGTGACCGGCACTCTGGCAGAAGAGGGTGGAGTTGTGGAGGAAAAGATTAACAGTATCGTCAGGAAGATTAGGCATAGAGGGAGGAAAAGTTGACTGCGTTTGAGAGCTTCTTCGAGGCCCTGAAGAGGGTGCTCGGAAACCCAGACCTTTACGACATATGGCCAGACTTCGAGCCCGTTTACGATGAAAGCGAGTACGCTTGGACCACTCTAAGAGGGCTGGGGGAGGTGCTCCTGCTCAACTGTGGACCATGCGACGGTCCATCCGACCCGAGGCATCCGAGATGTGAGGAGTGTATCGAGAGGAGGGGTAGGATAGCTGCCGAGGCGTACAGGGAGGCCACGGGGAAGGTTAAGGAGAAGTGGGAGACGGTCATGCTCTGCAGGATACACACGAGGTAAGCATGGAAGGGATATGTTCGAACACCACGTACCAGAAGCGTACAGAGAATACCTGAAATCCATCACGTCGGAACTTGAGAGGCTCAGCGACGTAGCCAAGAAGGCCAGGTCCAAGGGACTCGACCCAAGCCCCGAACCAGAATCGAAATTCGCCGGGGACTCCGCCGAGAGGGTTGAGAAGCTTGTCGGTCCTGAAGGCGTCGCCGAGCGCATCAGGGAGCTCAGCAAGTCCATGTCGATGGAGGAAGTGGCGTTCAAGGTGGCGGAGGAGATAGTCTACGGGCGTTTCGGACGTGGGGGTGAGGAGGCCGCCGAGCAGGCTGTCAGGACGGCTCTGGCGATACTGACCGAGGGCGTTACCGTGGCGCCCATACAGGGCATAACCGAGGTCAGGATCAAGCGGAACAGGGATGGGACGCGGTACCTTTCGGTATACTTCGCTGGTCCCATAAGGACGGCTGGTGGGACGGATGCAGCCCTCTCGGTGGTCGTCGCAGACTACGTCAGGAGGCGTCTGGGGATAGGCAGGTACGTGGCGACCGAGGAGGAGGTTAAGCGGTACGTCGAGGAGATAAGGCTGTACGAGAGGAAGGTGAGGCGTTTCCAGTACCACGTGTCCGACGAGGCCATAGAGCTCGCCGTCAGGGGTCTGCCGGTCGAGGTCACGGGGGTCGGCACTGAGACCGTGGAGGTTTCGTCGTACAGAGACCTGCCCCGCGTGGAGACGAACAGGCTTAGGGGCGGGGCTCTGATAGTCCTGAACGACGGGATAATCGGCAGGGCCAGGAAGGTCTTGGCCGTCGTGAACAGGCTTGGACTCGAGGGATGGAGCTGGCTGGAGGAGCTGGAGGAGAGCCGGGAGAAGTCACCCGGGGAGAGCTTCATGAAGGAGATAGTGGCCGGGAGACCCGTGTTCTCGTTCCCCTCAAGACCAGGCGGGTTCAGGCTCAGGTACGGCAGGGCCAGGAACACGGGTCTCGCAGCCGTGGGCGTCCACCCGGCCACGATGATAGTGCTCCAGAGGTTCTTGGCCACAGGCGTCCAGCTCAGGCTTGAGCTTCCCGGGAAATCGGCCATAGTCTGCCCCGTGGATTCCATAGAGCCCCCCGTGGTCAGGCTCAAAGACGGCTCCGTCGTCAGGGTTGAGACGGTCGAGATGGCTGAGAAGATCCTCGACCAGGTGGACCGAATCCTGTTCGTCGGCGACATACTCATAAGCCTCGGAGACTTCCTGCACAACAACAGGCCCCTGCTTCCGTCGGGATACGTGGAGGAGTGGTGGCTCCAGGAGGTTCAGGAGAGGGTTGAAGAGGTCTACGGAGACCTGCAGAGGGCCTCCGAGAGCCTCCAGGTGAGCCTCGACGCCCTGACCGGCGGCACGCCGACGCCTGAGGAAGCCCTGAGGATCTCCAAGGCCCTTGGGGTTCCCCTACACCCGAGGTACACGTACCCCTGGTCGAACATCACGGTCAAGGAGGCGTTGAGGCTTAGGGAGTGGCTTGGAAGGTTGGAGGACCTCGGCGGAGAGTTCCGTGGCGGGTTGGACGTGGAGGTCAAGAAGGTCTTGGAGAAGCTCCTTGTACCGCATAGAGTGTCCGGTGAGGGGATAATCCTCGGCGGAGACGGCAGGATACTGCTCGAGTGCTTAAGACCCCGTGCACAGCTTCCGGATGAAGCTGAATCCATGACCCCGCTGGAGCTAGTGAAGGCCGTATCGGGGATGGAGGTCAGGGAGAAGAGCCCCAGCTACGTGGGCGCCAGGATGGGGAGGCCTGAGAAGGCTCGGCGTAGGGAGATGAGCCCCTACGTGCACGTCCTGTTCCCAGTCGGGACGGCCGGCGGGCCGCAGAGGAACCTCGTGAAGGCGGCTGAGAACGGCTCTGTGAGGGTCGAAATGGCCTTAAGGAGATGTCCAAGATGCGGTTCACCTGTGTTCGGGTACATGTGTCAGACCTGTCGGGTGCCGGCTGAGGCGGTTAGGGTATGCCAGAAGTGCGGTAGGCCCACCCGGGAGAGGAGGTGTCCAGCATGCGGCTCGGCCACGAGGGGCTACGATGAGGTGGTCCTGGACCTGAAGACGTTGCTCGAAGAGGCTGTCAAGAGGGTGGGCGTCCGCAAGCCCCAGCTGATAAAGGGCGTCAAATCCCTGATGAGCGAGGACAGGGTTCCAGAACCCCTGGAGAAGGGTGTCCTGAGGGCTGTTTACGACCTGTCCGTGTTCAAGGACGGAACCTGCCGGTTCGACGTGACGAACGCCCCCCTGACCCACTTCAAACCCTCGGAGATAGGCGTGTCCGTGGAGAAGCTCAGGGAACTCGGTTACACGCATGATGTCCACGGTAGGCCCCTGGAAAACCCGGACCAGGTTCTGGAGCTCCGTATACAGGATGTCATACTGCCGGAGGAGTGTGGAGACTACCTCGTCAAGGTTGCGAAGTTCGTGGACGACGAGCTCCAGAGGATCTACGGCCTCCCACCCTACTACAACGCGGAGACGAGGGAGGACTTGGTAGGGCACCTCATAGTCGGCCTGGCCCCCCACACATCCGCTGGAGTGGTTGGCAGGATAATAGGGTTCACTAAGACGCATGTATGCTACGCCCATCCGGTATGGCACGCCGCCAAGAGGAGGAACTGCGACGGAGACGAGGACGCAGTCATGTTGGCGTTAGACGTCCTCCTAAACTTCTCCAGGAGCTTCCTTCCAGCCCAGATCGGAGGCCTGATGGACGCCCCGGTGCTCCTGATCCCCGTGGTGAACCCGGCTGAGGTGGACACAGAGGCCCACCACATGGAGGTGATGGCATCGTACCCGAGGAAGGTCTACGAGATGAGCCTTCTTGGAGCGGGTCCAAGAGATTATGCGTCCCTGATCGAAACAGTCGAGGACAGGCTTGGGTCGGGTAAGGAGTTCTGTGGGTTCCGGTACACGATGGAGACGTCCAACATAAACTTCTGCGGCTACGAGAGCGCCTACAAGAGGCTTAAGACGATGATGGACAAGCTCGAAAGCCAGCTGGAGCTCTCGGAGAAGATCGTGGCCGTGGACGTGAAGGACGTAGCTAGGCGTGTCCTGACCACGCACTTCATGAAGGACATAGTCGGGAACCTCAGGGCGTTCACATCCCAGAGCCTGCGGTGTGTGAAGTGTAACCGTAGGTTCAGGAGGCCGCCTCTCAGGGGAATCTGTCCGAGATGCGGTGAAAGGCTCACGCTGACCGTGTTCAGGGGGGGCATAGAGAAGTACATCGAGGCCGCTGAGAAGCTCGTCGAGAGGTACGGCCTCGAGCCGTACTACAAGCAGAGGCTCAACTTGCTGAGGAAGGAGATAGACTCACTGTTCGTCCCGAGTGGAGGGGTCAAGCAGGCGTCCATATCCGACTTCATCTGAACAGCTCATGCTGGCAGACGCACCGCTCCATCCCGCATTTGGGACACCTGTTGGGATACTTGGACAGGGCTGCGTCCTCCACGTCCACGTCGAGTAGGTTTGCGAGTGAGGCCAGCCACGCTATCACGTCGGCCACTTCGTCCCTTATCTGCTGGATGTCCCCACTTTTTATGGCCTCCCCGAGCTCCTTGACCTCCTCCACGAGCCACATGTAGGTTTTTTCCACACCCCTCTTGGAGTCCCTGTGGAAGTATATTCGGCGCATCATCTGTTGAAACTCCCTTATCTCCAACTACGACACCAAGGGCTCTCGACTGTTCGGTGTGAAAAACATTTCGTCACACAACGTAGAAACCCTTTTAACATTAATCCATGATTGTAGCTCCTGATGAACGAGGTGGAAACGGCTCTGGAAAAATACCGTAAGATATTCTCCCTAATCAAGGAGCATCACGAATGGCTGAAGAAGAGCATACCGTTGATAGCCAGCGAAAACGTGACAAGCCCAGCGGTCAGGGAGGCCCTAACCTGCGACTTCGGTCACAGGTACGCCGAGGGCTGGCCGGGGGAGAGGCTGTACGCCGGATGTAAGTACATGGACGCAGTCGAGATCATGGCCATGGAGATGGCCAAACAGCTCTTCAGAGCCGAGTACGTGGACGTCAGGCCGATATCCGGTGTGAACGCGAACCTGATAGCCTACACGGCCTTCACCGAGCCTGGAGACAGGATCATGGCGCTTTCCATACCGTGTGGTGGTCACATAACCACGGCGAGGAAGGCGATGTGGGGGACGGCTGGGGCGGTTCACGGCCTGAAGGTTCAGTACTACTCGTACGACGAGAAGGCGTTGAACATAGACGTCGATGAAACGATAAAGAAGGTTAGGAAGCTGGAGAAGGAGGGGAAGCACATAAACCTGTTCGTCCTCGGGGCAAGCGTTTTCCCGTTTCCACACCCCGTGAAGGAGATATCCGAACTAGCAGCTGAGTACGGGGCCAAGGTCATGTACGACGCAGCCCACGTGGCCGGTCTGATAGCCGGGGGACAGTTCCAGGACCCTCTGAGGGAGGGGGCGGACGTGATGACGATGAGCACCCACAAGACGCTGTTCGGCCCCCAGAGGGGGATGATAGCATCCTGGGAGAAGTACGCCGAGACTCTGAAGAAGGCGACCTTCCCAGCCAACCTGAGCAACCACCACCTCCACACGCTGGCGGGTCTCGCAGTGGCCTTGGCGGAGTTCACGGCTTTCGGCAGAGAGTACGCGGCTCAGGTCATCAAGAACGCTCAGGCCCTCGGACAGGCGCTCTACGAGAGGGGGTTCAAGGTACTCGGGGAGGAATACGGCTTCACGAAGTCCCACGTCCTCCTCATAGACATCGTGGACACCCCGCTGAAGGACGGCATGCAGGTCGAGAAGGCTTTGGAGAGGGCGAACATAATCGTCAACAGAAACCTCCTTCCATGGGACATAAGGGAGGGCAGACACTACATGGCTCCAGGCGGGATAAGGGTAGGCACGAGCGAGGTCACGAGGCTCGGCATGAAGGAGTCGGAGATGGAGGCCATAGCCGAGTTCATGAAGAGGGTCGTCATCGACCTGGAAGACCCGGAGAAGGTCGGTCGCGACGTCGCTGAGTTCAGGGCCGAGTACCAGAAGTGTCACTACTGCTTCGAGGACATGGCAGACGCCCACGAATACCT
The DNA here is from genome assembly GCA_965612785.1 of Candidatus Bathyarchaeota archaeon. Lineage (GTDB taxonomy): Archaea > Thermoproteota > Bathyarchaeia > TCS64 > CBFDTC01 > CBFDTC01. Next base: position 18,050 of record CBFDTC010000005.1, read on the forward strand.
TGAGCTCCGTTATGGGAGGCGGGTTGGATGAGTAAGAGGCGGCGCAAGGAGGCTCCGATGCCCGTTTCGAGCGCCGGGCTTCTCAGGTTTTTTGAGGAGGAGATAGCTGGAGTTAAGGTCAGGCCCGAGATAGTCATGATAGCGGCGGCCGTCCTCATAGTCGTCTGCGTCGTCGCCAGGGTCATCTTCTAAAAGTTTATCTGTGTCTGTTGTATGGGCAAAACCGTCACAGAGTTGAGCGACGAAGACGTTGTCAGCAGGATAGTCGGATACTACAGGTATCTACCAGCCTTCCCATCAACCCTAACCCTAGGCCTCGCGGTGATCGCCCTTTACGTGGCTGGGGGCTTCATACTCGTAGCCGGTCTCGAGGGACCCCCCTTCGTGGACAGGGCGGTCATGATAGGGGTTCTATGCCTGGCCGTACCCACCTTCATAGCCGAGTTCCTGTCAACTCTGGCCGTCAGGGACCGCGCGCTCAACCTTAGGAGGAAGCTGTCTACGACGCTCAGCCTGACGGCCGCCTGGCTCATCCTGTCCGGCTTGACGGTTCTGGTTTTGCGTCTCATAGGGTTTGAGGCGTCTGTGGGAGGCGTCCTCCTGGCATCCCTCCTCCCCCTAACCCCGCTGAGGCTCTTCCTGTGGGCGAGCATGTCCTTCGAGCCGAAGTCTAAGATCTTGGCCGCCGCCCTGACGTATCTGCTACCTCTCATCCCCGCCTGGTGGATAGTGCCCCTATCGCCGCTGGAGGTGGCCGTCTTCCTTTCCCTAACATTCGTACTCGTCGCAGTCGTGTCCCTCTTCATGAGGTTCATGGACGGAAGGGCCTTCGAGAGGCTCAGGGTGAGGGCAACCTCGTTCACCAAGGCCTTCACGGCCAGCTGGCTCTGCGACCTCCACGCCCCGCTGGAGGCCTGTCTCACGAGGGTTGGGGAGAAAACCCAAGTCGGGTTGGACATGCTTGCCTTCTCCTCCGGGGAGGGGTTCAAGGCGGTCCTCGTCGTCCCGAACATACACCCAGGACCCTTCAAGCAGGTCGGAAGTAGCACGCTACCCTACCAGCTCTCAGTGAACCTCTCCAAGAAGCTCGGATGCGAGGTCCTCGTGTTCCACGGCGTCTCCACACACGAGTTAGACCTCACCTCCCAGGTTGAGAACCTCAAGGTCGTAAACGAGGTCCTGAGGACAACCATACCCCCAGCCCGTGGCTTGGCATCCCGTTTCGTCAGGGCTGAGAAGGGAGACGCAAAGGCATCTTGCCAGCTGTTCGGGGATGCCGCCCTGATAACGCTCACATTCTCCCCGAGACCGTTCGAGGACATACCCCTAAGCTTTCTGGCTGAAGCTTCGGAGGTATGCGAGAAGTTCGGCGTGAAGCCTTTGCTGGTGGACGCCCACAACAGCTTCGGACACGAGTTCTTGATCACGAACAAGGACCTGAAGAACCTCCTCGACGCCGTGTGCGAGGCCGTCGGTAGGTGTGTGAAGGAGCCGAGACACGTGCCTAAGGTGGGGGTGGGTAGAGTTCGGCCGAGGGGGGTCACAGCCAAGGAGGGAATAGGCTACGACGGAGTTACCGTGATCGCCGTGGAGGTCGCCAGCCAGACTGTGGCCTACGTGCTGATAGACGGAAACAACCTCCTGTCCGGACTTAGGGAGCGTATAATAGCCGTCCTCCAGGAGGAGTTGGGGTTCGACGACGCGGAGGTCATGACCACCGACAACCACATGATAAGCGGTGTGCCGGTGTCGGATAAGGGCTACAACGCCGTCGGCGAGGCCGTAGAGCCGGAAAGGGTTATCTCGTGGGTCCTCGACGCCGCCAGGAAGGCCTTAGCGTCCATGGAGGAGTGCCTGTCTTCTCACGTTAGGGTTGAGGTGGATGACGTGGTCACGCTTGGAGGCGGTGCCCTGGAGAAGCTCTACACAGTGATGACCTTCATCGTCTCGATGACCAAGAAGTTTTTCCTTATGCTGTTCATACCTCTCACGGTAGTTTTCATGGGAACACTCATAATCCTCGCCTAACCGGAGTAAAGTTTTATTATAATAATCTTGGAAAAAATTACTAGCGAAACACAGGAACGGAGGTGATAGAGATGGCGACGGAGCATGTAGTCTTGGTCGGGAAGAAACCGATAATGAACTACGTCGTCGCTTGCCTGACGCTTTTCAACTCGGGTGCCAACGAGGTGCTGGTGAAGGCCAGAGGCAGGGCCATAAGCAGGGCTGTGGACGCTGTGGAGCTCCTGAGGAGGATATTCCTCAAGGATGTCGAGGTTGCTGACATAAAGATCGGAACGGAGATGCTGACGAACCCGGAGGGTCAGAAGACGAACGTCTCGACGATCGACATACTGCTGAGGAGGAAGACGGAGTAGAAGGGACAGCGTCGAGGCCAGGGTTCGTGAAGATCTATTAAAACCCTTTTTGATCGTTCACTTAGTTTTTTTTGTGTCGTCATGTATTTTTAGCAGGCGGAACCAGGCTTAATTGATGGTCACACCCGAGTTGATCAAGACCATCCCGCCTGGGGAGAAGGGAACCAAGGTTATAAGACGCTCCAACGAAGTTTCCTCCCCCTCTTTGTCGAGGCCGTACCCACTCGTGGTGTTCAGAGGGGAAGGCTGCTACGTCGAGGACCCGGACGGAAACCGATTCTTGGATTTTGGTGTGGGTGCCTGGACGGTCGGTGTGGGCTACGGACACCCGACGGTCGTGGAGGCCCTGAAGGCTCAGGCTGAGAGGCTGGTGCACCATCCTCAGGACTACGGGTACACGGAGAGCTACGTGGAACTCCTGGACAGGCTTGTGAAGATGCTTCCGGGGAGGTTCAGGAAGAGAGGTCTACTCACGGCGTGCGGCTCGGAGGCCGTTGAGGCGGCCTTGAAGATGGTTAGGTGGCACACGAGGAAGCCGAAAGTTGTGGCGTTCATAGGTTCAGGACACGGTTCGACGCTCGGAGCCCTCTCCATATCCTCCAGGAGACCCGTCGAGAGGAGACATTTCCAGGTCTCAACGCACGACGTAGTCCTGGCTCCCTACCCGAATTGCCTGAGGTGCCCGTTCGGGAAGGAGGTCGACGAATGCGACCTGGAGTGCCTGAGGTTCCTGGAGGAGTACCTCCTGAAGTATGTGACGCCCCCCGAGGACGTGGCCGCCGTGTTCATAGAGCCCATCCAGACCGAGACCTGCATCCAGGCCCCTGACAGGTTTATGAAGGGTCTCAAAAGCCTGTCAGACGGGTACGGAATACCCATAGTCGTCGACGAGTGTTGGGTGGGGATAGGCAGGACTGGCAGGTGGCTCGCAGCTGAGAGGTGGAACCTGGAGTTGGACGCCGTGTGCCTCTCGAGGGGCTTGGCGTCGGGCCTGCCCCTCGGAGCCCTCCTGTCCAGGGAGTCGCTCATGGACTGGGAGGCTGGATGCCACACGAGCCTCTACGGGGGTAACCCCGTGTCATGTGCTGCGGCCCTGGCCACGTTGGACGTGATGGAGGAGGAGCACCTCGTCGGGAACGCCTCCACGCAGGGGCTGCGCCTCCTCAGGATGCTTAAAGACCTTTGTGAGTCCAGCGAGGTGGTCGGGAACGCCAGGGGCTATGGGCTGGCTGTGGCTGTGGATGTCGTGTCTTCTCAGAGGCCGAGGAGGGTCGCCAGGGACCTGGTTCTGACCTGCTTCAGGAGGGGTCTAATACTGTCGTTGGGTGGGGACTCGACGGTGAGGTTCACACCGGCTCTATGCGTCTCCCGGGAGGAGGTTGAGAGGGCGTACGAGATATTCGAGGAGTCGGTGAGGGACGTGGAGTCAGCCCTGTAGGACCTCAACCCTCGTGAGCCGTCCGGACGTGAGTTCAACCCTCCCGCCGAACACCCGTGTGTAGGCCCTCTCAACCCTGATGCGGGCCCCCTCACCCGCCTCCGCCACCACGTCTGCGAGTCCCCTCCAGAACGAAGCCCTCACGGACCCCGTCTCGTCTTCGAGGAGCGCTGTCGCAACCTTCACGGTTTCGCCTCTTCTGGTCTCGACCTCCCTGACCTCTAAGCCTTTCAGCACGCCCTCCACGGTGACCTCCCCCATGTCTTCCCTCAGGGTTGAGATGGGTACCACCCGTGGCGTCGGGGCTCTGCCTGGGATGAGGTCTTCGGGCACGTCCTCTCTGACCGATATGCTGCCCCTGTCGTCCAAGTTTATCGTCAATCTGTCCCCCCTCCGTCTGACGTAGCATCCCTCAACCACCACGACGTCCCCTGGCCTGAGCTTAGAGGCCTCCCTGCTCATCGGGGGCCAAAGGTTCAGCACGGCCATGCCGGACCCGTCCTCCACGACTACCGTCGACACCCTCTCACCGGCTCTCACAGAGACCACCCTGAGTATCATCGAGAGGTTCCTCATACCTGGCTTCAGCTCAGAGATTTTGGGGGACCACACCCTGAAGGCGTCCCAGAAGTTTCCGGGGAACACCTCCACACCCGTTCCCTTTGAGACGTGTATCTCGAGGTTTCCGTCAGGCCTCCTGGAGACCCTCCCCCACACTATCCTAACCCTGTCTCCCTTCGAAACCCCCGAAACCCTGTCCACAGCCTCATCCCAGAACACGGCCCACATCCCAGCCGTCCCGTCGTGTAGGTAGGCCCTGAGGAGTTTCCGTCCCTCACCGAACTCTCTAACGGGCTTGACATCGGTCACGACGCCCTCTACACTCCACCTGCCGGGCTTGTCCACCTCGGACATCTTGGAGAGGAGCTCCTGGACTTCCGGTATGTCCACGGCTTCCTCGACCAACCTGAGAGAGCCTTCACAGACGGCCTCCATCCCTCCGGATGTACGTCTCACCCTACAACCGTCTAGGACCACCACGTCGCCCACGGAGAGCTTTTCCGCACGTTTGGCGAGGTCGTTCCATAACACTGCCCTTATCGCCCCCGTCCCGTCGGAAAGGATGAGCGAGGAGACCATGCCCCTGCTTCCATCCTGCCGTGTAAACTCTTTTGGACCCCACTTAGACAGGACTCGACCGCGTATCTCGACACCCCTCAGTCCAGGTTTTAGCTCCGCTATGCTGAGCCTCACCTCCTCCCCGGGCTCAGCCACCTCGACGCCGAGTCTGGAGGCCACTATCAGGGCCGCAGCCTCATCCGTCAGGAACCCCTCAGCCTTACGCTTCTCCTCCTCAACCATCTTCCAGACGTCTTCCTCATTCAGGTCGGGCCTGGAGGAGAGTACACGCCTGACCACTTCGTCAGCGTCCACCCTCTCGTTCGCCTCCCGAGGTTATGGAGTACGCGTATATCATCACGAATATCACTGCAGCGAGCGTCGTCAAGGCTGCTATGAGGATGTTGAAGAACCCGGATGTGGTCATTCAACCATTCAGAACGTGACGGATTATTTAGGGGTTTTCCTCCACTCCTCCATAAGGTCGTCGTAGAGCTCGTCCCCCTCCTCAACCTCCTCGAACCTACTCAGGGCCTCGGCGATCATCCACGCCAAGAGGTGGTAGCACATCCCCCGCTCCCCGCCTATGACCCTGAAGTAGAAGTCGTCGCAGCTGCAGAACATGGCCCTCGGGAGGATCCTGTACTCGGCTTCCTCGCCCACGACTATCCAGACAACTCTGCCGCTGGGCTTGAACACGTAGCGCTTAACCCGTCCCTCCTCGACGGCCTTCCAGGCCTTTTCGAAACGTTCTCCGAAGACTTCCCGGAGCCTCTTCCTGTGTTCCTCGGTCAGCCTTCCGGTTTTGCTGGCTTCCTCGCATATCTTCCGCGCTGTTTCCACTTCGTCCATGCTCCAGACTATTTAAGAGACGGCGGTGATAAACATCCCTCATGGTGATAAGGCCCCTAACCCCCCACCCAGCCCTGATGCTCGAAGGAGACGAGACGGTCCTCGTCGTAGCCGACGTACACCTCGGGTTCGAGCTGGAGCTGATGGAGTCCGGCATAAACATACCCTCCCAGACCCGCAGGCTTGCGGAGGCCGTCAGGGAGCTTGTGGAGACGCATGGACCGGACAGGCTCCTGATACTCGGGGACCTGAAGCACAACGTCCCCACAGTCTCGCTCCAGGAGCGCATGGACGTGCCGGAGTTCCTCGATCAGATATCCAGGATGGTTCCCGTGGAGGTGGTCGTCGGAAACCACGACGGAATGCTCGACACCCTCGCACCACCCACCGTGGCCATAAGGCCCTCGAAGGGCGTCATGCTCAGGGACGGGGACGAAGCTGTGGCCTTCTTCCACGGCCACTCCTGGCCCGACCCGAAGCTCCTCTCGGCGGATGTGATGGTCATGGCCCACATACACCCGACCGTGGCGTTCAAGACACGCTTCGGCTTCCGTCTGTTCGAGAGGGTCTGGGTTAAATGCGTGTGCGATGGGGAGGCGTTGGCGAGGGGCTACCTCGAGTACAGGGGGACAAAACCGGGAACAGACCCTAAGAAGACGTTCAGGGAGAAGTTCGGCGTAGCCGTCGGAAATCCAAGGCTTATAGTCATGCCAGCGTTCAACGAGTCGCTCGGAGGAGCCCCAGTGAACGCCAGGGTGGATAGGCAGTTGAGCCCCGTGCTGAGGTCGAACGCTGTCCGTGTGGACGAGTGTGAGGTGTACCTACTCGACGGAACCTACCTCGGCGACGTGAGACACCTCAAAGCCTTTGTCAGGTAGCCTCGACACCCCCAGCCCTGTGCAGGACCTCTAGAAGTCCGTCGTCCACATGAAACTCGGCGAGCCTTCCACAGACGTCGCAGGCCACGATGCTCGACACGTACCCGACTTTCTTGACATGCTTACGGTACTTCGTGAAGCATCTTCGGCACAAGTACATTCCCAGCCACCCCCGATGGGAGGTGTGGCGGGCCCGGGGGGATTTGAACCCCCGACCATCGGGTTAAGAGCCCGACGCTCTACCTTACTGAGCTACGGGCCCTCCAGATAGTTCTACGCTCATCGTTTATGAAGTTAGCGTTCCCCACCCGCATCCTCTACGACGATCGTTATCCTGCACGGAATCCCCCTCCTGAGCGCCTCCACAAGTCTCCTGTCCAGGTCTAAAGCCGATTTGTCCGCTTCGACCATCAGGGTCCTCGAATCCACGTACAGGCTCTTCCTGACGACTATGTCCGTCGGATGGGTCAGTGTGATCCTCGGGTCTCCGTGGCCACGGACGGTCTCCGTGACCCCTCCCGCCTCTATGGTCAGGGTGGCCTTCGCCCCCCTCTTCAGGGCCTCGACGAGCTCCCTATTCAGGTCTGCCGCTCCCTTCTCGGACCCGACGGCGACTATGCAGTCGCCACGTGGTGTTAGGTCGGCTTCTTTCGTTATCTCCAGCGTCGTCCTGTGCGTGGCCCTTATGTTCCTGTGCCCCCTTGCGGTGAAGGTCTCGGTCAGCCTCAACCCATACTCAAATATCACGTCGCTCCTGATGATAATGTAGGGTTGTCTCGGAGGAACCTCGAGAAAGACAAGGAGACGCTGATAAGCTACTACAAGAAGACGGGCATACTCAGAAGCCCCGAGGTCGAGAGAGCTTTCAGGAAGGTTCCGAGGGAGGAGTTCGTCCCGAGCGGGTACAGGGAGATGGCCTACGTCGACCGACCGCTGCCGATAGGATACGGCCAGACGATAAGCGCACCCCACATGGTCATCATGATGTGCGAAGCCCTCGAGCTCAAGCCAGGCCACAAGGTGCTGGAGGTCGGGACGGGAAGCGGTTACCACGCAGCGGTCGTAGCGGAGATAGTCGCCCCTGAGGGCGTGGAAAAACCAGGCCGTGTTGTGACCGTGGAGAGGATACCCGAGCTCGTGGAGTACGCCAGGAGGAACCTCGAAAGGACTGGGTACCTCGACAGGGTTAAAGTGGTCTGCGGAGACGGGTCGAAGGGCTACCCGGAGGAGGCTCCGTACGACAGGATTCTCGTGACGGCTGCGGCTCCGAGGGTTCCCAAACCGCTCGTCGAGCAGCTTGAGGTTGGGGGCATCTTGGTCATACCCGTCGGAAGCCTTTACCTGTACCAGGATTTGCTGAAGGTTAAGAAGCTCCCGGACGGGGAGGTGACGGTGGAGAACCTCGGCGGAGTGGCCTTTGTCCCCCTCGTGGGCAAGTACGGGTGGAGGCTTTAACCCCCCCTCCTGAGCCTCCTGACGTAGAGTCTGTTCACACCCTCGACTATGGCCTCGACGGAAGACATGACTATGTCTCCGGTGACTGCGCTGCCCTTAGCCCTCTCACCCGTCAAGTCCTCCACCAACACCTCCACGTAGGCTAGGGCGTCCGCCCCGCCGGAAACGGCCTTCAAGTCGTACTTCAGGAGGCTTATCTCCTCGTTCAAGGCGTTCTGGATGGCCTTGGCAGCTGCGTCCACTGGTCCGACGCCTATGCCGGCCGCCACCTTCACGGTGTCCCCGACCCTTAGCTGGACGGACGCTGTGGGTGTGACCTTGTTCCCTGTTACGACGACTATCTCTTCCAGCCTGACGTGTTTCTCCCGCTCCATACGTCTCTCGATGACGTCCTCGGCTATGGCCAGCACGTCCTCCTCAAGCATACGCTTCTTACGGGCTCCCATCTCCTTGATCCTCATGACTATCTCGTCCATCAAATCCTCCGGAAGCTTCCCCAACCTGGTCTCTATGAAAGCCTCTACGGCGTGTCTTCCGGTGTGCTTGCCAAGGACTATCTTCCTCTCCTGACCGACGACCTCGGGTGGAAACGGCTCGTAGCATGGAGCCGCCTCCAGTATGCCGTGGACGTGTATGCCAGCCTCGTGGGAGAAGGCGTTCTCGCCTACTATCGGGAAGTTTGGCGGAACCTGTATCAGGCTGTACTTCTGAACAAGCTTCGAAACCTCCATCAACATGCCCATGTTCACACCCGTCTTCACACCGTGCATCAACTCCAACACAGCCACGACCTGCTCCAGAGCGGCGTTTCCAGCCCGCTCACCGAGCCCGTTCACGGTCACGTGGGCCTGAGAGGCCCCTGCCAGGACTCCGGCGACCGTGTTGGCCACGGCCAGCCCGAAGTCGTTGTGGCAGTGGACGGACAGTGGGGCTCCCACATCCCTCTTGAGCCTCCTGACGAGCTCGTACATCCCCCACGGGTCCACGGCGCCCACCGTGTCCGGGACGTTGAGCACGTCCGCACCCGCCTTGACAGCCTCCGTGTAGAACTTGACGAGCCTGTCGTACGGCGTCCTCGTGGCGTCTTCGCACGAGAATTCACACTCCAGTCCGTGGGTCTTCACGTACTCTATCGAATCCACCGCCTTTTCGAGCGCCTCCTCGACGTCCATCTTGAGCTTGTACTTCAGGTGTATGTCCGAGGTGGCTATGAACACGTGAACCCTGTCCACGTCGGCTCTGATGCAGGCGTCTATGTCTCCCCTAACGCATCTGGCGAGGCCGCACACTTTTGCTCTAAGGCCTGTGGAGGCCACCTCCTTTACTGCCCTCTCCTCCTCAGGCGAGTTGGCTGGGAAGCCTGCCTCTATGACGGATACGCCGAGCCTGTCGAGGCTCTCAGCGATCTTAACCTTCTCATCCGTCTTGAACGACGTTCCGGGAGTCTGCTCCCCGTCTCTCAGCGTGGTGTCGAATATGTCAACCTTGCTGGGTTTTTCAACGTCTTTCCAGACTTCTGAGACTATGGGGCTGAGGAACACCCTGGCGGAGGTCATCTAACTTCTAATTGAGGTAAGCGTGATTTAAATCATTTCGCCGTGAAACAAATTCGTAAAAATATTTTCACGTAACTGAATATAAACTGAAATTCGATACAGCTTTCAGTCGGAAAGAGTAAAATTTTATAAACAACCCATTATAAAACGATTTTTGCCCCGAAGGTGTCCAACTTGCCCAGCGGCTCAGACATAATGGTTGAGGCCCTCAAAAGGGAAGGGGTCAAGGATGCGTTCGGAATACCAGGCGGAGCCATAATGCCTTTCTACGACCGCCTCAAGGACTCTGGGATAAGACACATACTCATGAGACACGAACAGGGAGCAGCCCACGCTGCAGACGGGTATGCGAGGGCCCTCGGTAGGCCTGGGCTGTGTATAGCCACGTCGGGTCCTGGAGCGACTAACCTCGTCACGGGTATAGCCACGGCGTACATGGACAGCTCCCCGATCGTGGCTTTGACGGGTCAGGTTCCTGTGAAGCTCATAGGGAGGGACAGCTTCCAGGAGATAGACATCGTGGGCATAACGAACCCCATAACCAAGTACGCGTTTCAGCTGAAACGCGTCTCTGAAATACCGCGTGTGGTGAAGAAGGCGTTCTACATAGCCTCCCACGGTAGGCCTGGCCCCGTGTTGATAGACTTTCCGAAGGACATCCAGTTGGGGGAGGTTGAACACGTCGAATACCCTGAAAGGGTCTGGGTCAGCGGAAGAGGCGTACACTTGCCAAGCCCTGACATGAAGGCCGTGGGGACGGCGGCCATCTGGCTGATGGAGGCCGAAAAACCCATCATGCTCGTCGGGGGAGGCGTCATACACTCGGGAGCCTCCCCCCAGGTCTTGGAGCTCGCCGAGCTCCTGAACATGCCCGTCGTCACGACGCTGATGGGTAAGGGAGCCATCCCGGAGAACCATCCCCTCTGCCTCGGGATGATAGGCATGCACGGCAAGCTCGGGGCCAACACGGCCTTGGCCGAGGCGGACCTCGTACTGGCCGTTGGGACGAGGTTTTCGGACAGGTCTGTGGGTCCGTTCGAGGATCTGGACTCCAACGCCAGGATAATACACGTGGACGTGGACGAGTCGGAGATAGGGAAGAACGTCAGGTGTCACCTGCCGATAGTGGCGGACGCCAAGAAGGCGTTGGAGGCCCTCATAGACGCCGTGAAGACGCTACCCCCTAAGTCCCGTACGGCCTGGGTTGAGAAGGTCAAGGAGCTTCGGGAGACGGCCCTGGAGTCCGACGACGGGAAGGGGATAAAGCCCTGGAAGGTCATGAAGATAATGCGTAGCGTCCTGCCCAGGGATGCGATAATAACCACGGGCGTAGGCCAGAACCAGATGTGGGCCGCCCTCCACTTCGACGTGTACGCTCCGAGGACCTTCATAACGTCTGGAGGCCTCGGGACGATGGGCTTCGGCTTCCCGGCCTCCATAGGAGCCAAAGTGGCCAGGCCTGACAGGACCGTGGTCTGCGTGGACGGTGACGGGAGCTTCCTGATGACCTGCCAGAACCTGGCCACGGCCGTCGTCCAGAACATACCGGTAACCGTCGTCATCCTGGACAACAGGTCCCTCGGGATGGTCAGACAGTGGCAGGAGCTCTTCTTCAACAAGAGGTTTGTGGCCGTGGATTTGGGTCAGACGCCGGACTTCGAGAAGCTTGCAAAGGCCTTCGGGGCTGAGGGCGTCCGTGTCGGGGACTACGAGGAGTTCAGGGAGGCCCTCTCCAAGGCCATAAACAGCGACGTCCCGACGGTCATAGACGTCCCGATAGAGCCCAGTGAGAAGGTATTCCCCATAATCCCACCCGGCGGTAAGGTCTCGGAGGCGATCACGGGTTGAGCAGCACACACGTTTTGGCCATGATAGTTGAGGACAAACCAGGCGTGATGACCAGGATTGCGGACATGTTCAGGAGGAAGCTCGTGAACATAGACACGATAACGGTTGGGAAGACGAGGGTTCCAGGCCTCTCCAGGATAGTCATAACCTTGGAATGCGACGAGGATTTTGCGAGGTATGTCGTTAAGCTCCTAAGGAAGACGGTGGACGTCCTCTACGTGGAAGAGCTGCAGCCTTCCAAGTCGATCCTGAGGGAGCTTGCCTTAGTCAAGGTAAAGGTGGATGAAACCCAAGAAAAGCTGGAGCTCCTCCAGCTCGTAAACATATTCCGCGGCGGCATAGTGGACGTGTCGGAGTCAACCATAACCGCCCAGGTGGTTGGAGACCCCTCTAAGGTTGATGCGTTCATAAAGCTGTGCAGGAGGTTCAAGATCATAGAGCTGGCGAGGACGGGGATCGTGGCCATGAGCCGCGGCCCTGAGACGCTGCTCCCCGACGAACTCGCTGAAAAGTTCATGAAAGAGGGGCCATGAAGCGGTACGTAGTGGCTGTGATCCCCGGAGACGGGATAGGGCCTGAGCAGACGGAGGCTACGTTGAAGGTTCTCGAAGCCGTCTCGGAGGTCTACGGGCTGGACGTGGAGCTCCGCATGGTCGAAGCTGGGGACACGGCCCTGAAGAAGTTCGGAACCCCCCTCCCACAGGAAACCTTGGACACGATACTCGAGGCGGACGCCTGCCTGAAGGGTCCTGTAGGAGAGTCGGCTGCAGACGTGATCGTCAGGCTCAGGATAGCCCTCGACCTCTACGCGAACGTCAGGCCCGTCAAATCCTATCCCCGGCTTCCAGCCCTCAGGCCTGACATAGACCTCGTGGTCGTCAGGGAGAACACGGAGGGCCTCTACAAGGGGTTCGAGTTCAACGTAGACGGAGACTTGGCCGTCGCACTCAGGGTCATAACCCGCCGGGGCTCGGAGAGGATCGCCCGGTACGCCTTCGAGGCTGCGAGGCGTAGGAGACGTAAGGTCACGTGCGTCCACAAGGCCAACGTCATGAGGGTCACGTGTGGACTGTTCGTTGAAGTCTGTCGGGAGGTCTCCAGGCAGTACCCGGATGTGGAGTATGAGGAGCAGTACGTGGACGCCTGTGCGGCCAACATCGTGAGGAAGCCCCACGAGTTCGACGTGATACTGACGACAAACATGTTCGGGGACATACTGTCCGACGAGGCTGCCCAGGCCGCCGGGAGCCTCGGCCTCGCACCCGCCGGGAACATAGGGGAGCGGTACGCCATATTCGAGCCCGTCCACGGAGCAGCGTTCGACATAGCGGGCAGGGGGATAGCCAACCCGATTTCGATGATACTCGCCTCAGCCATGATGTTGGATTGGCTCGGTACGAGGCACTCGGACAGGCGTATGGTCGAGGCGGGTAGGGCCGTGGAGGAAGCCGTGAGCCGCGTGTTGGGGGAGGGACGTGTCCTCACGCCGGATGTGGGGGGCTCCTCCGGGACGATGGAGGTGGCCTTGGAGGTTGGGAGGCTCATACATGAGCGGGAAGACGTTGGCTGAGAAGATAATCTCCGCCAAGTGTGGCAGACCCGTGGAGGCGGGTGAGATAGTCGAGGCAGACGTGGACCTCGTGATGGTACACGACCTCACAGGACCCCTAACTCTCGACGTCATGGAGGAGGTTGGAGTTCGGAGGGTCTGGGACCCAGACAGGGTTGTGGTGATATTCGACCACCAGGTCCCGGCGGACAGGGCCACGTCGGCTAACCTTCATAAGAGGCTCAGGAGGTTCGTCAAGGAGCAGGGCATAAAGAAGTTCTACGACGTAGGCCGAGGCGGAATATGCCACCAAGTCCTCGTGGAGGAAAAACTCGTGAAGCCGGGCGACCTCGTCGTCGGAGCCGACAGCCACACGTGCACGGCCGGAGCCGTCGGGGCGTTCGCCACGGGTGTAGGCTCATCCGACGCTGCTATGGCCCTGCTGACGGGCTCCGTATGGCTCAGGGTTCCCGAGACTATGCGTATACGTGTCTCCGGTAAGTTTCCCGACATGGTTGGGCCGAAGGACCTGATACTGGAGATAGTCGGCGACATAGGGGCAGGCGGCGCATCCTACATGGCGTTGGAGTTCGTCGGACCCACTGTGAAGAGCATGTCGATAGGTGGTAGGATGACGCTGTGCAACATGGCCGTGGAGATGGACGCCAAGGCTGGCATGGTCCCGGCAGACGAGGTGACGGCCAGATTCCTCGGAGGCGTCGTCCTGGACTTGGTTAGACCGGATGAAGACGCCCTGTATGCGGACACCCGTGAATACGACGTGTCTGAGCTGGAGCCCATGGTGGCCGTCCCGCCGAGGGTGGACGACGTGAAGCCCGTCGGGGAGGTGGAGGGAGTCGAGGTGGACCAGGTTTTCATAGGCTCCTGCACGAACGGCAGGGCTGAAGACTTGGAGACCGCCGCAAGGATACTTAAAGGCCGGAAGGTGGCGGATGGGGTTAGGTGCATAGTTATACCCGCATCCAGAAAACAGTATTTGGAGGCCTTAAACTCTGGGGTGATAGACGTGTTGCTCGAATCCGGATGCGTAGTGTGTCCACCCACCTGCGGCCCATGCCTCGGAGGCCACATGGGCGTCCTCGGCGACGGAGAGGTGGCCGTCTCCACGTCGAACAGGAACTTCATAGGCAGGATGGGCTCCCCGAAGGCCAAGGTGTACCTCACGTCTCCGGCCACGGCCGCCGCCACAGCCGTGACCGGTCGGATAACCGACCCGAGGGACCTGGTATGAGGAGCTCCGAGGTCTGGGAGGGAGTTTCCAGGATACCTCACAGGGGTCTCCTAAGGGCTACGGGTGTGGGGGACGAGGAGTTCGGCAGGCCTTTCATAGCGGTCGTGAACAGCTACTCCGAGATAGTTCCAGGCCACGTCCACCTTAGGGAGCTCGCACAACACGTCAAGCAGGGCGTCAGGGAGGCCGGCGGAGTCCCGTTCGAGGTGAACACCATCGCCATATGCGACGGTATAGCCATGGGACACGCCGGGATGAGGTACTCGCTCCCATCCCGGGAGCTGATAGCAGACTCCGTGGAGGCCGTGGTCGAGGCCCACAGGTTCGACGGCATGGTCCTCCTGACCAACTGCGACAAGATTACGCCTGGGATGCTGATGGCCGCCGCCAGGATAGACATCCCGTCCATAGTGGTCACCGGAGGACCCATGAAGTCCGGAGTGTTCAAGGGTCGTAAAGTCGGACTCCTCGAGCTGTTCGAGGCCGTTGGCTCTCTGGAGAAGGGTTTGATGACGCCGGAGGAGGCCAGGCAGCTCGAAGCCGTGGCCTGTCCGGGACCCGGCTCCTGCAACGGCTTGTTCACGGCCAACACGATGGCCATACTCACGGAGGCGATGGGGATGAGCCTGCCCGGTACGGCTACGACGCACGCCGTGGATGGTAGGAAGAAGGTTTTGGCGAGGGCCGCTGGGAGGATGGTGGTGGAGCTCGTCAGACGGGATATAAGGCCCTCGGACGTGATGACGCCCGAGGCGTTCGAGAACGCAATAACAGTGGACCTCGCACTCGGAGGCTCCACCAACAGCATACTGCACCTCCAGGCGATAGCCTCGGAGGCGGGCGTAGACCTGGGGTTGGAAGTGTTCGACAGGCTGAGCGAGTCCACACCGCAGCTCTGCGAGCTCGTCCCGAGCGGCGTCCACACGATGGAGGACCTCGACAGGGCTGGCGGGGTTCCAGCCTTGATGGCGGAGCTTTCTGAGTACCTCCACCTGGATGCCCTCACGGTGACCGGCAGGACGGTTGGGGAGAACATAGCTGAGGCCAAGGTGCTCGACAGGGAGGTCATAAGGCCCGTGTCCAGCCCCGTCAGGCCGAGGGGAGGCATATCTGTGCTGTGGGGGACGCTGGCCCCGGAGGGCTCTGTGGTCAAGACGGCCGCCGTCCCGAAGGGCATACAGGTGTTCGAGGGTGAGGCGAGGGTGTTCGACTGCGAGGAGGACGCCGTGGAGGCCCTCAGGTCGGGCTCCGTTCAGGAGGGCTCCGTCGTCGTGGTCAGGTACGAAGGTCCGAAGGGCGGTCCGGGGATGAGGGAGATGCTCACCATAACCGCCACGGTCGTCGGTATGGGACTCGGAGAATCCGTGGCACTCGTCACGGACGGAAGGTTCTCAGGAGCAACGAGGGGCATATGCGTAGGCCACGTCTCACCCGAAGCGGCTGAGTGCGGTCCGATAGCGCTCGTCGAGGACGGAGACCTGATCAGGGTGGACCTGCCCAGGAAACGCCTCGACCTGCTCGTCCCGGAGGAGGAGCTCGAGGACAGGAAGGCCCGGTGGAGGCCTCCCGAGAAGCCGCTTAAGGGATACCTGAGGAGGTACTCACGCCATGTCTCATCAGCGTCCAAGGGAGCGGTATGGGTTGATGGTTAGGGCTCCAGCCCTGAAGGTCTGGGACGACGTGGACACGGACCTGATAATCCCAGGAAAGTACCTCGTCCTAACCGACCCCAAAGAGCTGGCGAAGCACGTCTTCGAGAACGTGTACCCGGAGTTCAGGGAGAAAGCCTCCAGGGGCGTCGTACTCGTAGCCGGAAAGAACTTCGGATGCGGCTCAAGCCGGGAGCACGCACCCATAGCGCTGAAGCACAGCGGAGTCCTGGCCGTGGTGGCCGAGAGCTTCGCGAGGATATTCTACAGGAACGCCATAAACATAGGCCTGCCGGCCGTCGAGTGTCGGGGAGTGTCCCGCGTAGTCGAGGATGGAGACACGGTTCTGTTGGACGTGGAGGCGGGTATCTTCAGGAACCTGTCCAGGAGCATAACGCTGATGTTCAAGCCGTTACCCCCCGTACTCCGGGACATACTCAGGAGCGGAGGCCTCGTCCCGTACCTCCGGAGGAGGTTGAGGGTTGGTTAGGGTTGCGTTCCAAGGGGAGCGGGGTGCGTACAGCGAGGAGGCGGTCGTAAAACACTTCGGGGAAGCCGCCCAGCCCATCCCGAAGCCGACGATGTACGAGGCCGTCAAGGCCGTGGAGGAGGGGGAGGCGGACTACGCCGTCATACCGGTCGAGAACACGCTTGGAGGCTCGGTTGGAGAGGCTCTCGACGTCCTCCTGGAAACCAAGCTCAAGGCCTGCGGGGAGATAATCCTGAGGATAGTCCACTGCCTCATAGCGAACCCAGGCGAGAAGCTGCAAGACGTGGAGGTCGTGTACTCACATCCCCAGGCCCTCGCCCAGTGCAGGGGCTTCCTAAGGAAACTCGGATGTAGAACCGTACCCGTGTACGACACCGCCGGAGGCGTCAAGATGGTGAAGAGTCTCAGGGGGGCGGCCTCCATAGCCAGCGAGAGAGCCGCTCAGATATACGGGATGCAGGTCCTCGCAAGGGGTATAGAGGACGACCCGAACAACTACACGAGGTTCCTCGTCCTCCACGATGGCCCCCTCCCGAAGCCTACGGGGAGGGATAAAACTTCCATTATACTATCTGTTAAGCACGTCCCAGGAGCCCTGTACAGGGCTCTGGAGCCGTTCGCCGTGAGGCACATAAACCTGACCAGGATAGAGTCCCGCCCCTCCAGGGGAAAGCCGTGGGAGTACAACTTCTACATAGACTTTGAAGGCCACGTTGAGGATAGGGTGGTCTCCGAGGCCCTTAAAGAGCTTATAAAGAGAGTCAGTTTCATTAAGGTTGTAGGCTCTTACCCGAGGGGAACCTGAAGGAGGTGTGTCGTGTTTTGGCGAGGATATACTACGAGGAGGACGCTTCTCTGGACGTGTTGAAGGACAAGACGATAGCCGTCATAGGGTACGGAATACAGGGAAAAGCCCAATCCCAGAACCTGAGAGACAGCGGCCTGAAAGTCATCCTAGGCCTCAGGCCTGGAGGCAGGAGCTGGAAGCTGGCCTCCAAAGACGGCTTCGAAGTCTACCCGGTCTCCGAGGCCGCCGAGATGGGAGACGTGATACTGATGCTGATACCGGACATGGTTCAACCCACCGTCTACGAGGAACAGATAAAGCCGCACCTAACCGAGGGAAAGTCGCTCTGCTTCGCCCACGGCTTCAACGTACACTTCGGCCTGATAAAACCACCCGAGAACGTGGATGTCTTCATGGTGGCCCCGAAGGCGCCTGGGAGGAAGGTGAGGGAGGAGTTCCTCGCAGGACGGGGCGTCCCGGCGCTCGTGGCCGTGTACCAGGACTACACGGGCGAGGCTTTAGAGAAGGCTCTGGCCGTAGCCAAGGGCATAGGGGCCACCAGGGCCGGCGTCATAGAGACGACTTTCAAGGAAGAGACCGAGACAGACCTGATAGGGGAGCAGACCGTCCTGGTCGGCGGCCTGATGGAGCTGATAAGGAACGGGTTTGAGGTCCTCGTGGA
>CBFDTC010000006.1:0-33013 GCA_965612785.1 Candidatus Bathyarchaeota archaeon
CTTCTGGGTTGAACTCACTCTCTCATCACCTCAACCAAACTCTAAGGCTGGGACAAATCATAAAAACTTTTTCCAGAAGTTTGGAAAGCTTTATGTTAATCCACTTCAGTTTACAGGTGACTATGTCCCCGAGGGGGATGTTCGCTGCCAGGAGGCTCAGGAAGCTAAGGAAGAAGTTCAGGAAGTCGGAGAGGAAGTACAGGAAGCGGATACTAGGCTTGTGGAAGGCCGACCCGCTTGAGGGAGCCCCGATGGCGAGGGCCATCGTCCTCCAGAAGGTTGGCATAGAGTCCCGTCAGCCCAACTCCGCCATAAGGAAGTGCGTCAGGTGCCAGATAGTCAAGAACGGCCGTGTCGTGACGGCCTTCCTCCCCGGAGACGGAGCCCTCAACTTCGTGGACGAGCACGACGAGGTCATAATCGAGGGCATAGGGGGACCGAGGGGTAGGTCCATGGGAGACATACCGGGCGTGAAGTACAAGGTTACGATGGTGAACGGGGTCCCCCTCCACCTCCTGATAACGGGTAAGGTTAAGAAGCCGATGAGGTAGGTGCGCCATGACCGAGGTCAAGCTTTTCGGGGAGTGGAGCTTCGAGGGCATAGAGGTCCGCGACCCAGGTCTGAAGCGTTACATATGCCTCAAGCCGGTATACCTGCCCCACTCGGGTGGGAGGCATGAGAAGAGGAGGTTCAAGAAGTCCGAGGTGAACATAGTCGAGCGTCTGATAAACCAGCTCATGAGACCTGGCTCAAGCGGAGGTGAGAAGGCGAGGGTCACGAACGTCGTGAGGAACGCCTTCAAGATCATAGAGCTCAAGACGGGTAGAAACCCGATAGAGGTGCTGGTCAGGGCCATAGAGAACGCAGCTCCATGCGAGGACGTGACCTGCATAGCCTACGGAGGCGTCGTGTACCACCTGGCGGTGGACATATCACCCCAGAGGAGGGTCGACCTCGCCCTGAGGCACATAGCCCGTGGGGCCAGGGAGGGGGCTTTCAACAAGAGGAGGACGCTTGAGGAGGCCTTGGCCAACGAGCTCATCCTGGCTGCTCAGGGAGACCCGAGGAGCTACGCCATAAGGAAGAGGCAGGAGATGGAGCGTATAGCCCTGGCATCCCGTTAGAGGGAGCCGAGCAGGAAAGCTATCAGCCCCACCAACATCCAGGCGAGAACCTGGTGCTTAACCCTCCTCGCGTTCTCCCTCGAATGCTCCTTCAGAAGGGAAGCTGTGGAGTACGCAAGTCCCCCGCAGGCCACCGCCATCGGCGGTACGTACCAAGACGACACGGTGTCGAGCACGTACGGGACGACCGACATCCCTATGGCGGTTACGTAGAAAGCTGAGGAAACCCAGGCCGCCGACGCCGGGCCCATCGATATGGCCACCGTCCTGAACCCCTTCATGGCGTCGCCCTCCACGTCGACTATGCCCTTCGTCACCTCCCTACCCGTGTTGACGAGGAACGCCATGGCCGAGAATATGGCCAGGTTCTCCGTCAGGCCGCCGCCCACCGCCAGTCCCCCGTAGAGGAACGGCACGGCCACGCACGTGCTGACCATCATGTTCCCCGGAAGCCCCGTCGCCTTACCCCTGGTCGAGTAGGTGAACGAGACCGCACATGATATGGAGGCCAGCAGGAGGCACCACAGGTTCGTCAGGTAGGCTGAGGCCAAACCCACCACGGTAAGGACGGTGGTCATGGCGAGGGCCTCCCAGGGCTTTACGAGTCCGCTGGGTATGGGCCTGTCAGGCTCGTTCACGGCGTCTATCTCCCTGTCGTAGTAGTCGTTCAGGGTCATCGAGGCCCCGGTGAGCGTGAAGGCCGTTACGAAGGCCAAGACACCCTTGAACCACCACCCTGAGACGGGTCCAGGATGGGTCAGGAAGGCCCCGACTACGGTGGCAAACCCCATCATCAAGCTGTTCACAGGCCTCACAAGCCTAAGGAAAGCCGCAGTCCTCCCCACTTCGTGAATATAAGGGTCATGAACGTCTTTTAAGGGCTATGTATACCCCGGCAGCCGCCGCCACGGCCGCCGCCACGGCTACGGCCACAGCTGGGCTCAGGCTGTGCTTCTCGTAGACCTCTATGGGTATCGTGAGGCTCTGGGAGAGGGTTCTACCCTCCTGTGTCCAGGACACGGTCACCTCCACCTCCAGCGTCCCCGGAGGCGTGTTCTCGTCGAAATCCACCTCGAACACGGCCACGGCCGAGCTGTTCGCACCCATCGTCCCTATGTTAGAGACGGTCGAGCCGGTTATGTAAGGCGACACCACCGAGACCACCACGTCCTCGGCCTCAGCCCCAGCCTCGTTGGACAACTTCATCGTGACCCTGACCCCCCTCATACCCGGCGTGGGCTTCCCGCTCAGCACGACGTCCGACACGGTGAAGCGGGCCTTCTCCCTGACCGTCAGCATGACGTCCACCGTGTAGTTCAGTCCGTCGTGTGAGACGCTGAGTGGTACCTTATGCCAGCCCGGTTCAGCCCCCTCGCAGACGTCCACCATGAACACCACAGACGCAACCTCACCGACCGGTAGGTAGGGCACGACCGCCTCGTTCGACCCGGCGTAGCTGGCCTTCACGAGGCCTGGAACCTCGGGGTAGACTACCTCCACGTCCTCTGCGTAGTAGTCTCCCACGTTCGTCAGGTAGAGCTCCACGACGACGAACTGGTCTCCTGGGAACACTATGGCTGGTGTGTACACGGTCTTGGAGACCTTTATGGATGCGTAGCCCCTCACCGTGTAGCCGACCATGTAGGAGTACTGGTAGTACCTCCCCTCCTCGTCGAAGAACGTCAAGGCCACAGTCATCGGTATCGCCCCGCACACCCCAGGCTGGACGAACACGTCGAAAGTCACGTCCTCCGAGGACCCTTCGTCGAGAAGGTCTATCCTACGAGTGTTGGAGCCGAGTACCACAGCCGCCTGGGTCTGGGAGTACAGGGCGACGGTGACGTTCTTCAAGGCCCCCTCGCCAACGTTCTCCACCGACAAGGCGACGGTGTTCTCCGAGTTCGGTTTGAGCGTGTCGTTCAGGGGGACGACGTCCACAAGGGTCTCCAAGGTGGATCTCACGTCGAAGCCGAGGATGAACGTCTCCACGTATAGGTTGGAGAGCTGATCCCAGTAGGAAACGTCCACCCTCAGAGAGGCGGGCTGGCTTCCCACCAACGCCGTGAACGTGAAGTTCCATGCCTTCCCCGGAGCCATCAGGTCCGTGGTGAAGCTGTTCGCACCCACCACGGTCATGCCCGTCAGAGGAGTCAGGCAGACCGCCACCCGCCTAGCGACTCCGTCTCCGTCGTTGACCACGGAGAGCTCCAACACGTTCTCCGACCCGGCCAGGAGTACGGTCGTGTTGCAGGCCACAGTCAGGTCTGGAACCCCGTTCACGGTCACCGGGACGGGCTCCGGAAGTTCGCACTCTTTCTCCGAGCCTCCCTGGGTGTATTCGAGGCTGAGCGTGAAGTTGTAGTATGATGCCTTCGCGTGGGCTGGGATGTCGACGGGAAACGTGAAGTACACCGTCTGTCCGGGCTGTAGCGTTCCTGCGTAGGAGTCGTTTACGGTCTCCTCGTCCAAGGCCATGGTTGTGACGTTGAGCGTGGCCGTCACGTTCTCGACTGCGGAGTCCCCGACGTTCTCCAAGACGACCCTGAGGAGGCCTGCACCCTGCCAGTACACGTCTCTGAGCCTGAACGGACATGTGGAGCTCTGGGCTCCCAGGGCCATCAGCGTTGGGGAGGCGATCAGGACGGCCATTAGCAGGGCGAGAGTCTTCCCGTGCAACTCAGTCCACCCTCATCCTTAGCATTAAGATGGATATAAGGAAGTAGGCGACCGTCATGAGGCCGAGGGCTTCGCACTCTGTGACGAGCTGTGTTATGTGGACGCCCCTGATCATGATCATCCTGAAGCCCTTCATGAAGTAGTAGACGGGCAGTCCGTACGTGAGGACCATCCTAACGCCTGGTGATATGAACTCTACTGCAGATATTATTCCCCCGAAGAGTAGGGACGGTATGAACAGGAATATCGAGGTCGTCACGGCCTGGAGCTGGTTCTTCGATATGACGGACAGGAACATGCCCATGCTGAGCGAGCATATCAGCATCAGAGCCGAGAACACGCTCAGGTCTATCAGGGAGCCCCTGACCTGGATGTCGAAGAACGTGACGAGGAAAAGCAGAGTGACCACCATGTCGACGACGGTTACGAGGAAGTAGGCGATGAGCTTTCCGCCTATTATCTCCCACCTCGATATGGGCGCCATTATCAGCCTCTCGTAGGTTCCCGTCTCACGCTCCTTGCATATCGACATGGAGATGAGGGTCATCGGGACCAGGTGTAGGAGGAGGGTCATCGTGATCGGTGTGAAGCCCTCCATCGTCGTGACCGTCGGCCCGTACACGGTCTGGTAGGAGACCGTTATGGCTGGGAAGCCGTACTCCTCGGAGATGGACACCTGGAGTGCGTAGGCCATCGACTTGGCGGCCTCGCATACGATGACCGACGTGTGCGGGTTCGTCTGGTCCACTACGACGATTATGTAGGTGCTCTCACCCATCACTAGGCTGTCGGTGAAGCCCTCCGGGATGATTACGGCCCCGTACACCTTTCCGTCCCTTATCATGTCCACAGCCTCCTCCACGCTCCAAGCGTTGTACTTGACCTCCACCTCCCCCACGTCCTCCAGGATGTCCAGAGCCCGCCAGCTTAAGGGCCCCTTGTCCAGGTTTGCAACCGCTATCGGAAGCTTACCCCTCCCGCTTCCGTACCCTAGGCCGAACATCACGGCTATCAGGAGCGGCATCAGGACGAGCATGACGAGGGTCCTCGGGTCCCTCAGCAGCTGCCTAATCTCCTTCCTGACGATCGGAATTACGTTCATCCTACAGCCCCCTCTATCCTGAGGAAAGCCTCCTCCAGGCTCACGTCTGCCTTGGCTGCGACGGCCACCTCGAGCCAGTCCGCCTTCAGGAGGTTGGCGAGGAATTCCTCAGCGTCTTCGACCACAACCCTCGCCCTCACGCCCCTGTCTCCAACCCACTCGACGGATTTCACACCTCCGACTCTACGCACGTCCTCTTCGACCACGGGCTTCCTGAACGTCACCTCAACCACGTCTCCACCCATGGCCATGCGCTTTACCTCGTCCGGCGTCCCCGTGACCACTATCCTACCCCCGAGCATCAGCGATATCCTGTCGCAGTTCTCCGCCTCATCCATGTAATGTGTGGTCACGAGCAGCGTTAGCCCCTCACGGCTGAGTTCTCTGAACATGTCCCAAAACACCCTCCTCAGCTTGGGGTCCACGCCCGCCGTGGGCTCGTCCAGTATGAGCAGCTTGGGGTTGTGGACCATCGACACGGCCAGGGAAACCCTCTTGACGGTTCCGCCGCTCAGCTTACCGACCATCTTGTCCTTGAATTCCCTCAGCAGGAACCTGTCGAGGGCCTCCTCAACAGCCCTACGCTTCTCGGAGCCCCTCAGTCCGTAGACTGATGCGTAGAACATCAGGTTCTCGTACACCGTCAGGTCTTCGTACAGGCTCGTGTGTTGGGTCACGTACCCTATGAGCCTCGAAGCCTTGATGCGTTCCTCAGGCATCTTGTATCCGAAGACCCTGACGGTGCCCCTAGTAGGCCTGATGAGGCCGCATATCATCCTTATCGTGGTCGTCTTCCCAGCCCCGTTTGGGCCGAGAAGCCCGTATATCTCCCCCTCCTCGACGAGGACGTCGATGCCTTTCACGGCCACGACGTCTGCAAACCTCTTTACGAGGCCTCGGGCCTCGATCACGAACTCTCGGCCCATGCCAATCCACAAAAATGGGTTGATGCTTAAAGGTTTTCAGTTTTATAGGGATTTTTCGAGAAATAATTGTCTGGGGATCATGAGGGTTAAGGCCTTCAAGATCAGGCAGTGGAGCGGCTCCGGGAACGTCGTGGACCTGTACGTCACGACGATGAGGTGCGACGAGCTTCTGAAGAGGTATGCCATAGACAGGTGGACTCCCGAGAACCCTCGGGGTTATCAGAGGATGCCTGACGAGAGCAGGCTCACGGGTAGGATAGGCTCCCCCGTTCGGTACATACTCAGGGAGCTCGGTTGTTTCCCGACTTCGATACTCGTGTCCGTCAGGGGTGAGATATCGTTCAAGCCTCTCGAAGACCTTGGTTGGTGTCAGCTTGGTGAGCTTGAGATACCAGACGACGAGACGCTGTGGCTGATAGACGGCCAGCACAGGGTTGAGGCTTTGAAGAGGGCGGTGATGAAGGACGAGCGTTTCAGGTCTTACCCGCTCATAGTGTCCATCATGGCCCCCAAGTCGGTGTTCGAGGAGATGCTGTACTTCTACGTCGTGAACAAGCGTCAGAGGAGCGTCCCGACGGACCTGGCTTACCGACACCTCCAAAGGATGCTCGCCGAGAGGGGTGTGAAATGGCTGTACGAGTTCGAGGGCGTCAGGGGCCTACGGGCTGGGATAGCCGCAGAGGTCGTGGACTACCTGAACGAGAGGCCTGACTCGCCCTGGTAGGGCAGGATAAGGCGGGTTGGGGAGGAGGCTTCGCCGAGGCACGTGATAAAGGACGGAACCATGGTCAAGTCCATATCCATAATCCTGAAGGAGAAGACTTTCGAGGGCATGGACGTGAAGGAGCTTGGGACACTCCTGATAGCCTACTGGAACGCCCTGAAAGACCTGTACCCGGAGGCCTTCCAGGAGCCGAAGAGGTACATGCTCCTTAAGACGCCCGGAGTGTTTTCGATGCACATGCTCTTCCCGACCGTGTACGCCAGGTGCGCCGTGAGGGGCATCGTGACCTCAGCGAGCATGAGGAACGTGCTGAGACTCCTCCAGGTCGAGACGCCAGACCACCCTCAGGCCGAGTTCAGGGAGCCCATAACCTCGAAGTTCTGGTCGAGGGAGCACGGCCCAGCCATAGCTCTTTCGACCAACCTCAAGATGATCAGGGAGCTCTACATGAACATGGCGCTAAAAATAAGGCTGGCTGAGGCTACTTCCTCAAGGGCATCGCGACGATCTCCCTGACTTCGAGGCGCTTCTCGGGGTCCTCGCTGAACATCTCCTCAACCCTGGAAACCCTCAACACGACGGCCGTGTCGGCTCCCTTCTCCTTACCGCCCACCGCCAGGACCACGCTTCCAGGCTCCACGGCCCCCGCCTCAACGGCTGCGAGGGCTACCTCCACGGCCGCCTTCAGGCCGTGTCCGAACGTGTAGAGGGTCTCCCTCACGTCCCTCTTGCCGTGTATGGGTAGGCTGCACTTCTCGACGAGCTTTACCCCGAGCTTCTTCAGGGCTTTCGCCGTCTTAGGCTTGTACTCGAACTCCGAGACGCTGACGACAGGCACCTTCCCTCCGAGGCGTTCCGCCACCTTCTTCGCGACGTACCCCATGTTGCTGGCCACGACCACGGCGTCCACGCCTCCTTCCTCAACCCTCTTGGCCACAGCCTCCACGACGAGCTCCGTGTTGGCTCCACCGGCCTCCTCGAAGTAGAGGGTCTCCCTCCTGACGGCCATACGAGACACCAGGTTAATTCGCGCAACAAACCTATAACATTACTGTTTGGCGAACCAATAAAATAATAGCCTCCTCACCAGTGAGCCGAGGCCTTGCGACAACGAAACAGCAACAAACAAAGTTTTTTGGTTTTCAAAAGCGTCAATTTTATTCTCTGCGGTCTGACGCCGTACCTCAACCGTGCAGGAATTATACTCTTTAGACCGTGAAGACTGGCTGACAGCACCGTTGTCCCCGTCTACACTAGCCTCCACTTGTCGTGCTCACAAATCAACCGGTCACCAGCTTCAAGACCATCCTGCCTACACACATCTTCATCGGGGGCCTCTAACAAGTCCTTTGACGTTCTAATTTGATGAAATTAGTAAAAGCCTGGATGCTCTGTCTGGCGATTTGTCTGGTGTCTCTATTGTCCACTCCGACCCTAGCGTTAATGACGGTTGAGAACCCATATCAGTCCGCGTCGCCGAAGACATGGAGGTTCGTTGAAGAAGGTCTTGATGCAAGGATACTGTTAAGCGTAACAACAGAGGAAACTTGGAACACACATGAAGACTACACAGTAACTCTAGAGATTCGTGTCGAATCACTTGGTGATAGCGAATACGTGGAAATAACTGAAATCGAGGTGTCTATAGGAGACCTTAGCTTTACGGAGACCCCATTAGAAAAGCTGTATGAGGGTGACTCGTATACGTTTACGGCGACTTTCCATCCTACTGAAGATAACATGTGGCTAACCGAGACAGAGGAAACACGGACTCTTTCCATCGATATTAATGGCTACGAATACTACTACTCTATATGGTGGGGGCTTGAAAGCTGGTCGTTGTGGTTTTATGAGACCATCGCTATTTCAGTTAAGGCCACTCCGCCGGATGTCTCCGTATCTCTCTCATCTACGGAGGTGAAATACGGAGAAGAAGTCAATGTCACCGTTACCGTTACGTACCCTGACGGTCTTCCAGAAGAAGATGCACTTGTCTCTATCTATGTCGACGATACTCCAGTATCAGTAGAGTATACGGGGGCTGGTGGGATCTATACAGCGACCATCGGCACGAGTCTTCTTACCAAAGGGACACATACTGTGAAAGTAGAAGTGTATGTCACTCCGTTTTCAAAGATTATTAAAACATACACGATAACCGTCAAAGGTCTTGGAATACTCGGAACAATGACAGCCGGCTTTGCAATACTCATCGCCATAAGTATAGTAGTTATTGGATTGGGTGTAGCGCTAGGCATCAAATTAGGCCTACGCAGGAAAGCTAAGGTTGCAGAAGGCACATCTTAGCTATACAATCTAGAGTCGTTAAAGCATGGAGGATGTAGGGAGGCTAGTGGGACTATTACAGCCTACGTTCGGCAGCTGACTGTTCCAACCTGCCCCGCCACATAAAAATCAGTGTACTCATTTATAGACTCAGTAACCTCCGCATCCGAGCCCCGTAGTCAGGACGACTCAGATAGTACTTCTTGCCCAACGCTCCCACCCTTTCCCCTATACGTTAAAGACCTTATTGCGTGTTGCTCGACCGTTTACGTCCCCCTCTACCCAGCGGCGTCTCAAGCCACTTAATGTAACGTTCAACTTCGTCTTTCAGACATGTCTTGCTCACCATATTCACTCGATGGATATAAAATTTTATCGTATATTCAATCGTCAATCTATAACGTTTAGGCTCTCACGAGGACGGCTATGCCCCTTGTCAGGCTTCTGTGGACGTACACGCTGTGCCTCTCGACCACCCTGAACCCCGCGTCGGAGGCCATGTCCTCCAGGTCCATCGGCTCGGGATACGCGGTGCACACTGTCCCGTCCCGTCTGAGGATCTCCGACATGGCGTGGAGGGCGTCGTGCAGGAGCTCCTGGACGTCTACGCCCATCGTGGTGGCCCCCCTACCGTACGGTGGGTCGGTCACTATCCTGGCCGCCTCCTCCACGGGGGGCTTCCTGGCGTCCCCGACGAGTACGTGGAAGCACTCGACTCCGTAGTGTCTGAGGTTCCTCACGGCCCCCTCAGCCATGTCCCACCTCACGTCCACGCCTATGGGTACGCATCCCATCAGGCCTGCTTCGAGGAGTATCCCACCGGAGCCGCAGAACGGGTCGAGGAGGAGCTCGCCGCCTCGGGCTTCGGACAGGTTTACCATGCACCTGGCCAGGACAGGGTGTAGCGACGTGGGGTGTTTGAAGGGTCTCATCTTGACCCTCCTGGATTCGAGGGCCGTCCTGTCCACCCTGGAAAGGACCACGCCCAGCAGGAACCTCCCCCCTGTCAGGACGCCTCTTAGGGTTATGTCGGGGTTCCAGAGGTCTACGCTGAGCCCAATCCTCCGCCACACGGCTCCACCCACCTCCCTCTCGAGGTCCAGCGCCCTGATGTGCCTCGAGCTCCCCCGAACCCTCTGAACCCTGACGACGAAGCTCTCGCCGTGTACCCACTCTGGGAGCTCCACCTCCCCGGCGTGGCTCAGTATCTCGTCCCAGTCGTCCCGGCATGAGAACAGCTCGAGGCATACCTCCCTGGCCATGCCGAGCCTCTGGGCGAGCCTCTCCGAGCATCTTGGGTCTGCCTCGAACCTGAGAACCTGCGGCAGCCTCTCGACGACTCTGTACGGGTAGCCCTCAGCTTTCAGGGTGTGTTCTACCTCAGACTGTGGGAGCGTGTCGTGTCCACCCCACAGGGTTATGAACAGCTTCTCGGAGGCCACCTTCACGATAGAAGAGGTCTCGGATGCGATTTAAACGCTCCAGCCTGGTAACCGTTAAATAAATTTCCGGGCTAAAGACGGTTGGTGTAGGCCGTGAAGTTCGAGATAGTCGGCAGTCCCGCCTATTCAACCCTAAAGATACTGCTGTCGCCCGGGGAGTCCGTCACGGCCGAGGCAGGCTCGATGATGGCCATGGAGGGCGACCTGACGGTCGAGACGACCACGGGTGGCATAATCAAGGGTCTCCTGAGGAAGATGCTGGCGGGTGAGACGCTGTTCATGAACGTCTACCACGCCGGTCCCGGCGGTGGAACACTCTGGCTGGCTCCCAGCGCACCGGGGGACATAAAGTACGTTCCACTCCAGGGAAACGGTGTAATCGTCCAGGACATGAGCTACCTCGCCCACCACGGAAACGTGGACATGACAGTAACTTGGAGGGGTCTTAGGGGCATGATAGCCGAGGGAAACCTGTTCTGGCTTAGGCTGAGCGGATACGGCGGGGTCTGGGTCAACTCATACGGACACATAGTCGAGAAGACGCTCAAGCCAGGTGAGAAGGTCACTGTGGACAACTTCCACTTCGTTGCGATGAGCGACGGGATGAAGTGGTCGGTCGGCAAGTTCGGGGGCATCAAGTCTTTCTTCTTCGGAGGGGAGGGGTTCGTCATAAACGTCGAGGGACCTGGAAAGCTGTACCTCCAGACGAGGACGATGACGGACCTGGCGGACATCCTCAGGAGGTTCCTGCCCAGCGGCTCCAGCTCGTCCCCGACTTTCAGGATAGGCTTCGGCGTTTAGCCTCGAGGCTGGATGTAGAACTCGACCATAGACCTGACCGTGTCCCTAACCAAGTCTATCAGCTTGTACCTCGGAAGCCTCAGCCCCTTAGCCGCCGTGCTCCAAGACCTGGCCTGCAGGCACCTGGATATGAGGGCTGTCTCAGCCTTCTCTGAGAGGGGCATCCTGTGCTCACCTGAGGACAGGAAGTGCTTCCTGAGGAGGCCCTTTATCGAGTCGGAGGCCCCCTCGTACGTCATGGTCCCCTTGGCGTACGCCATCAGCCTGTGAACCTGGCTCTCTGTCAGGTTCAGAGGCTCGTCGTGTTCGCCCCACCCCCTCAGCAGGTGGTAGGCCACCTCGGGCTCCAGCGTGTAGTAGGGGTCGCACAACGCCTCGACGAGGCGTGTCCTGAACTCCAGGTTCACCTTCAACACGATTTCCTCGGCCCTCCGGGTTATGGGCTTGACCACGACCACGCTGAACTCCCCGGACGTCGGGTTCCTGCCTGGGCTTATGTGTATCGGTATGAACCCGTTCCTCGTCCAGAACCTGAGAAGCTCAGGGCTCCCCCCGAACCCTGCTCCGACCCAGTCCAACCCGGCCTCCTCAGCCTCCTCGCAGAGCTTCCCGAGTATGTGCGACCCGAAGCCCCTTCGCATCATCTCCGGGTTGGTGGCTATCCTCACAACCCTCAAACCCCTCAGGTGGGCGAACTCCAGGAGGTTCGGGTAGTGCCTCACGACGCAGAGGGGTACAAGGTTCCCGGAGGGGGGTCTCCCAGCAAGCGTTTCCCTCAAGTCCTCCTCAGAAACCCGACCCTCGTCGGCCACGTGGAGGGCTACGACGACCTTCCCAGACGGTGTCAACAGAACCCTGGCCGAGTGGTGGGGTGCGTCTCCGAGTATGGCCAGGTCGTCTGGACGGTTCCTGTAGTGGGCGAGCACGTACGTCCCTATGAACTGCCTGAGCATGTCGTCCCTGGAGGTGAACCACTCCTCCAAGTCGGGCCTGAAGTACTCGCATGCCCCCGGCTCCAGAGACCCCGCCTCCTCCTCGTCGAACTCAGGAGGCTCCGCGTCGAGTAGGAGGGCGTCGTAGAGCCAACGCTCTATCGGGTCTCCGGGGGCGTACCTTATCGGCTCCCGTAGCTCCACCTCCTCCAGCGCGATCTTCTTCATGGACCTCAGGGTGGACATGAACCTCAACCCGAAGCCGCGGCCTATGCCCTCGTACCCGTGTATCGTTGAGGAGAACACGGCCTTGCTGGAGGTCTTGAGCATGGCGTGTAGCATCGGGACGGGTATCCCAGCCGCCTCGTCCACGATGAGTATCTGAGGCCTCTCCGACAGCGCCTTGTAGGGCGAAACGAACCTAATCTCAGCGTCCCCTGAGCGTATGGCGCTACCCTTAACCTCAGCCTCCAGCCCCATCCTCCTGAGGGACTTGGCTGCGAACTCGAAGAGCGTCGAGACGTTCGCCTTGGATGGGGCGGTGACCACTATGTCCCTGACGCCGGCCCTCACGAACCCGGCTGAGGCGACTCCGAGTATGGCTGATTTGCCCCTACCCCTGTTGGCCGTTATGACTACGACCCTCCTGCCGCCTTCGAGGAGTGTTTCGAGCTTCTGGAGGGCTCTCACCTGATCCTCCGTGGCCGCCACCTTGTAGAGCTTCTTCGGGAACCTCGTCTTCCTCGGAACCTTAGGCCTCAGCCTCCTCGGGGTCTTGACGGGGAGGGGCTTCCCGTACCTCACTTCTGGGGGCCTTAGAACCCATATTCCCTCGTGCTCCATCAGCTTCCTGACGAGCCTCCTCTCGAACAGGTGTCTCAGGTCCTCCTCCCGGTACGGGTGGACCACCAGCCTCCTGTGGAAGGCCTTCACGCCGGACACTATGTCGTCCAGCGATGGGGTGAGCATCACGATGACTCCGCCTCCTGAGACTGTCTCGACGAGCCTGCCCAGGTCGTTGGGCCTCATGTTCTCGGAGACGTCCATCACGAGTATGTTGAACGTCTGACCCATCACGGACTCCGTCTCCTCGTACGGGACGAACTTCAGGGAGCCCACGGACCCCCTGTCGAGCTCATCCAGGAACCTCACACGGCTCCTCGCCTCCCCTCCGCCGTAGTACGTGAACAGGACTGAGGGCTTGGACTTGTTCACAGCCTTGAAGGCGTCCACACACCTGGCGGCGACCCACTCCGCCTTGGAGCCCTCGGCGACTATCAGCCTCCTGTGTTTTGAAGCCCTCGCCTCCCTGAGTATCCTGACTATCGTGGCCTCTAAGCCCCTCCCCTTCATTTCAGGATTATTTGTCCCCACGGGGTTTATAAAGGGGGGATTCGGCTTGGTCAAGTACCTCGGCAGACACCTGATGCTCAGCGGAAAGTACGTCAGGGACGTGCTGGGAGGTAGGAAGAGGGCAACCGTAAGGGTCGGGAGGTACGCCGTCAAGTCGAGGGAGGTCTTCCTACACTCTGGAGGCAAGGTCGTTGCCAAGCTCGAAGTCGAGAGGGTCTACCACAAGAAGTTCTCAGAGCTCGACGACACCGACGCAAGGCTCGACGGACACCCGAATGCGAAGAGCTTGAAGAAGGAGCTCCGGAGGATATACGGCCACCTGAGGCCGGACACACCGGTCACGGTCATAGTGTTCCGGGTCAAGCAGAGGCTTGAGGTGGACGAGGAATCCAGGTGGATGGGCCTGGACCCGAGGGACATAGCGAGGGTGGGTCTGAGGTACTGGGACGAGCTGGGTCTCAGCGAGGACGATAGGAAGATAGTTGAGGAGGTCGTTAGGCGTGGAAGCCTGAGGGCCGTCTCCAGGGCCCTGTACGGGACGATTGAGAAGAGGCGTAGGGTAAGGAGGACTTTGAGGAGGGTTTTGGAGAGGCTCTTGGAGAAGGGCTTCCTCGAAAGGCCTCAACGTGGCTGATTCTGCCTGAAGGAGGAGACCACACCGGCAACCCTTCTGAGACACTCCACGGCCGAACGGTATGTTGGGAAGCCCCTCAACCCGCATTCAGGCCCTGCATATGGCACCCTCTCAGGGCCGAATGTCTCCACAACCTTGGAGAGCCTCTTCTTCATCACCTCGGGGCTCTCTATGTAGATCGTGGGGTCGACCTCGCCCCTCTTTATCCTCCTCCAAACCCTCCCTATCTCCTCCTCGATCGACGTGGTGCGTGTGGGCTTGGGGGAGGATTCGAGGGCTGTCTTTATGAGCGTGTCGAAGGATGTTCGGCATACACTCGCCTTCAGGAACTTATCAGTATCCTCGAGAAGCCGCTTGGTCTGCCTCGACCTGTAGAGGAAGTCGTCCACGTGGGACTCGACGACGTCGAGGGACTCGACTTCCCAGAAGAGTCTGTTGGATGTGCTGTGGAGGTGGATTACCGTCACGACGCCAGCGGACTTAGCCCTGTGGAACACGTCCTCCCAGGCCTTCCTCAGGTTCTCCCTCCCCTCCGCTCCGTAGTCGATGAGGTGGTCGTCGAAGGCTCCGAACGTAGGCTCGTCGAGCGTGAGCATGGCAACCCTCCCATGCTTTTCTTTGAAGATGTTCTCCTCGACTATCCTAGAGAGAACCCTACCGAGGCTGAGGAACAGGTCTCCATGCCTGTACAGGAACAGGCAGGAGAGTGTGTGAGGCCCTGTGACGCATAGTTTAACCCTGAACGGGGAGCCCGCTTCCTCAGCTATCTCGCTGGCACGCCTTCTGATGGCCTCAACCTCGGGTATCTTGGCGTCCTCAGCCGATACAGAGAGGGACTCCGTCTCGACGTACATCGATTTAACCCTTTCGACGCCCCGTATCGAGCACATGAACATCTCGTTCATGTCCCTGAACTGTGGGTAGTTCGGTAGGTCTATCCCCGCCCTGAGCTTGTCGAGGAACCCCTCCACGACCTTATCCTCAAAGTACCTGTAATCCTCCCCATCCGGCTTGGCTGAAGCCCCCCTACAGAACTTCTCGAAGTCCCCCTCGAAGGGGAGGCTGCCCACGTCGTAGGACTCCAACATGACGGCTTCAGAAAATTGTGTTTACGTCTCTGGGTATAAACCAACCGTCCGGGAAGAGATGCGTCTCTTGGACGTCTCTCCCTCACCCCCTCGCCTTAGCTGAGACTATCTGTATGACATCCCGATCCTTGAGGACGTAGTCCTCCCCGACGCGTCTGCCGGTCCTGGCGTCCACAGCGTATATGAACGTGTCTCCGAGCTCCGTGTGTATCATGTAAGCCAGCTGCCTCGCCGTGGTTCCCCTCCTCACCAGGTAGACGTCTGGGAGGACCCTACCCTCGTGGTCCGTCAGCCTCCCAGCGTCCTCGACCGGGTAGACTGTTATCATGTCCAGGAGCTCGAAGAACGCTGAGTTTATCGCCTGCTGGACGCCCGTGGAACCCCACCTCTCAAGGACGCGCTCCCTGATCAGCCTGAAGGCCTTCATCTGCTTCTCCGTCAGGGAGCCGGGCTTTAACACCTCGAAGTCCCCGTCTCCTGGAAGGTACTTTATGAGCCCCATCTCGGAGGCCTTCCTCAGTATCAGCTCGGCCTCAGCCGAGGTCGGGACGACCAGGTACCCGGCCTCCCTAAGCCTCTCCACGTTCTCCTCAGCCACGGGTACGTCAACCTTGTTGGCGGCCACCAGCATGGGCTTGGAAACCCTACGGAGCTCCGAGACGAAACGCCTCAACGCCTCACGACCCCACGAGGTTGGCCTGTACGGGTCTAAGTCGGCCCTGGAGCAGGCTTCGAGCACGTGCTCCCTCGTTATGGCGAGGCCTGAAAGCCTCTTCGAGAGCGGCTTGGACACGTCCTCCCTGAGCGTCTCAGCCCTCCTGGCAACCCTGCTCCACTCCCTCATGATTATCGCCAGAAGCCACTCCTCAAACTCCTCCTCGAAGATCCTGACGTCCTCGACAGGGTCGTGCGTCCCAGGCTTACACGGCTGACCGTCCGGTCCGCTGGCTCCGGCGGCGTCGCAGACGACTATCAGGGCGTCGGCCCTCCTGACCTCGTCGAGGAACTTGTTTCCCAAGCCCCTCCCCATGTGGGCTCCCCTTATCAGGCCCGGAGTGTCGATGAGCTCTACCGGTATGAGCCTGACCCCGTCCACGCAGGCGGAGTTCACGGGGTTGTCCTGGACTCCGAACTCCCTGCACACGCACTCCGTCCTGAGGTAGGCTATGCCCCTGTTTGCCTCGACCGTGGTGAACGGGAAGCTGGCTATCGGGACTGGTTTGAGCGTTGCTGCGCTGAAGAAGGTGCTCTTTCCGACGTTTGCCTTACCCACGAGGCCTACGAGCGGAGGCAAGCGGACACCGATTTAGGGTTTGCCTCACGGCCTAAAAACATCTACCTCAGGTACTTCCTCAGGTAGTACCCAGGCTCCTTCCAGCTTCCGAAGCTCCTGAGACCCCTCGTCCTCAGCTGCTTCCTAAGCCTTTCCGCATACTCCTTGGATATCTCGCCCCTACGCTCAAGGTACTCGATTATCTCCTCTGCCTCCTCCACCGTCCGGCAGCGCCTTATGAAGTCCACGGCGTCCGGCATGTAGCCTGTGAGGTTCTCCCCTGATACGGCCTTCTCACCGGCCTCCGCATCCCACCTGACGCTCGTTATCCTAACCTTCTTCGTCTTTCCGGACAGGATTTCCTCAGCCAAATGTGGAAACAGCTTCCTGAAGGTCTTCTCGTCCAGCTCCATACTCACGTTAGGGTTGGACTCGAAGGCATATAAAATGGCCTGTGTGCAACGGGCGTATCGCAACCCCTTTAAGCGTCTGAGAAACCCTTTTCACAGAGGATGAAGCTTCTCCTGTTCAACCCAGGATGGGGCGGGGGCGTTGCGAGATTCTACAGCGGCCTCAAGAAGGCCCTCACGGAAAGGGGTTACGAGGTGGACGGCTTCTCCCTGCCGCCGTCGAGGATATCCCGCCTCAGCAACCCCCTCGTAAACCAGGCGTTCACAGGCTTCCTGCGGAGGGTTGGAAGACGCTACGACCTCGTCCACACGGTGGGCGTAAGCTGTTCCTCTTTCCCGTACTTCGTGGCGATATCCAAGCTCGGCCGACCGCCGTACGTGTTCACACTCCACGGATCATACAGGGACGAGCTCGTGAGGCTCAAACCCGTGTGGGGCTCCATAGCCCTAAGGGCGATGGAGAAGACCCTGGAGGGCTCCAGGGCCATAACGGTTCCGTCCAAGTTCCTCGTGGACAGGATTCCGGAGGAGTTCAGGTGGAAGACGAGGGTGGTCCCCAACGGCATATACGTCGACGAGGTTAGGGGACATCCCCCCACCAGGAAGGAGGAGCTACGGCTACCGAGGCGCTCCAAGGTTTTCCTCTCCGTCACTAACTTCAACTACTGGGACAAGTGTAGGGGCCTCGAGGTCCTCGTGGAGGCTTTCAGGAGGCTCGACGAGCCGGACGCCTACCTGCTGATAGCCGGTGGAGGGCTGTACGAGCCTGTGTTCAAACCTAAGCTCTCCGGAGACCGTGTGGTCTTCCTCGGATACCGGAGGGACATCCCTGGGTTGATGAAGATGTGCGACGCCTACGTCCACATATCGTTCATGGACGTCATGCCCTACACGGTGCTGGAGGCCCTGGCCGTCGGCAAGCCCGTCGTGTGCAACCCTGTCGGAGGGGTTCCCGAGATGATCCTGGACGGTGTGAACGGCATAATCGTCAGGGACGTCGAGGAGCTCGTGGAGGCGATGCAGAGGGTTCTGGACGTGGATGAGGCCAGGAGGCTGTCGGTGGGGGCCCTCGAAACCTCCGAAAGGTTCGACTGGAGCAACGTCGTGTCGGAGTTCGAGGAGGTCTACGTGGAGGTCGTCCACGGGGATGGCTTATAACGTCTCAGGGGCTTCTATCCTTGATGGTCAGGATATTCCTAACAGGCCCCCCGAGATGCGGCAAGACCACGGTCCTCCTCAAGGTCGTGGAGGAGCTCCGTAGACGTGGCCTCAAGGTGGGTGGGATAACCACCCCGGAGGTCAGGGAGGCCGGGAGGAGGGTCGGCTTCCGTGTCGTGGACCTCTACACGGGAGCTTCCGGCAGACTCGCCTGGGCTGGGCTGAGTTCGAGGTTCAGGGTCGGAAAGTACGGCGTGGACCTGGAGGACTTCGAGAGGGTTGCGGTACCAGCCTTGGAGAGGGCTGTCAGCGAGTGCGACGTGGTGTGCGTGGACGAGGTGGGGAAGATGGAACTCTACTCCAGGAAGTTCGAGGAAGCCCTGGCCGAGGTTCTAAGGTCAGAAAAGCCGGTCGTGGCAACCCTACACAGGACGCTTGTGAACCGCTACAGACACCTCGGCGAGGTCGTCTGGGTGACGCCGGAAAACAGGGATCAACTCCCCGGCAGGATAGTCCAGAAAGTGCTCGGAGGCGTTAGGGCTTGAGGCTCGTAGCCGGGGCGGACGAGGCGGGTAGGGGGGCCGTCATAGGTCCGATGGTCGTGGCGGCTGTGCTCTTCAGGGAGGAGGACCTCCCCAAGCTCGTCTCCATAGGCGTCAAGGACTCCAAGAAGCTGACGCCTGCGGGCAGGGTTAGGGTGCTGGAGCGTGTAATGAGGCTCGCCGTACGCACGTCGGTGTTGGAGCTTCATCCGTCTCAGATAGACAGGGCCGTAGGCGTCTCCGAGAGGCTCAGAGGCCTAAACCTGCTGGAGGCTGAGGGCTTCGTCAAGGTGCTCTCGGAGCTTAGGCCAGACGTTGCCTACATAGACTCGCCGGACCCGGACGCCGAGAGGTTTGGGAGGCTCGTCATGTCGAAGCTTCCGCCTGGGATAGCCGTGTTCTCGGAGAACAAGGCGGATGAGCGTATCCCGGTCGTGGCGGCGGCCTCGATACTCGCCAAGGTGAGGAGGGACGGCGCCATAAGGGTTTTGAAGAACATGTACGGCGACTTCGGGTCCGGGTACCCCAGCGACCCGAGGACGGTGAGGTTTCTCAGGGAGTGGGTGAGGAAGAGGGGTGGGCTTCCGAGGATAGCCAGGAAGTCTTGGTCCACTTCTAGGAGGATGCTCTCAGACGTTTAGGAGCTGTTGCAGCTCGTCCACGTTCCTTATGCCCTTGAACTCTCTCCAGCGGACCACGGGAACGTTCAGCTCATCGTCCACATGTCCATCCGTCACGAAGAGCGTGTGGAGGTTGCAGACCTTGGCCACGCTCGAAGTCTCGTAGACCCTCCTGCAACCTCCCTCGGTCATGACACCCCCTATCAGCTTGAGGCTTCCGCTCCCGGCCACGAAGTCGAACGGAGCCTTCGAGACAGGGTCTGCCGAGACCCTGAGTTCCCTGAACTTCTTTATCACGGACCTGAGCAGGGGGTTCTGTACGACCCTCCTGAGCATCGACTTGGAGGTACGCCTGTTCCCTCGGCTCTTGAATATGTTTATGGGCTTCACTATCGGAACGCCGAGGGTTGCCTCAAGCTTGTAGGCTATGTTCACGGTGGCCTTGGACAAGCCCCTCTCGTACCCGTAGATCGTCCTCCTGCTGACGCCTATGAGGGAGGCCAGCCTACCCCTGGAGAGGCCGAGCCTCTTCATCTCCTCCCTCAAGGCCTTGCAGTCTATGTTTACGAAGCAGTTCCCGTAGATCACCTCGACCAGCGGGTACATTCCATACTTCAGCGCGTACCTCAGAGTCCTCGGAGTGACCGCCATCACACCATGCCGATCGTACACAGCGTCGTCCATCATGTCCGTTCCCGAGAGCCTCATCGAGACGAGCAGAGCGAAGGCCGAGAACCTCCTGGAGAGCAGCATCAACTCGGATGCATCCTCCCTCGAGAACTCGGATGCATCCTCCAGGGTCTTTATGAACCCGAGCACGTCTCCCTTCCTGACGGCCACGTCGAAGCAACTCTTCCGTGACCGACACGGCCTTGAGAGCTCGAAACCGCAGCTCTTCATCAGCTGGTAGACCTCTTTCAGCAGGTCGGCTGACTCCATAGATTTCAACCGAGATTGGTAAATTTCGCCGAAAATATAAACTTAGTTTTAACTCCTTAGTAACCGAGTGTCCGGGAAGTTCGAAGCCCACGCCGTGAGGACGAGGTACTGGAGGCCTGGGACAGACTACGTAAGGGAGGTTGTGAACGCGGTCAAGGGGCTCGTGAGGGACGGGGACGTGGTCGCTGTGTCGGAGAAGGCCGTCTCGACGGCGTCCGGGAACATTCTGGACGAGTCCCTGTTCAAGCCGTCGCTCCTCTCGAAGCTCCTCGTCGCGTTCTGGATGAGGCTCGTCTGGGGCTTCTTCCTGGGGCGTCTCTGCAGGCTCAGACCCAGGACCATCAGGAGGCTGAGGAACTACCCGCTGTACGAGGGGGCCGTCCACAAGCAGGTGGCCTTGAGGGCCGTGGGCCTCCTTCAGGCCCTTCGACACTACTCGGAGGGGGGCATAGACGGGAGCAACCTCCCATACTCGTACGTGAGCCTCCCCCTCAGGGACGCCTCTAGGGTGGCTGAGGAGATAAGGAGGGCCATCCTCGACGAGACGGGTAAGAAGGTGACGGTCATGATAGTGGACGGCGACACCACCTACACCGTCGGAGGCCTACACCTCGCCCCGAGGAAGGTCGACGTCGAAGGCCTCTTACACTTCGGAGGGTTCCTCACGTTCGTGCTCGGAAGAGCCCTGGGAGGGAGGGGCAGGGCAACCCCCATAGCCATCTCAGGGAGCTCCATGACCCCGGAGGACGCCCTCGAGGCAGCTGACACAGCCCACAGGGCGATGGGACCCGGGGCCGGGAGGACTGTGTGGGACATGGCGAGGAGGTTCGGTACGACGCTCACAGGGGTGACGTGGGAGATGCTCGAATCCGTGGAGCACAGGCCCGTCGTCGTTTTGAGGAGGGTTAACCTTTAATGGCTTTTGGTTGAGA
Source organism: Candidatus Bathyarchaeota archaeon (assembly GCA_965612785.1). GTDB lineage: Archaea > Thermoproteota > Bathyarchaeia > TCS64 > CBFDTC01 > CBFDTC01. The sequence continues at coordinate 20,964 of CBFDTC010000006.1, forward strand.
CAAATCTGATGTCGGAGAAAGTCGTCAGGGTTGGTTTTCTGAAGGTGGGGAACATAGGAACCTCAACGCTGATCGAACTGCTGCTGGACGAGAGGGCGGAGAGGAAGGACATCGACGTGAGGGTCGTCACGACCGGGGCAAAGATGACGGTCGACGGGGCTGAGGAGGCAGCCAAGGAGCTACTGAGGTTCAACTCGGACCTCGCCATCGTCTCAAGCCCGAACGCGGCTCTGCCTGCTCCTAAGAAGGCGAGGGAGGTTCTCGCTGAGGCTGGGGTGCCCACGATAGTCGTGTCCGACTACCCGGCGAGGAAGGCCATACCGGAGCTGGAGGAGAAGGGCTTCGGGTACATAATCATCCAGGCGGACTCGATGATAGGCGCCAGGAGGGAGTTCCTCGACCCAGCCGAGATGGCTCTGTTCAACGCAGACGTGATAAAGGTCCTCGCAGCCACGGGTGCCTTCAACGTCGTGTTCATGGAGCTCGACAGGGTGATATCGCAGATAAAGGCCGGTGAGAAGCCTGAGCTTCCGAGGGTTGTCGTGAACAGGGAGACAGCGGTCAGGGCTGCGGGCTTCTCCAACCCGTACGCTCAGGCCAAGGCGAGAGCTGCGTACGAGATAGCCAGTCGAGTGGCCGCCGTGTCCTCCGAGGCCTGCTTCAAGGTTCAGGAGTGGACGCTGTACACCTCGCTGTGCGCCACGGCCCACGAGATGATGCGTGTCGCAGCCATGCTTGCGGATGAGGCGAGGGAGATAGAGAAATACGGAGACACTGTGTTCAGGAGGCCCCACCACAGCGACGGGACTGTTCTGAGCAAGGTTAAGCTGTTCGAGAAGCCGAAGAGGCCTTAGCCCCCCTCTTCTTTTTCGCCTTAGCCAGCTTCAGGACCGCCTCCAAGCCCGGCTTAAACTCCTCCAGAGGCTTAACCTCAACCAGACCCTTTTTCTCAGCTCCCTTGAGGAGTTCCTCACCCAGCTTGGTCCTGACGATCACCGTGGACCAGTCGTCAGGTGTCCCGACGTTCCCCACGGACACGTCCGCGTACTCGGCCGTGAAGTCCGTGCATACCTTACACCCACTCCTGTAGAACTTCGCCACGGCCTTGACGGACTCCTCGAGCAGGAGCTCCTTCTCTCCGTAGGCCTTGAACTTTCCTCCCGAGATCTCGAACTTCGTGACCGTGGAGACGTCTACACCCTTCTTCTCTAGGTGCTTCATCAGGGCGTCGTACTGGTAGTTCCCCATGCAGAACAGCCCGACGGCGAACTTCACGGCCTCGGCTACGGCCTCATGCCTGAGCTCGGACATCTGTATCTTCCTCAAACCCTCTATGTGGCATGGAGTCCCCACGAGGGCCACCTTCTCGAGGGCGTACTCCTCGACGGCGAGCCTGACTCCGAACACGTTCGGAGACGGGCTGTACTTGGTCCCGGCGCACTTGAGGAGGTCCTCCCTCGACGTGGCCACGAAGACCCTGGGAGCCCACTTCTCATCCGAGCATGTACAGACGATCCCGTCTACGATTCCCTCCTCCAAGGCGTACAGCAACAGCGAGGTGGCGGCTCCCCCGTTCTGGCACACCTTCAAGACGTCCTCGTCTCTGGATTTGACGGCGTACAGGCCCTTGTGCACGCCTATGAACTCCTCGTCCCCCTCACGTCCCCTGCCGAAAAGCCACTCATCCACGGCCGCCTGGTCGAACTCCACCCTCGCGCAGCTGTAGTAGCACATCTGGCATGCTATGCACCGGCTGACGAGCTTTGGAGTGTCTCCCTCGACGGATATGGAGAACGGGGGGCATGAAGCGGCGCATGCTCCGCAAAAGGTGCACAGTCCAGGCCTTATGATGTCCTTCATCAGGTTTGCGAAGATTTTAGGTCTCTCGGCCAACCTTCAGCTCACCTCATATCAGCTGGAGTGTTTAGAATATTAGGTTTTTGGTTGTGGGCTGAAGACACGTTAATATTTGTGGCTGAGCTTTAAAAATCGGGTTTAGGGGGCGATGTCCATGGTCGAGAAGGTTGGGGAGATGAGGGAGCCCCTGTACGGGTACGTTCAGGAAATCCTCGTGGTCCCCCTGGAGAAGCTCAGGGTCGTCGAGATCCAGAGGAAGCCGTCCACGTACCATGTAAGGCGTCTCGCGGAGTCGATGAGGAAGATCGGGTTCACGACCCCAGTCATAGCCGTCAGGAGGGGGGAGGACGACTACGTGGTCATAGACGGCCAGCACCGCCTCCTCGCAGCCAAGCAGGTCGGCATAAGCCGTATACCAGTCATAGTCATCCCGGAGCGTTACGTCCACGACCTGATGGAACTCAACATCGAGAAGCAGATGTCGCTCCGGGAGCGGGCCTACGTGGCCCTGAACGTCTACAGGATGTACCTGGAGGAGGAGCCCTCCATGCCTGAGAACGACCCGAAGCTCATGGACTCGATAGAGTACGCGTACTACGTGACGCTCGGAATAGCCTACGAGAGGAGTGAGCGTCTGTTCGGCTCGGCGTACGAGTCGCTCCTAAAGAGGACGGACTGGTGGCTCGGCGTGCCCATGAGCGAGGCGGTGAAGGTCAGGGAGAGGAGGGCTGAAATAGTCATGGACGTGGACAGGGTTGCGAGGGAGGCTGTGGAGCGTGTGAAGGAGCTCGGGATAGCTCATCCGTTCCTGTACAAGGAGGTCGTGTCCTTCTGCAACCCGATAGGGAGGAAGAGGAAGGTTGACCTGACGATGGAAGAGGTTTTCAGGAGGCTCAAGGAGAACCTTGAGGACCTCGTGAGGAACCCTGAGAAGATTAGGATGCACAAGCTCCTAGCCGGCTACGAGCTGTAGAAGTTGGCGGCCTCCACGACGACTTTGAGCTTCCTGAGGGCTACCGAGTACTCCTCCTCACGGCTCGAAAGGGTGCCCCTGAAGCCCCCGAACCCGCAGTCTGGTTTGACGAAGGCCAGCTGCTTCCCAAACTTGTCCAGCAGGAGTCTTATCCTCGACTCCACGACGACCCTGTTCTCGACCCTGATGGACTTGGACGACACGACGCCCATGCCGAGGAGCTTCTCATGCGCCTCCAAGTCCTCTCGGGTGTAGGCGTCTATGTTGGCCGGCGAGTCCGCAAACTCGTGGTCGAGGTAGTTCAGCTTCTCGCAGGTTAGGAGTATCCTGGAGAGCATGGGCGGAACCCTGTAGCATGCGTGTACACCCCTGAAACGGCATCCAACCCCCTCGAACAGCCTGTCCAAGGCTGTGGACACGTCCTCGACTGTGTACCCGAACAACGCCCTGTCCCTCCCGACCATCAGGGTCAGTATGGGCTCGTCGACGACCACCATGTCCGCACCTATCTCGGATGCCCTACGGACGAACGTGGCCACGTAGTCCGTCAGGGCTTCGAGGACGAACCCCTTGAGCTTCAGCGTCGAGTCGATGAGGGGTGAGCCACCCGGCTTTAGGAGTATGTTTGAGGCAAGCGTGAAAGGACCGGTGACGCAGAACCTCACACCGAGACCCTTGAACGTCTCCCCGACAGCCCATGAGAGGTCCTCCAACTCGGGTATGCTCTCCTCCTCGGGGATGGATTCGAGCTCCCCGGCCAGGTACCTCATCCCAGCCTTCCGGACGGCTCCGTACTTCCTGAGGGGTTCCATGTACATGTCTATGAAGCTCCTGAGCTGGGGGATCGGCGGGTAGTCCAAGCCTATGGACGCCATGTCCGAGAAGGCTCTCCTGACGTTCTCCCGGGAGTAGTCCAGGGGCATGCTTCCGACGTGCGTCGTGAACACGGCCATGTGTAGCAGCGTTCCGAAGATAGATAAATATGAACCCCCCTTTAACTATCTAACCGTGGAACAGGAGCCAGAGTGGACTAGGTACCTGTTCAGGCCCAAATCCGTCGCGGTCATAGGTGCCTCCAGGAACCCCGAGAAGGTAGGGCACGTCATACTCAAGAACATACTGGAGGGAGGGTTCCCGGGCAAGGTCTACCCGGTGAACCCGAACGCCGACGAGATACTCGGGCTGAAGTGCTACCCGACCGTCAAGGAAATCCCATCCGAAGTCGAGCTGTCCGTCGTGTCCGTCCCTGCGAGGATAGTCCCGCAGGTGGTCGAGGAATGCGGTGAGGCGGGCGTGAAGGTGGTCGTCGTCATATCCGCCGGGTTCAAGGAGACAGGTCCTGAGGGAGCCAAGCTCGAGAGGGAGGTCGTCTCGATATGTCGGAGGTACGGGATGCGGATGCAGGGTCCCAACTGCCTCGGAGTGATAGACACTGAGACTCCGCTTAACGCAAGCTTCGCTCCGAAGATGCCCATGAAGGGGAACGTGGCGTTCATATCCCAGAGCGGGGCGCTCTGCACAGCCATGCTGGACCTGGCTGAGGAGTACGGCCTCGGCTTCTCGAAGTTCATAAGCCTCGGAAACAAGGCCGACCTCGACGAGACGGACTTCATAAAGGCTGTGGCGTCTGACAGAGAGACTTCCGTCATACTGCTGTACGTCGAGTCGGTGGAGAGGGGGAGAAAGTTCGTAGAGGCCGCCGCGGAGGCCTCCAGACGTAAGCCCATCGTGGCCCTCAAAGGAGGCGTTTCTGAGTTCGGAACCAAGGCTGCGTCGAGCCACACGGGGGCCCTCGCCGGAAGCCTGACCGCCTACGTGGCCGCCTTCAAGAGGGCTGGGATAATATTCGCCAAGAGCCTCGAGGAGATGGTGAGCTACGCCATGTTCCTGAGCAGGCAGCCCCTCCCGAAGGGAAGGAACGTGGCCATCGTCACCAACGCCGGTGGGCTGGGCATACTCGCGGCGGACGCCTGCGCCACGCTCGGGCTGAAGGTTTCACCCCTGTCTCCGAAGACCGTGTCCAGGCTGAAGTCCATCCTGCCGCCGATGGCCGCCGTCCACAACCCCGTGGACATACTGGGAGACGCGGATCCAGAGAGGTACGAGAAGACGCTCGAGGTTGTGTTGGAAGACGATAGAGTTCACGGAGTCATAGTGCTCCTCTCCCCGCAGGCGATGACGGATCCCGTCGGGACCGCCAAGGTTCTCCTGTCGGTTAGGAGGAGGCTTCCGTCCAAGCCCATCGTGGCGTCGTTCGTCGGCTGGTCCACGGTGGAGGAGGCGAGGAAGATGCTGATAAAGGAGGGGATACCCTGCCTAGACTTCCCGGAGAAGGCTGTCCTGGCGATGGCCGGCGCATCCGGATACGTGGAGCTCGTTTCAAAGCCGGTCGGGGAGCCGGCAACCTTCTACGACGTGGACCCGCTGAGGGTTAGGGGCATACTCAAGAAGATTCGGAGGGATGGGAGGGTTGTCGCACTGCTCCACGAAGCTCTCGAAATAGTCAAGGCGTACGGGATACACGTCCCGACGACCGCCTTCGCCAGGAACAGGGATGAGGCGGCTGAGATGGCTGAGGAGATAGGTTTTCCGGTCGCTTTGAAGGTCGTCTCACCACAGGTGATCCACAAGACGGACGTGGGGGGCGTGTTCCTGAACCTCCGTACGCCTGAGGAGGTCAAGAGGGCCTACGACATGGCCTTGACGAGGGTCATGACCTACATGCCGGGGGCCGTCGTACACGGGGTCATAGTTCAGAAGATGGTTCCCATGGGCAAGGAGCTCATCGTGGGGTCGACGAAGGATCCGACCTTCGGACACTTGGTCATGTTCGGACTCGGGGGCATATACGTGGACTTGATAAAGGACGTGTCGTTCAGGCTCGCCCCCCTCTCCGTAGAGGATGCCCTCAATATGGTGAAGGAGACGAAGGCCTACGCTCTCCTCAAGGGCATAAGGGGTGAACAGCCGTCAGATATAAATGCCGTAGTGAACACCCTTCTAAGAGTCGGGAGGCTGGTGATGGACTTCCCGGAGATAGTCGAGCTCGACATAAATCCCCTGATAGCGTACAGATGTGGACAGGGGTGCCTCGCCCTCGACGTCAAGATAACCCTCTCATCGGAGGAGGAGAGCCTTGGCTAAGTCCCTGTACGTTGTCGGGTGCAGGAGATGTGGTAAGACGCTGATATGCCTCGCCCTAGCCATCATATTCAGGGATGAGGGCTACAGAGTCGGCTACTTCAAGCCCGTGGGTCAGATGGAGAAGATATGCGGTGAGAGACTCGACTACGACGTGGAGCTCATGAAGAAGGTGCTCGATCTGAAGGAGCCCCCCTCCATCCTATCACCGGTGTGCATCCCGAAGCTGTACATGGACGCCGTGGACTACGCAGAGGCTAGGGAGAGGATCATGGAGACGTACGGGGAGGTCTCGAAGGATAAAGACATCGTCCTCGTGGACTCAGCCGACACTCCCGAAACACTGCTCACCAAGGGATGCAGCGTGGTCGACCTAGCCCCCATGTTCGGATCCAAGGTGTTCGTAACGTGGCGGTACACAGACGACTCCTCCATAGACTCCCTCGCGCTACACTACAAGTTCTTCGAGTCTTCGGGCCTGAATGTGGTTGGGTCAACCTTGGGCTTCATCCCACCAACCAACATCGAGAGGGTCAGGAGGGTCGCAAGCGAGGCGCTGGGAGCGTACGGGGTGAAGGTCCTTGGGTTCATCCCGATGGTTCCCGAGCTTTTCTCCCCGACCGTGAAGGAGGTTGCCGAGACCCTCGGAGCCTCCGTACTCACGTGTGAGGACAACATGGACAGGGTCGTCGAGACCTTCCTCGTGGGGGCCATGTCGGCCGAGTCTGCCCTCAGGTGGTTCAGGCGGAGCAGGAGGAAGGCGGTCGTCACCGGGGGAGACAGGACAGACTTGATGATGGCCGCCCTCGAGACGGACACGAGTTGCCTGATACTCACTGGGGGGCTCCACCCCGACATCTCCGTGCTCACGAAGGCCGAGGAGAGGGGGGTTCCCGTACTGGTGGTTCCATCGGACACGTACACGACGATAATGAAGCTCAGGACGGTCGGGATGACTATATCGCCGGAGAACAGGCGTAGGATAGAACTTCTCGTGAACCTCGTCAGGAGGAACTTGGATTGGGAGACCATACTCCGTGAGCTTCTCCCCGAGCGAGGTAACGCTTAAAGGATTCGTCAAGAGGTTTTGATGGTATGGTTTGGGCAGGCATACTCGTCGTCGGAAACGAGATACTCGACGGCGTCGTCCTCGACACGAACAGCAACTGGCTCGCCCTCAGGCTTAAGGCCCTCGGAATACGGCTGAAGGAGGTCATGGTCGTCAGGGACGACGTGGACGAGATAGCCAAAGCCCTGAGGAGGATGCTCGAAGACGACTGCAAACTCGTCATCACGAGCGGGGGGCTCGGACCTACGTACGACGACAAGACGTTGGAAGGCGTTGCGAAGGCCCTCGGCCTTGAACTGAGGTTGAACGAGGAGGCTCTGAGGATGGTCGAGAGGCAGTACAGGATGTTCTACGAGAGGGGCGTCGTGAGCAGCCCTGAGATAACCGAGCCGAGGAGGAAGATGGCCGTACTCCCGGAGGGGGCTGAACCCCTGGAAAACAGAGTTGGAGCGGCTCCAGGCGTCCTCCTGAGGGTTGGAGACGCCATGATCGTGTCGCTTCCAGGGGTTCCAGGCGAGTTGAAGTGGATATTCGACAACGTCGTTTCGAAGCTTGTGAAGGACATGGGTGAAGGCTTCCTGGAGGAGACGATAATAGAGCTCCCGTCAGCGGACGAGTCGGCCCTCGCATCCCACCTGGAGGAGGTGATGAGGAGGGTTCCAGGCGTTTATGTGAAGACCATGCCCAAGCTTGAGAGGGGATTCCGGATATGGGTCTCAGCGAGAGCCCCTTCAAGGGAGGAAGCTCGCAGGATGGTTGAGAAGGCCTCCAAACTGTTGATGGAGGCTATTGGGAGCTCCTAAGCTATTCTCAGAAGAACTTTGTAGACGAGCTTGCCTCGCCGGTTCAGGAGCGAAGTCCGTGGCCGTCGAGGGCTCTAAGACGGTTGTGGGTGGGGATGCTCGGAAGCCTTAGAGTTTAAGGTTGGCCGGGTTTTAACTCGACCTCCCTTGCCAGTTCACGGTATATCTCGTCTGCCTTGAGTCTGAACAGCTTATCGACGAGCGTTTTCGGTATCCCTACGGCCTTCGACAGGCTCATCCTCCTCGCAACTTGGTAGCTGTAGATCACGATGACGGTCGCCCATAGTATGCTCTTTGAGAGGGCTGAGAAGCGGTCGGGTGGAACATCCATTTCCGTCATGACTGTGAACGACTCGATTATCAGCCTATAGGCCGTCGAGAGCACTACATCCACGGTTATCCCCGACCTGGCGTGAGCCAGCCCTATCCTGAACATCCTCTTAACTTGCTCCTCGTCGAACTTGCCCGACATGCAGAGCTCTAGGAACAGGCTTAATGCGTTCCGAGCCCTCTCCTCCGTCATGCCGGCCTCCCTAACTAACTTGACCACCCTATCGCATCCCATCATGGCCTTGACGGTGGCGGAGGCTACCTCTTCAACCCTGTCCCTCATGATCTTCCAGGTCTCTCTTAGGACATCTTCCTCCACGCTCTTTATTCCGAGAATTCTATAAGCGTCTTGGGCGACCTTCAGAACCTCGAGTATGGTTTTGGACGACATATCAAAACAATTTTCAGGTTCAGGTGATAAAAAGGGTAGGCCGTCATGGCTTTTAATATAAAAGATTTTTCGAAGCTCTTCTGTGGAGGGTGCACGGTGGAGGTTCGGGTAGACCTGTACACACCCGCCGCACGCCTCGCCGAACCCGAGTCCACGGTCGGCGTGGAGAGGCTTAGACCGAGGTTCGGAGACTTAGCGGCCGTCAGACTCTTAGGCCGTGGACTGCTCGAGGACAGGGAGGGCAGGGTCGTAGAAGTCGAGGCTGGCACGGTCGTGGTGGGGGCGTTCGGGAGGAAGATGTCGACGAGGGACTACGTCGGCGTAGTGCCCGAAGAGCCGCTTGAGGAGCTCCACATCCTCACATTCGGAGGCGTAATCGGGCTGTGCATCGACCGCTCACACCTTCTGCGTGAACCCGTCAAAGCCGTGTACTTAGGGACGGTCGTCGAGGGCGATGAACCACTGAACACGGCAGACCTAGCCTCAGTCAAACCCTCGAGGAAGGTGGAGTTCAACGGACCCGTAGTCATGGTCGTGGGGACGGGCCCAGAGACGGGCAAGACCACGGCAGCCGCCTCCATAATCAGGGCTCTAAGCCACCTGAAGGTTGCAGGCCTAAAGGCGACGGGTGTGGCGGCCATGAGGGACCTTAAGGCGATGTCCGAAGCCGGAGCGTCCCCCGTGTACGACTTCGTGGACGCTGGGCTTCCGTCGACGTACGTGCCGAGCGACGTGCTCATACCGGCCGTCAAGGGTCTGCTGAACGCCTGCTCCGGGGCCGGATGCGTCGTCTGCGAGCTCGGCGGGAGCGTCGTCGGGTACGGGAGCGTGCTCCACGTCCTCTCAGACAGGGACGTGATGTCCTCAGTCTCGTCGATAGTCCTCTCAGCGGGCGACGTCGTCTCAGCTTGGGGCGGTGTGGAGTTCCTCAGGAGGCACCTGAACCTCGAGGTCTCCCTGGTCTCAGGGCCGGCTACGGACACCTCGGTCGGTAGGAGGATGGTTGAGAGGCTGACGGGTGTGGAGGCCTTCAACCTGACCTCCGGATGCCCGACACGGCTGGCTGAGAGGTTGCTGGAGGGAGCCGTCCAGACCCCGAAGCCAAGCCCGGAGCTCCGCTCCCTGCTCTCCGAACCCCGCTGGAAAAACTTTAGGTAGGCTTTCATTCTGATAGGAGGTGGTGGCATGGCTGGGCGTCGAGGGTACGCCGAGTGGGTTCACGAAAACCTGAAGTCCGACCCTAACTTCGCTGAGGTCGTCTCGACCCTAAAGTCTCTGGAGGAGGATGGGAGGGCGCTCGTCGTCTCCCACCACGACGTGGACGGTGTAGCCTGTTCGGCCACGCTCAAGAGGGCTTTGGAGGAGGTGGGCGTACAGGTTTCATGCCTCTTCCCGAAAGGCTTCAAGGTAGACGTCGAGGAAGTCGGCAGGCAGATCAGTGGCGAACGCCCAGACGTCATCATAGTCTCGGACAGGGGAACCTTCAGGGACTACGACGGCCTCAAGGAGTACGCGGACGAGGTCGTCGTCATAGACCATCACCCGGCCGACGGAATACCCGAGAGATGTGTGTGGTACAACCCATCCGCCTTCGAGGACGTCCCGACGGCCGCCGCCCTCCTCTGCCACATGGCCGTCACGGCGCTGGGTCTGAACGACGAGTACGTGGACTTCTACGCAGCCCTGGGCGGAAGGGGGGATTTCACGTTCGACCCCGTCACCGGTAGGTGCGACGAGTTCTCGAAGCCCTTCTTCGAACACGTGAGGGAGAGGTTTCCGAACCTCTTCAGACCCTTCGAGGGTAGGCCGACGAGGTACGACGTGGATGACAGGGGCAGAACCACACTCATAAACCAGATAGCTGAGGCTGTGAACGCCCTCTGCTTCGCCCACTCCTACTCCGAAAGGTCGGACGTCGTCAGAGACGTCTACGGGCCGAACGTGGCTCTGGAAGCCCTCCTCGAGATGCCGTCGAGGGGTGTCTCGGTACGAGCCCTCTCATCGCTCGAAGAGTGGATAGACTCCACTCCAAACCCGAAGCTTGTCAGGGAGGTGCTACGCCACTACTTCTCGGACTGGGAGGAGTCCATGAGGTACATGGAGAACATGATGAGACTCAGGGTCGTGGGGGACGTGGCTGTCTACGTGGTCTTCGGGAGAGGCGTCCCCCTGATGCCCCTGACGGCCGCCGTGAAGATGAGGGAGCTCATGAGAGCTCATGGGGACAGGGAGGCCCTGATGTTCGCAGTGAACGAGAAGCATGGGGAGGTCCACGTCTCGGCCAGGGGGACGTGGAGGGGCATACACTGCGGGAGGCTTATGAAGACGCTCTCGAGGAGGCTGTCAGCGAAGTACGACGTGAGGGAGGGGGTGAGCGGAGGGGGGCATTCGATGGCGGGTGAGTGCCACGTCGAGCCCGGTAGGGTGAGGTACGAAAGGGTTCTCGAGGAGCTGACGAACATGCTGGATGAGATGGAGTACGTGGACTCGGCCTGGAGGAGGGGCTTCCTCGGCCCCAGCGTTAGGAAGATGGCCGAGGAGCTGGGCATGACTTATGTTTTAAGTGGGTAAGGTTTTAGATGGTATGTTCGAGCAGTTGCCCCAGTACGCCCAGATGGGCATAAAAGTGGCCATAATAGTCGGAGCAGGCGTAATCGCCGAGAGAGTTGCGACGAGGTACCTGAAGTCCTTCATAGACAGGGTTGAATGGCCTCCGGAGATAGAGGGAGCCCTCATACCCGTCTCAAGGGCTCTGATAATCCTCGGATGCGCCTTCGCCCTGATGGAGGTCGGGGGAGTCCCGTCGGCGTGGCTGGCCAGCATAACCGGAATCGGAGGGTTCGCCATAGGCTTTGCATCCCAGAGGAGCATAGGGAACTTCGTCGCAGGGATGTACCTACTTGCCTCAAGGCCTTTCAGGGTTGGGGACTACGTCAAGATAGACAGCATCGAGGGCATAGTCGAGGAGATTTCCATCAACTACACGAAGATACTCACACCAGCCTACACGACCGTCCTGATAACGAACAACGAGATACTGAACAAGAGGGTCATCAACTACAAGCCCGGCGAGTCCGGGTACTACTGCTACTCTTTCGAGGTGGACTTCGACCACTCCGTCCCGTACGAGAGGCTCCACAGGATATTCGAGGAGCTCGCCGACAAGTACGAGAAGGAGCTCCCCAGGAGGCCTGAGTACTGTCCGGTGAAGCTCGGCAGGTCTGAGAGGAGGTACATGTTCTACCTGTACTTCGACGACCCAAAGGACATATTCACCGTACAGCCGAGGTTCCTGGAGGACCTCATAAGGGCTTGGGACGAAGCTAGGTTCAGGATGACTTGAGAATTGTTTAAGAACCTCTGGAATGACTTGGTTTATGGTATGAAGGTGAAGTTCGTACTCGAAAGTCAGAGAGCCACGGGAAGGTTCAGGATAGAGATGGAAGCAAGCTCGCTTGCGGAGCTCAAAGAGTTCATGAGGCTTTT
>CBFDTC010000007.1:0-30457 GCA_965612785.1 Candidatus Bathyarchaeota archaeon
GGAAAACGGGTATCATCGAAATAGAACACAGGCAGCATCGATATGGCCTCTAAAATGGATGTCTTACCCGAGTTGTTCCGGCCTATCAAGACGGTGAAGCGGGATAGTTTCACAGGCTTTCTGCAGCGTTTTATCCCCCTAAACTCTATGGGCTCAACGCTCTCTATCAGGGGAGCTTCCACGCTAGACACCCAGCTTTAATTAACACTCGAACCCAAAAAATGGTTTAGATTCTGCGGCGGAGCTGGGCCAGGTAGGCCAGGTACTTCGGGTACTGCTGTTCAGCCATCCTCTCAACGTCTATGTAGTGCTCCTCTAAGACGGTCTTCGGCCTCTCGCCCGCCAGCAGCCTTATTACGTCTGGTGTGAGGCCTGAGGAGTACATGGCGTTCATCGCGAACTTCCTGACGTACTTGAGCCGTGTCAGCCCGCGCCTGTAAGCCACTCTGAAACTGTCTTTGTTGATTCTGAAGCCCCCTTCGACGGCCTCTCTGATGAGCTCGAGCGTCTCTGGCGTTATGTGTAGCCTGAAGCACGCCTTTGTACGCTTCACCATGTTTACTTCGTAGATGTAGAATTCGCCCGTCTTCGCCTTCCTCAGCCTCCTCTCGTCCCACGTTTTGAGGACTTGTACGACGTGCGTAGGCCTCGACGGACTCTCGAGAACCACGTTGTAGACGGCTTGAAACTCGACCGGCAGCTCCCTGACCTTCCTGAAAGTTTCGACTATCTCCTCCTCGCTTGGGACGTGTCTGTCAGCCCTCACCCTCACGGTTGGAACGGCCTCCTTGAGCTCCTCGTACCTGTCCCTCGGAAGCCCGTAGTAGATTCTGTAGACTTTCAGCAGAATCTTGAAAGCCTTAGCCAGGTGGTCCCTGCCCCGCCCGCACCTGCTGAACATGTCGAGAACGTCTCTCGGCGACTTTATCGGCTCAGTCATGTGCCTGTCGAGCGTGCTCACCAAGTCCTTGACGTAGCTCGGGTCCCTGCCCGTAAGATGCTTCACGAACGTCTCCCTGACCTCCGAGTTCCAGACGACCGGCCGACCACCGCTCTCAACCCTCTCACCCGTAAGCCGTTCAAGCGCTATCTTCACGGCCTCCGCGAGTACGCTGCTAAGCATGTCTATGTCAATAGCCTGCGGGAGGGAGTTATTAATTGTCTTGTTCGTGTCTGGTATTGGTAAGGCGGAGATCGCGGGTTCAAATCCCGCCCGGGGCTTCAAGGACATCGGAGGGCTGTGTTGAATAATGGTTATATGCACATAAATCGCCGTGTGATTTCTATTATGGTGCGCCTGTTTGTCGAGCGGCTTTAGGTACGTGTTCGGGCCGGTTCCTTCGAGGAGGCTTGGCAGGAGTCTGGGCATAAACAACATCCCACCGAAGAACTGTACGTACTCCTGCGTTTACTGTCAGCTCGGCAGGACGATGAACCTGACCGTGGAGAGGAGGACGTTCATAGACCCTGAGCTGATTCTGGATGAGGTTTCCAGGGTTGTGGAAAGGGTCGGTGAGGGGAACATAGACTACGTAACGTTCGTCCCCGACGGGGAGCCCACGCTTGACCTGAACCTGGGTAGAATAGTCTCCAGGCTGAGGGAAATCACTTCCGTGAAGCTGGCCATCCTGACGAACTCCTCGCTGATGTACAGGCCGGATGTCAGAGAGGACCTTATGAAGTTCGACCTGGTCTCCGTTAAGGTGGACTCCGTCGACGGGAAAATCTACAGACGCGTAAACAGACCCCACCCGAGCATAGAGCTCGACATGGTTCTGGACGGAATCAGGCGTTTCACGGCAGAGTACGAAGGCACCGTCATAAGCGAGACGATGCTGATAGACGGCTTAAACGACGACCTGGACGGTGTGGAGAGGGTTGCGGAGTTCCTGGCGGAGATAGAAGTCGACAAGGCCTTCATCTCCATACCGACGAGGCCGCCCGCGGAGGGGTGGGTTAAGGCCGCCAGCGAGCAACGTGTCGTGGAGGCCTACGAGGTGTTCAGGGAGCGCTTGGGTGAGGGAAGAGTTGAGACTCTCATAGGGTACGAGGGCTCCGAGTTTGCTCTGGCCAGTGGGGACGTCAGACGGGACGTCCTGGGCATAATGGCGGTCCACCCGATGAGGCTCGACTACTTCAGGGAGGTTGTCGGTAGAGGTGGTGTGAACCCGGATACGCTCATGTCGGAGCTCCTGAGGGAGGGTTTGGTTAAGGTTGTGGAGTACAGGGGGCACAAATTCTTAATAAGGAGCTTCAGAAAGTAGATACCCTTAGCCCGACGAAGACCGGGGGAGACCACTTGAAGGCAGTCGTCCTCAACTACGGCGTCGGAAACCTCCTCAGCATAAAGTTCGGACTCGAAAGAGCAGGCTTCAAAGTACACATAGCCACCGCCCCGGAGGAGCTCCTCGACGCGGACGCCGTCGTCCTCCCAGGCGTCGGAAACTTCAGAGAGGCCTCGAAGAACCTCGGCAGGTTCATGGAGAACCTGACGGACGCCTTGGAGAGCGGAGTGCCCACGCTCGGAATATGTCTCGGGATGCAGCTCTTCTTCGAGGAGAGTGAGGAGGGGGGTAGGGGGCTAGGGCTCCTCAGAGGTAAGGTTGTGAGACTCCCCGGGTCCGTCAAGGTTCCCCACATGGGCTGGAACACCGTCGAGCCTGTGAGACACTCGGAGATACTCGAGGGGTGTGGAGACAGACGTTACGCTTACTTCGCCCACTCCTACCACCCAAGCCCCGTGAACCGTGAAGTCGTGGCTGCTGAAACCGTGTACGGGGTGGCCTTCCCCTCCGTGGTCGAGTGTGGAAACCTGTACGGGACGCAGTTCCACCCGGAGAAGTCGGGCAGGTTCGGGGCCGAGATACTCAGGAACTTCGCATCCATATCCAAGAGGTGAGGGGACGTGCTGGCCAAGAGAATAATACCCTGCTTAGACGTCGATCACGGCGTCGTTGTCAAGGGGATAAACTTCAAGAACCTCAGACACGCCGGAGACCCCGTCGAACTCGCCAGGAGGTACTGCGAGGACGGGGCGGACGAACTCGTGTTCCTCGACATAACTGCCTCCGTGGAGAAGAGACGCATACTGAAGGAGGTCGTAAGGTCCGTGGCAAGGGAGCTCGACATACCTTTCACAGTCGGAGGCGGAATAAGGACCGTCTCAGACGCGGAGCTCGTCCTGTGCAACGGGGCGGACAAGGTGTCCGTGAACACGGCTGCCGTCGAGAGACCTGAGGTCGTGACGGAGATGGCGGACGTATTCGGGAGGCAGTGTGTCGTCGTGGCCATAGACGCCAAGAGACGGTACGATGGCCTGGAGGGCAGGATGACCGTAGAGACGTCTGAGGGGCGATGCTGGTTCGAGGTCTACACGTACGGAGGCAGGAAGCCGACGGGCGTTGACGCCCTCAGGTGGGCGAGGAGGGTCGAAGAGCTCGGGGCTGGTGAGATACTCCTGACGTCCATGGACAGGGACGGGACGAAGCTCGGGTACGACATAGAGCTCACGAGGGCGGTCTCGGAGCTCGTGAACATACCCGTCATAGCGAGCGGAGGAGCCGGAAGGCCCGAACACTTCCTTGAGGTGTTCACGGAAGGCAAGGCCGACGCAGCCCTGGCGGCCTCGGTGTTCCACTACACCGAGTACCCCGTACCCGTGGTGAAAAGGTACCTGGCCGAGAGGGGCGTACACGTAAGGCTCTGAACAGAGCTACTTCGGGCTCTCAGACTTCTTGGCCTTCAACCTCAAGATGGCCATGGCAAGGAAGCCCACTCCGGTTCCTATGGTTCCTCCCACGGCCGTCTTCCCGAACGCCATACCCACACCCGCTCCGATGAGTATGCATGCGACGAACACGAGACCCTCCACATGCTTGGACTTCATGTCCCAATTTAGTTAGGGAACTTGTGGATTAATGGTTTTATCGCCTACTGCTGGACTACGGACCTGTCCCCAACTCTCCTGACCCTTATGTGGTTTACCTGTGCCTCTTGTCCGTACCCGTGGTGGGTTACGAGGATTATCTGCCGTATCTCCCGTGTGCACCTGGATATGCTCTCCAGCAGGGCCGGTATGTTCTCCTCGTCCACGGCGTCCGTCGGCTCGTCCAGGATTAGGAGGGCTGAGAAGCCTATCGCCTTGAGGATGGCCAGCCGCTCGGCTAGGGCTATTATGCTTTCGTGTCCTCCTCCACACCTCCATGCGGGTATCTCGGTGGTGGAGCCCTTCGGGTAGACGTACAGCCTGTAGTTTCCCTCGTCTATCCTGAACGAGTGGTACACCTGTTGGTCCGTCATCCTCTGGAAGTACTTGAACGTGAGCCACTCTATCCGCTTCAAAAGGCTGTGCCTCACCTCCCTCTCGTACTCCTCAAACCTCTTCACGAGCCTCCTCGCCACGGATATCTTCGCCTTGTATTCCTCTATGACCCTAAGCCTCTCCTCTATCTCCGAAACCCTCCTCGAAACCTTCTCCAACTCCTCCCTCGAAATCTCCGCCACACGCCTGAGGGACTGAAGCCTACCCCTAACCTCAGAAAGCTTCCCGACCACCCTCTCCCTCTCAGCCTGAACCTCCTCGAGCCTAGACTCCAAGGCGGATTCGAGGTTCTCGGCCGTGAGAGGCTCGACTCTCAGGAGCCTGACCGCCTCCTGGAGGGTTTCCGACAGAGTCTCCTCGAACCTCCTCAAGGCCTCATCCCTCTCAGCCCTCAGCTCCTCAACCCTCTTCGAGACCTCCCTTATACGCGTGGCCGTGGACTCAAGCCTCCTGTACTCGTCCATCAGCTCCTCCATCATACCCCTCGTGGACTCCATCCTCCTCCTAACAGACCTTATCTCAGCCTCGACGGCCTTCAGCGACTCCTCAACCTCCACCAGCTTCCCCCTGTACTCGGATATCCTACGCTCCAGGAGCTTCCGGTCGATTCTCTGTCCACACGTGGGGCACACGGTCAAGCCCGATTCGGAGAGCTTCGTGTGTTCCTCGACTATGTGTCTGAGCTTCCCCCTCTCCTCGAGCAGCCGTCTACGCTCGGGCTCAAGCTCCTCGTCGAGGAGGAGCCTGAACCTCTCCTCAGCGTCTCTCAGCGTCTCAACCCTTTCTGACAGGGTTCTGAGCCTCTCCTCCAAGTCCTCCCCGGCCTCCTCCCTCAGCCTCTCAAGTTCGGCCTCCATCCCCGCCACCTTCGCCTCCATCTCCCTCAGGCTTGCCGAGGACTCCCTCAGCCTGCTCAAGGCCTCGCTCAGCGCCCTGACCTCGGAGTCCAGCTCATCCTTCCTTCTCGAAAGCCCCTCAGCCTCCTCCTCGAGGCGTCTAAGCTCCTCCTCGATGCCCCTCAGCCTCTCCTCCACCTCCACCCTCCTCTTCTCCTCTTCCTCGAGGCTCTCCCTCAGGACACGCTCCTCCGAGAGGCGGCCCTCCTCCTCGAGCTTCCTGACGACAGCCCTGAGCTCCTCCCGGACCTCGGCTATTGCTGAGAGTCCGAGTATGGAGTCCATGAACACCCTGTCCGGCCTGAGTATGTCGACGAACTCCTTCTGCCTGCAGTACACTATGCCGAGGAAGGCCCTCCTCCCTATCCCTATGAGCTCCCTGAGCCTCTCCCTAACCTCGGAGTCGCTCGTGACGACGTGTCTGTCACCCTCCACCTCCATCACAACCCTCGTCGTCCTGAAGGAACCCCTGCTCAGCACACCGCTCCGCACGATCCTCACCCGCCTACCCGTCGTCGGGCTTCTGAACACGAGGCTCACAGTCATGTCCCTCCCACCCAGCGATACGAGCTGCCTCTTGTCCACTCCAGGGACCTCACCGTAAAGTGCGAACATTATGGCCTCCAGTATCGACGTCTTTCCGGAGGCGTTCCGTCCCGATATCCTGTTCAGCCCTGGTGTGAACTTGATGGTCTGGCCGTCCCTGAAAAGCTTGAAGCCCCTGACGGTCAGCTCCTCTATCAAGCTTCACCACCCCGGAAGCTCCTCCCCCTGAACAGCCTCAGCCACTCGTCCACCAGCCTCATCCTGACGCTCTCGGGGAGCAAACCCGTCCTCGGGCTCGCATGCTCCTCCAACTCGTCCACAACCCTCCGGTACATGTCCTGGACGTCGGAGGCGAAGTCCCCGAACTCCTCGAGGAACTCCTCCAGCTTCACGTGTCTCATCGGCCCGGCCACGTAGAGTGGCGGAAGCTCAAGGCCTGTGAAGTCCACGTCCACGTGGAGGAGGAGAGGGTTCTCCTCGACCTCCCTCTCAACCTGGAGGAGCTCCACGTCTGCCGGAAGGCCCTCAGAAAGCTGGCCGTCGACCTGTATCTTCACGTATCCGGCCTTTCCCACCCTCCTGAGGTGCTCTGAGAAGCGTCTAACCTCCGAGCTTATGGCCTCCGTGAACCACTTGGGGCTCCTCGGCACGGGGCTCGACACCACGGCCTTGGCCATCACGTGCAGGGGTTCGATGCCGACCCACCTGAACCTCGGTTCACCCCCGTCGAGTTCGACTATGTAGAAGCCTTTGTCCGCCCTCTCCCCGAAGTCGTACATCTCGGTCGAGCCTGGGGTGAGTATGTACGTGTTTCCAACCTTCAGGGGCTCATGCCTCTCATGGTGGTGGCCGACGAACACGAAGTCGACTCCCGACCTTCCGACCCTCTCGACGCTTATCGAGGAAGCTCCCGGAGGCACGTCGTGGTAGCCCTTCAGGAACGTGTGGAGGAGCAGAACCCTAACCCTGCCGTCCCCAACCCCGAGAACAGGCTCCACAAGCTTCTCGTACATCTGCTCAACACGGTCGTAGTACCCAAGTCCGACCACGTACACACGGTCGTCCTCGTAGACCACCGGCCGTCCCTCATCGCCTATGACCACTATGTAGTCCGCCAGGGGATGCTCCACGTACTCCAGTGTGTTCGACTTGGGAGAGCCGTCGTGGTTACCCCTCACCATCACAACCCTAAGCGGCCTGCCATGCCTCTCCTCGTGCTCCAGGGCCAGCCTGTGGAGCTCCTCGACAACGAAGTGGACGATGCTCGGCCTGAGGGTCTTCCTCTCGAAAAGGTCTCCGCAGAGGAACACGTAGTCCACGCCCTCAGCCACGATGGCGTCCACGGCCTTCCTGAAAGCCTCGCAGAAAGCCTTCCTACGGTATTCGGCTATGGAGAGCGGTATGGCCCTACCGACGTGTGTGTCCGCAAGAACTGCGAATTTCAACCCGAGACACCACCCCAGATGGGGTACGCCACATCAGAAATTTGCCCGAAGCTATAATTAACGTTTTAACGGAGGCGCTTCGGACAGAAGCGTATTAAAGTTTATAACTGTAGTTTAGTTGCCATTTATTTGAGACCGTTGATGGCTGAAATACTGCAGAGACACACCCATATTCTGATCGCCGTGGCAACCGTCATAGCCGTAGTCGCCGTAATTGGACTGCTCTTCCCGAAAGCCCTCCTCACCGTGTATCTGGCCTTACACAATGTGAGCACGTCAGCCCGTATGCTCTATGGCGGAAACATAGGATACTTCTGGACGAGCCTTATACTGGCACTGGAGATGCACATATTCGCCTTAGCAATATTTTCCATATTTGCTGGAGGGGAACAACCCGAGACGGCCTACGAGACGCCCAAATGGCTTGAGAGAGCTTACATGAGGCTCTTCCACGCCGTCATAGTAGTCTTCAGACACATCATACTGATGATATACGAAGTCTGGACGGCGGCCAGACGGGAGGCTGGTAGGATGTCGAAGTCCAAGCCTGAGGACAAGATAGACAACCAGTACTTCACACTCTCCTTCACCGCAGGCGTAGTCGGGTCCATAATACTCGTCCTCGTGTACGAGGTGAATGCAGCCGTCTTCTGGATACTCACGATACTGTACCTTGTGGTGGTCTTCCTGTACATATGGTCCCTAGGCTTGGTTACGACCTACAGGAAGGTCGCCAGGCAGATGGGCGTCTACCTGAACGAGGGAAACTTGACCATCAGACACAGGTACGGGCGGATAAGGAGGCTCACGATATCCGAGGGGACCGTAGCGCTGGGCCTGTCGATAGGCACAGGGATGTGTGGGATAATAACCACGCTGGGCTCAGCCATAGTCAGGGCTCCGATAATCTTCACGCTCGTACCGATAACGTTCGACATGATATCCGTGTTGACGGCCATGATAGAGTTTCAGGGTTTGAAAGCTATATCGAGACTGATAGCTGAGCTGAGAGGCGTCGAGATAAGCGGGATAGCCATGCTACTCATAATCTCCTGGAGCGTGTACATAAGCGGTGTGCTTATGGCCGTACTCAACGCCGTACACGCAACCGTTTCCACCAGCGTCGTGTTGACGACGATGTTCGGAGTCTGGGTCATCATCGCCGTAACCCTGAGCATATACATAAGACGGGCAACACCCATGGGAATGAAGGTGACGAAAAAGCTCCTAACCACGGCGCTGACGGCTTCAGCCATACCGCTACTTCTCCTAGCCGTGTAAGGGCGCGGCGGCGGCCCCCTCGGGTCGAGGCCTAAGCAAGCCGCAGCGTCCCAACCACCCAAGCTCCAGCCCGAGCCCCCACGAGCACCGAGCGTCCGGGCTTAGGTTGCTCCCTCCCGGGCCTGGCCAGGTTCGCCCGGCAAATGCCCAAACACACCCCCCTACGGGGGTGGCTGGGCAACCGCCGGTCCCGTGGGACGGGCCTTCACGGCTGGGGGCTGGGCCAGGCGGCTTGCATCAGCCCCTTCCCTCGGGTTACTGGCCCCCCCGTGTAGCCCGTTTGGGGTTACAGGGAAGGGCTAGCTCCCCGGCCCTCCCCGCCGCCGCGCATGTTATTCTGGGGTTGGCTGGGTTAAATTCGTTTCGGATCGTCGTGGGTTAGGTTACGGAGACTTCGGCCTCGAAGGTGTTTCCTCTGGCCGTTAGGACTCTGACGGTGACCTCGTCGCCCACTTTGAGGCCGTGTCCCTCCTCCCACACTATTTCGAAGATGACGGTCTCGTTCGGCTGGAGCTTCTCCGGCAGGACCGGGTTCATCGTGAACACGTAGCCGTCGTAGCATCTGAGCAGCGTGCCGTCCGGCTTTACGATGTACAGCTCATCCACGGTGAGCGCTATCTCGCCCGTGTTCCTCAGGCCCAGGATGAGCTCGTCTGGACCGTTGTACGACACAAACAGCACGCTGAGACGCTCCCTACGCTTCCCGGCGATGAACCCCGCATTCCACGCGTAGTAGGATGCGATGGCTGTGGGAACTATGATCGCCAGGGTCAGCAGAGCCGCTTTTCTCCTCGTCATCGCTGTCTCCGGAATTAGGGAGGGGTGGGGCGGCTATAAGCGTTTGGAAACGTTTTTAGAGCCTCCGGCGTGATGGTGGTTGGCGGGGTTTGTCGAGGAAGCCTGTCAAGAGGTTCGAGTTTCTGGAGGTTGTGTACGACGGGGAGAGGTGGGAGCTCCTCAGGAAGCTGAGGGCTGAGGCTTTGGAGATGATGGAGGCTCTCCAGAGGGAGCGTCTCAACCCCATCGTTTACGGGAGCATAGCCCGCGGAGACGTTTGGAGCGGAAGCGACATAGACGTTTTCATCCCGTACGTGGTTCCGTCGTTCAGGGTTGAGTCGGCCATAGAGTCCGCCGGCTTCGAAGTCCTGAGACGCGTCATGGTCCAGGCAACCCCAAGCTACGCCGTGAAGGCTTACATAGAGGTGGGTGAGGGGAGGTCTTTCTCGTTTCCGCTCGTGAAGCTGAGGCCTGTTGAGGCAGAGTTCTACAGGTTCGCGGGATCTCTCAGCTTGGAGGAGCTCAGGAGGGGGTTGAGGGTGCCTGGTGTGGACAAGAGGCTGATGCTTATAGAGCCCACCGAGAGGGGACACGTGGAGAGCTCCGTCGTGGGCAGGGAGGGTTACGTGGCGAGCAGGCTTGGAATAGACGTCCGAACCGTGCTGGACAGGGTCAGAGCCCTGACCCGACGGGACGAGGTGGGCAGGACTGGTGTGTTCCTGAAGAGGGAGTTGGCGCCTGGTGAATGCTTCGAAGATGTTTTGAGGCGTCTGGCGGACAGGAACCCGGCTGTCAGGAGGAGGTTGATGGAGGGTACGAGTTAAATCCCACCGCACGGAACGTCTGTATTGGGTGTCGGGGTTGGCTGGGAGGGTTAGGTTCTGGCTCCTAGACATAAACTACGAGGACACTCCCCAAGGCCCTGAGGTATACCTCTGGGGGATAGACGAGCAGGGCAGACGTGTGGTCGTCGTGGACAGGGGGTTCCTCCCGTACTTCTACGCCGTGGTCTCCGGGGAAGCAGACCCCGGTGAGGTTTTGAGACGTGTGGAGGCAGCCTCCAAGCCTTACGGGCTTGTGAAGTGTGAACTGGTTGATAGGAGGCTCTTCGGGAAGCCTGTTAAGGCGGTTAGGGTTGTTCTCAGGAACTCCGAGAACGTGGAGAAGTGTGCGGAGGCCGTCGGAAAGCTGGAGGGGGTCTCCGAGTGCCTCGAGGACGACATAAGACTGTCTGTCAGGTACCTGATAGACAACGGCGTCAACCCATGCGACTGGAACGAAGTGGAGGCCTCCGAAGGGAGTGTGGGGGAGCTTCAGGTTGACGCCCTCTACACAGCGGAGGGGAGAGCTCAACCCGTGGAGGAGGAGCTCCCACCTCCAGACCTCAAGGTGATGGCCCTGTACATGGTGGCGAGGGCTTCCGCAGGCTCCCCTAAGGCTGAGAGGGACCCGGTGGTGGTGCTCTCGACGCTGACCTCGGAGGGGGAGCTGAAGACGTTCACGGCGGACGGCCTCAGCGACAAGGAGTTGCTGGAGTCGTTCGTAGAGTATGTCTTGAGGTACGACCCCGACGTAATCGTGGGCTACGGCTCGAACAAGGTCCTCTGGCCCTACCTGATGAAGAGGTGTGAGCTGAACAGTGTGAAGCTCTCCGTCGGAAGGACGGGAGCCGAGCCGCACACGAGCCTGTACGGGCATGTTTCCATCACGGGTAGGGCGAACGTGGACCTTTTCGACTTCGTAAGGGACATACCGGACATAAAGCTGAAGACCCTCGAGAGCGCCGCTGAGTTCTTCGGCATACCAAAGCCTGAGGAGGAGCTGGGCGTTGAGGAGTACGAGGTTCCGAGGCTCTGGGACAGCGAGGAGGGACGTGGGAGGGTCGTCAGGTTCGCTGAGGAGCGTGTAAGGATGGTGATGGCCCTCTCGGACAGCCTCCTCGACTTCGCCATACAGCTCTCCAGGGTCGTAGGCATGCCCCTCGACTACGTCGGGACAGCCGCCGTGGGCTTCAAGGTCGAGAACTTCCTGATGAGGCAGGCGTACAGGTTCGGGGAGCTCGTCCCCAAGAGGGTTGAACGACCCTACATGCCTTACGTCGGCGCCCTCGTCCTCAAGCCCAAGCCAGGCGTACACGAGGACATAGCAGTCCTAGACTTCTCGTCGATGTACCCGAGCCTGATGATAAAGTACAACATCTCACCCGACACCCTCGTCCCCGAGGGAGAGGAAGCCGAGGAGGTGTACACAGCCCCGGAGGTCGGACACAGGTTCAGGAAGGAGCCGCCCGGATTCTACAGACGCGTCCTCTCCGAGCTCCTCAGGGTTAGGTCTGAGATAAGGGAGCGTATGAAGAAGCTCGACAAGTCGAGCAGGCTGTATAGAGTCTTGGACGCGAGGCAGAGGGCTGTGAAGACGATAACCAACGCATGCTACGGGTATGCGGGTTGGACGGGGGCCAGGTGGTACATAAGGCCTGTGGCTGAGGCCACGACGGCTTG
Source organism: Candidatus Bathyarchaeota archaeon (assembly GCA_965612785.1). Lineage (GTDB taxonomy): Archaea > Thermoproteota > Bathyarchaeia > TCS64 > CBFDTC01 > CBFDTC01. Next base: position 11,768 of record CBFDTC010000007.1, read on the forward strand.
GGGTAGGGCGACGATAAGGGAGACGATTAAGACGGCTTCGGAGCTCGGCTTGGAGATAGTCTACGGGGACACCGACAGCGTGTTCGTGAAGTACGACCCTGAGAAGGTTGAGGAGTTCCTTAAGACTGTGGAGGAGCGTATAGGCTTGAGGATAAAGCCTGACAAGATATACAGGAGGGTTCTGTTCACCGAGGCGAAGAAGAGGTACGCCGGGATACTCGAAGACGGTAGGATAGACATAGTCGGCCTCGAGGTGGCGAGGGGGGACTGGGCTGAGATAGCCAAGCGTGTTCAGAGGGACGTCATAGAGATAATCTTGAGGGAGGGGGATGTGAGGAAGGCTGTTTCGAGGGTCAGGGAGTACATAGCCAAAGTCAAGTCGGGCAAGGTTCCGCTGAAAGACCTGGTGATATGGAAGACTCTGACGAAGGAGCTGGACGAGTACAAGGTTAGGGCGCCCCACGTGGAGGCCGCCAAGAAGCTCTTGGAGGCCGGGTGGGAGCTCACGCTGGGAGACAAGGTTGGCTACGTCATAGTCAAGGGTCCTGGAAAGCTGTACGAGAAGGCCAAGCCCTACGTCATGGCAAGCCCAGACGAGGTGGACACGGACTACTACGTGAAGAAGCAGGTCATACCGGCCGCCATGAGGGTGCTGAAGGTGTTCGGAGTCAAGGAGAGGGACTTGACCTCGACGACGCTCTTCTCCTACTCCATGTAGCCCTCCTTCTCAAGCGACTGGAAGGTCACAGTCCTTATCTTCTTCTGGGGCCTGACACCCTCACCTATCCTCTCACCGACGAGCAACTTGACACCCTTCTCCAAGGCGGTGTCCACAAGCCTACGTGTTATTATGCCGTCGAAGGCCACAGCGTACACGTTCTCGACCTGCTTGAGCGTGTCTACGAGTTCGCTGACCGGAATCCTGGCAACCTCGTTTCCGTCCTCGTCGAACAGAACTGCCTCCAGTGTCTCCCTTATCTCCTGAGCCATCCCGGCTATCTTCTGAAGTAGCTTGAGCTCCTTGACCGACACCTTGGCCTTCAAGGCCTTCTCAACCTCCTCCCTGGTCAGGTCTTCGACCTCTTTGCCCCTCGGAGCCCTGGCAACCCACTTCACGTCTGCGACTTGGAGAAGTTCCTTCAGTATCAGGTCTCCACCCCTGTCGCCGTCGAGGAAGGCTATCGTCTCCTTCTCCTTGCAGAGCTTTATTATCGTCTCCGGAACCTTTACCCCCTCCATCGCTATGACGTTCTCGTACCCGTACTTGAGGAGGTTCAACACGTCCGCCCTACCCTCGACTATGATGACCGTGTCCGCCCTGTCCACACCCGGTCCGGCCGTGAGGCCCTCTGGACCGTATTTCACAGCCCTCGGAGTCTTCAGGGCGTTGGAGACCATCTCGATTATCCTGTCTGCGTCCCACTCCTCCCTGCTGACCCAGTCCTTCAGTATCTCGACGGCCCTCTTGACGATTCGCTCCCTCTTCTCCTGCCTGACGTCGACTATCCTCTCAACCCTTATCCTGGCGTTGCAGGGTCCAACCCTGTCCACGGACTCGATCGCCGCCGCTATTATGGCAGTCGGAACCCTGTCGAGGCTTGAGGGGACCTCTATCCTCCCGAAGGTCCTGTCCTTCTCGGACTTCAGGTCTACGGTTATGCGTCCGATCTTACCCGTCTTGAGCAGCTCCCTCAGGTCGAGCTCGGGGGGTAGCAAACCCTCCGTCTGGCCGAATATGGCTCCGACGACGTCGTGCTTCTCTACGACTCCCCTAACCTCGAGCCTCGCCTTTATCAGGTACTTCATGGGTAGCGTGGAAGTCTTCAAACCGCTTCCCTCACTTGAACTGAATAAAAGAGGGGTTATGCCCCCTAGTAAAGTTTGCTCAACACGTTGAGAGCCTTATCGGTGGCCTCGACAGACTTCCTCCAGTCAGCCTCGGCCTCCGTCAAAGCCCTCACAGCGTCCACGTTGTCCGGTATGACGTCCGACTCGTTCGGACAGGCCCAGACCATGTAGACCTCGGAGCCCTCCACAGACACGGAGTCCCCCCAGACGGGTATCTCGTACAGGTCTCCACGCGGCCTTCCTAGGTCCCTGGCCAGCTCGAATACGGAGTTCAAGGCTGCCACACCGTCCTCACCGTACACAAGCACCACACGTGGCTCCTCCCTAAGCGTCTCCAACACGTCCTCCCTTGAGACCGGTTTGGTGAGTTCTATCATCGCCATGTGCATGTGGTACAGGTTGTGGCTACCCTTAGCCGCCATCGTCACTATGTCGAGGTCGTGTATCACCGTCTTCACGTCCGGAGCGTGGTGGGACGGAACGTGGAGCTCCGGGACCGCCGTGTTGGTGCAGCCCGCCCTGTGGGACTCCCAGACGTCGCAGCACCTCCTGAACAGGACTATCCTCGCCTTCTTGACCCTGAAAGCCTTGTGTAGGCCTCCGACCACACGGCACATGGCCGTCGTGTTGCAGCTGACGACCCGTGTGAACTGGGCTCCGAGGGACTCTTCGTAGTTGTACGTGGCCACTATGGACCTGCCTGCGACCTCGTGTTTTTCACCGCCTTCGAATATGGCCTTCACACCCGCCTTCTCGTACACGGCCTTATTCTTGGCTCCTATCCCGGCCGGGGTGCAGTCCACGACGACGTCCACCTCTTCCAGAAGGTCCGACAGAAGCCCGGCGACCTCGACCTTCTCCTCCATGGCCTTCAGCCTGTCCGGTAGGGAGCAGTATATTGGGTACTTCTTGGCCAGCAGCTTTATCCTCCAGTCGGCGACCACGTCGGAGACGCCGACGACCTTCATGTCCTCTTGGGCTGAAACGGCGTCTGCAACCCTTTTCCCTATGACCCCTGCACCGTTTATGCAGACTTTAATCGTGCTCCTCGGCAACTTGGGTCACCAACATAGTTTGGCGGTTTTTCTAAAAACTTTATCTGGTAACCTCCAACGTCATGACTCTCTCCAGGTTCTTGGGATGTCTCTCAAAGTACTCCCTGACAGGTCTCAGTATCTCTATTAGGGCGTCAGCCACAGCCATCTTTAGGTCGAGTGGATGGAGCTTCCCGCTCACGTACGCCTTCTCAAGCTCCCCGTAGCTCCTGAACGTGACAGGCCCACCGTACTTCTCCTCCCTCTCAACCCTAAGCTCCGGTAGGTGTCTGAACACTATCAGCCTCGCCATGTCCATCACGGGGTTGTCCTCCACAGACCTCGGCGGGCAGTAGGCGGCCCGCAACTTCCTCCTTATGTCCTCGGGGGAGTCGTGCATGAATATGCACGAGCCTGGTACGCTCTTCGACATCTTCGTCCTTATCTCCCTGTCAAGCCTCTCATCCTCGTCGAACCTACCCTCCATCGAAACCTGCTTCAAGCCTCTGAGAAGCGGGGTGTGAACGCACACCGGGGGCTTCATCCCAATCTTCTTAGCGGCCTCCCTGACGAGCATGTGAACCTTCCTCTGGTCCATCCCCGCACATACGCAGTCCAGCCCGAGCTTGACTATGTCTGCGGCCTGCATCAGAGGGTATATCAGCCAGGCCGTCTCAGCGACCTCGTCGGATATCCCCCTGCCGAGCACAGGTAGGGCCCTCCTAACCCTCCTCAACGAGAACAGCTTCCCCAGCCTCAGGACGGTCTCCCAGTACTCGACGTCGTCGACGAGCTCCGACGCCCACATGTACCTCACCTTCGACTCGTCTATCCCGAGCGCCTTGAAGCAGTCCTTGAAGTACTCCCCGGCGACCCTGATCTTCTCCAGGTCTCCGCCGAACTTGTTGTTTATCCAGGCATGCCAGTCTGCGAGGAATATCGTGAACTCGAAGCCGGCCTCGACCATGTCGGCTATCTTAGAGCCGCATATAAGACCCGTGCCTATGTGCATCAAACCAGACGGCTCGAAACCCCAGTAGGCCTTAGGCCTCTCGACCGTCTCCAGAAGCTCCCTCAGCTCCTCTAACCTAACTACTTCAGCGACTCCCCTGACCGTCAGTTGAAGCCTCTCCTCGACGTCCAAGCATCAACCCCTCGAACCGGATGCTTTCGGGCACCTGTCCCTTGCGAGACTAACACCCAGCCTCACCGCAGGCCTGAACGGCCCCCTAAGCTGGGCTCTCTCGCCGCAAGGGTTTCGGTGCCCGGGCCTGCCTGTACGACGGCTGGGTAACCCTCCCTCACGGGAGGCCTTGACGGGCCCCTCGGTTGGGTCCGTCGCCGTCACTTCGGCAGGCCATCTGATATGTGGTTTGGGGGATTTTATCCTTTTCTCTGGTCAGTCGGGTATCTTGACCCCGTCGAGGGAGAGCATCCTGACGTATAGTGGGTCGTAGACGAGGTAGGCTCTTCCACCGGTTATGTCGGTTATCATGAACGGGAGCAGCTTGTCGACGACGTACCTGTCCATCCTCGGGAGCTTCAGGGATATGGATGAGGATCCTTCGAACATCGTCACCTTCCTGTAGAAGCTCGGCTTGGAGAACCTCACGTCCGGCTCGACGTCTATCGATATTATCGGTATGCCCTTCTTCCTCGACAGGTGGGAGACCCATAGGACGTCTCTGACGGGTGCCATCGCCTCCTTTCCTTCACGCTTGAACAACGGTACGTTCGGGTGGAAGTCTGATATGACTATTATCAAGGGCTCGACCTCCTGTCTTCTCAAAGTCTCCCACTCCAGCATCCTCAAGCCCTTAAGCATTCCAGCCGCCAGCGGAGTGTAGCCTCCAGTCCTGAGGGCGCTTACCTTGGCCGCCACCACCTCCAGGTTGGTCGTCGGATGCTGGACTATCAGAGCCCCATCGTGCTTCAGGGCCACTATGCCAACCCTGTCCCTGGCCTTGTACATCCTCTTGAACAGCCAGTTGAACACAAGCCAAGTCGCTCTGGACGCTAATTCCATCGAGCCGCTCAGGTCGAGGACTAGGCTGAGCGACATCGGGACGTCCGGGGACCTGACACGCTCCATCACGTCGTACCTGGTTATGCAAACCTTCGGCTCCCCCTCCCTGTTTACCCTACCCCTCGAAACCGCCGTCCTTATCGTGGCGGGTATGTGGATGTCCCTCGGCCTCCCTTTTGGAGGCCTCCAGGAGACGGTCCTACCCCTCTCCGGGGCTCGTCTCCAGCGAACGCCGATGCGGGAGCCCTTCCCACCCCTACGTCCCCACGTGAACCTGTAGCTGTGAGGGGCGTACTCCTTCACGTAGTCTCCGAGGGATGAGAGGTACTCCTTAAGCCTCGTGAAGGGGAGGGGGGAGAGAAACGGCCTGCCATAGGTAACGGCGGACGGCGGTATCGTGAACCGGGACGCCGTCCCAGGCCCAATCAGGTTGAGCGCCCTACGTCCCATCGAAAACTTCGGCATATTCTTCGCCTTCCTCAACACAGCGATAATCGGAGGAATCTTCTTCGACAGGAAGAAGAGAAGAGCCATGGTGCCCAACGCAGCGGCAACGACCAGAGCCAGGCTGGGCCACGACAACGTGACGTGTCTCAGCAGTATGAACATGACGAGGACGGCCGTGGCTGCCATGACCAATATGTTCAGAAGCCTCTCCCCGAGTCTGCCGAGCGTCACCAAGGGGCCACGGCCTAAGGGCTGCATCCTGGTGGCCTCTACGCTCTTGTCGGTCACGGGCTTATCCAACGGCTTGAGCAGGTTCTGCCTTCCGGGAGGAACCTGAGGGGGGGTCTCTACACCCCCGGTCTGGACGGTCACGGGCCTCATCTCGACGAGCCTTTTCCTCAAGGCCTTCTCGATCTCCTCAGGCCTGGCCGGCTCCAGTAGGCCCTTGCTCCTCGTCCTGTGGCTTATGGCGAGCTTAGCGGCGAGTATGAGGTCCTCCGGCTCGACGACCTCCCTACCGTTGTAGGCTGCTATGGCCTTGGCCGCCATGCACATCACTATGTCCGGCCTCATTCCGTCCACCTTCAGGTCGAGGGCTGTTCTGGAGGCGACCCTTATCAGGTACTCGGGTATCCTAACCTTCGGCAGGAGTTCCTTGGCCTTGATTATGCGTCTCCTTATCTCCTCGTTCTTCGGCTCCCACTTCTTCCTGAAGCCCTCCGGATCCGTCTCGAACTCCAGGTTTCGCTTGACTATTTCAACCCTATCCTCAAGCGACTGTATGTTCTCGACCTCGACGTGGAGGGCGAACCTGTCGAGCAGCTGGGGTCTGAGTTCGCCTTCCTCGGGGTTCATAGTCCCTACCAGGATGAACCTGGCTGGGTGGGAGACGGATATGCCCTCACGTTCGACTACGTTTACCCCCATGGCGGCGGCGTCCAACAGGTCGTCCACGATGTAGTCGGGCAGGAGGTTAACCTCGTCCACGTAGAGGATGTTCCTGTGGGCCTCGGCCAGTATGCCCGGCTGGAAGCTCTCGACGCCGTGTTTTATGGCCTTCTCTACGTCTATGCTACCCACAACCCTGTCCTCGGTGGCGCTGAGGGGGAGCGTCACGACACGCATCTTACGCCTCTCGACGGGGAGCTCCTTACCGCTCTCGTAGAGCTTTCTACACTTCGGACACATCTCCCTCGGGTCTCTGGGGTTGCAGTTGAAGGGGCATCCCTTGACAACCTCTATCTCCGGAAGCAGGTCGGCGAAGGCCCTGACGATGGTGGACTTACCCGTCCCCTTCGGGCCTCTTATGAGGACGCCGCCTATCCTCGGGTTTATGGCGTTTATGATCAGGGCTAATTTGAGCTCCTCTAAGCCAACGATGGCCGCAAACGGGTAGACTGGAGGATGCTCGGACAACCTCTCCAAGTTCTGAACCGCATGCGACGTTAAAATACGTTTTCATGTTCGATTAAACATGGATGTCCTGGATCGTCTTCAAGCGCAGGGAAGTGTTGGAGCTCACGGTCTCCTGGGTAGCCCTCTCCGCCTCGTTTTCGATGGGTGCCTTCAGAGCGATAGCCTTCTTCAAGCCGCCGGGATACCCATACCTCATGCTCTCAACCTTCCTACAGTACCTCCTCCTGATAGGCCTCGCCTTCATACCCCATGAACTCGCCCACAAGCTCACAGCCCAACGTATGGGGTACCTAGCCAGCTTCAGACTGTGGTCGTGGGGCCTGGCCATGGCCGTCCTGACAGGCTTCCTCACGGGAGGGATGTTCGTCATGGCCGCTCCAGGAGCCGTGTACATCCTCCCCCTGGCGGCCATCGTGTCGAGGGAGTTCGTACCCGACAGGAGGGTGAGCGGGCTGATAGCGCTGGCAGGCCCTTCAGCCAACATGGCCCTGGCCGTGGCCTTCGCCCTCCTCCGAATCCCGTTTGGGGCGCCCATACTCTCGGCTGGGTTGAGGGTGAACCTCTACCTAACCCTGTTCAACATGCTCCCCCTACCCATGCTCGACGGGTTGAAGGTCTTCTCGTGGAACAAGCCCGTGTGGGCTCTGATGACCGTCACGCCGGCTGTCTGGCTCGCCTTCCTCACGGGCTTCCTGAGGATTGGATGAACATTTAAGACGAGCCACGTCCTTTTCCCTCTTAGGTGACCGAGTTGAGGATCAAGTGGCTCGGCCACGCAGCCTTCCAGGTGGAATCGGAGGACGGCGTGCTGTACATAGACCCGTGGCTCGAGAACCCGATGTCCCCTGTGAAGCCCTCGGATGTGGACAGGGCTGACGTGATAGTCGTAACCCACGACCACCACGACCACCTCGGAAACACGGTCGAGATAGCCAAGCGGACCGGGGCCGTGGTCGTCGCCGTCCCGGAGCTGGCCTCCTACCTCAGCGGCATGGGGGTCGAGACGCATGCCCCCAACATGGGTGCCAAGACTGTTGTGAGGGGTTTCGGCGTTACGCTTGTGCAGGCGTTCCACACGTGTAGCAGGGGCTTCCCCACGGGGGTCATAGTCGAGACTGAGGGAAAGTCTCTGTACCATATGGGAGACACAGCCATATTCGGGGGCCTAACGCTGATAGCGGAGCTCTACAAACCGGAAATCGTCATGGTGCCGATAGGAGGGTTCTACACCATGGGACCCATGGAGGCGGCCAAGGCCGTCGAGATACTCAAGCCCAGGGTGGCCATACCGATGCACTACGGCACGTTCCCGGTCCTCGTGAAGACGCCCGACGAGTTCGTCAAGCTCGTCCGGGAGAGAGCTCCGGAGGTTAGGGTGCTAACTCTAAAGCCCGGTGGGGTGTACGAGGAGTAGCGGTGGTTCTTGTTGGACGAGCGTGAAGCCTACCTCAGAGCAGGCCTGATAGCGTCGAAAGTCAAGGAGGAGGTAAGGAGCAGGGTTAAGGTCGGGGCGAGCATACTGGAGATATGCGAGTTCGTCGAGAGACGGATAAGGGAGCTCGGAGGAGAGCCTGCCTTCCCATGCAACGTGGGTGTGAACCACATCGCAGCCCACTACACATCGCCCCCCGGAGACCCGAAGACCATACCAGACGGAGCCCTGGTCAAGGTGGACCTCGGAGTCCACGTGGACGGATACATAGCCGACACGGCGTTCACCGTGTCTTTCAACCCTGAGCTGGAGCCCCTCGTCGAGGCCGTGGAGACGGCTTTGGATGCGGCCGTGGAGGCCGCTAGGGCCGGTGTGAGGGTCTCCTCCATAGGGGCAATCATAGAGGCGAAGATAAGGGGGATGGGGTTCAAGCCCATAAGAAACCTGACTGGACATGGGCTGGCGAGGTACACGATACACTCTGGGGAGGTCATCCCGAACGTGCCCACAGGCCACAGGGGTAGACTGAAGGAGGGTAGGGCATACGCCATAGAGCCCTTCGCCACCACCAGGTCCGGACACGGGGAGGTGGCCGGAGCCCCCGAAAGGTACATATTCAGGCTCGTGAAGCTGAAGCGCATCGGTGGGATGGCTGGGGAGATGCTGGAGTACATAAACGAGCGTTTCAAGACGCTGCCCTTCTCTGAGAGGTGGCTCGTGGAGAGGTTCCCTCAGGGCAGGACGGAGGCGCTGTCAACCCTGTTAAGGTCTAAGGCCCTGATGGCCTACCAGGTGCTCGTGGAGAGGAGCTTGAGGCCGGTCGCCCAGGCGGAGCACACGATAATCGTCGAGAGGGATGGGTGCATCGTCATAACCTGACCTTACCCTTAACCCTCGCGAATATCTTCGTTATCACCATCGGCCCACCACATCTCTTACAGGGCCCCTCCTCCTTGAACACGTAGTCGCCTCTCTTGAACATCCTGATCTCCTTGAGCTTACACTTGGCGCACTCCAAAACGGTGACGATCTCGGATTCCTGGGGCTTCGAGGTGGGCATGAGCATCTTGAACAGGAAGAAGAGCAGGGCCGCCATCAGGAGGCCGAGTAGCATCATGTTGATCTCCGTAGACCCCGGGTTGAAGAGCACTGGACCGTGCATGGCGTATCACTGTCCTATTCCTATCGTGTTCCCGACGCCTGCCACTATAACCACGCCTCCCTTCTCGACTCTGTCGGCTATGAACCTCTTTATGGCTTCGATAACCCTGTCAGCTGCGTTGGCTATCTCCTCCTTCATCGGGGATATGGCCTCGCTTATGTCCTCCTTTATCACGATGGCGTTCGTCGGAATCTTGTACTTCAACGCTATCTCCTCTATCTTGTACCTCTCAACCCCCACGCCACCTATGGCGGCCCCGATCCCCTCGGCCACGTCGCCCGTCTTCTCACCCTCAAGCTTCAGGGCGGCGTCCACCATTATGATCGAGGAGACCCTCCCACCCTCCTCCTCTATGATCCTCAGAACTGCGTCTCCAGGCTTGCCCACGTTTCCGCCTGGACCCTCAGCCTTGACCACGTACACTGTTCTACCGTCCACGTCTATCTTCGCCGCTATCGTGTCCCTAGCGACCCTCCTCCAGCTCCCGCCGTTGGCGAGCTTGGCCGCCACGAGGGGGCCTATGCCGTCTCCGATAGGGACGCCCTTCGAGAACGCCTTCAGGGCGTTCATGTAGGCGTTGGCGTACTTCATTATCGTCGGCATGAGCATCTGTAGCTGGAGTATGATGTACAGGCTCATCGTCTTCTTTCCAAGCAGGTAGTAGTGGCGGGTTATCTTGTAGATGGAGTTCAGTGCCATCGCAGCCTCAACCATGTTCTCCAGGTTGTGAAGCTCGCTCTCGCTGGCCTTGGGAGAAATCTCCCTGATCTCCTGCCTAAACCTCTCCTCCCTGACGTTCATCAGGTGCTCGAGCTTCCACACGATGCCAGCCGGATCCAAGTCCACAGGCTCTATCATGAAGTACTCGAGGAGGCTGTCCAGCTTAGGAGCTGGATCCCGATCGGGTTTTCCGACCTCCTTTATCGTCTCCAGGGCTATGGCCCTACCCTCATCACGCATACGCCTGATCTTCTCCAGCGAAACCTCGATCTTCTTCAACGTCATGAGAGACTGTATCTGCTGACCGTAAAACAGGAACACTATGAACGCTATCGTGAATATCAACTGCACTACCGTGTTCAGAAGTCCACCCTGCTGGAACAGCTGACCGACCCTGCCGAACATCCACCCATAGCCCCGCAACCCCATGGGAAGCGGCCGCCAGCTTCCCCGGCTTCGCGTGGCCGAAGACCACACTACCACCGGGGACGGAGGGCGGTTTAACTTCCGAGTTCGGAATGGGTTCGGGTGGGACCCGCCCCCTTTGGCCGGCGGCCAGAATAATGGATGTTGGCGGAGGAATTTAAACTTGTTGTGTTCGCTTTAGGGCCTCCACCACCTGAAGCCGACGTAGGTAACTTTCCCGTCCTCCAGGTTCGGGATGGCGGTTATGAACGTCTTCCTGACGGTCGTGGCCAGCCGTCCAGACCTGACGACGTCCGGGGCCTCCAGAGGCTCGTCTCGGCTTCTGACGTGGACTATGTAGGGTGCGTGGTCTATCCCAGGCCCCTTCCTATACACTGCGAAGTCGCATCCGTACTTTATTCCCGGAGTGGCTATCAAGCCCCTGTCCCTAAGGTCCTTGTAGACGAGGTACTTCATGTCGAAACGTTCATACAGGCTCCTGGCGACCTCCCGGAGCTCCCCGGCGTCCACCTCACGTCCGTCGGGCTTGACAACCCTTATGACACCCTTCTCCAGGAGGTAGAGACCCTCTATCAAGTCCAGTATGAGGGGGGCGTCGAAGCTGGCGTCCTTCGGCTTAGGGACTCCGAGGGGCTTACCGTAGAAGCCCATCCTGAACAGCTTCCTACCGTCCTCCGTGTTCCAGACTACGAGCCTGTTCTCCAGGAGCTGAACCTCTATCCGAGCCAAGTCGGCTCCACCTACAGCGACAGTATCCTTATCAGGTCAGCCGCATCCTCGGCCCTGTCCGCTATGCTCTCGAGCAGGGCGGTTATGTCTCTGAGAAGCAGTATGGTGTGCAGGGGCATGCCGCTGCTTATTATGTGCAGGTCCACCTCCCGGTATATCCTGTCCACCACGCTTTCGCATTCGTAGACGCTCAGGGCTATGTTTGAGGCTGCGGAGGAGTTGAAGCTCAGTGCGAGTATGCCCTCCCTGAGCTTGAGCAACGTGTCGAGGGTGGCCTCGGAAAGCCTCGTGAGGTCCTCGACCACCTTGCGGTCAACCTTCCAGCCCATGTCGGCTATCTCGTAGACCCTGACGCCTACGCCCTCGCAGAAGTCCGTTATCTCCTTTATGGCGCTGACGAGCCTGTACATGTCCTCGCTGTGGGCTATGAGAGGACTCACCTCGTACAGCTCCATGACGAACCTCCTGCGGAGCTCGGCGGCCTTACACCGGATTTCCCTAACCCTTTCAAGGTCTTCTCGGAGGGCTTTCACGTCAGGGTTTGAGAGGGCCGAAACCATCCCGATAACGGCTCTGAACATGTCCAACGCTGCCCTGACGTGGTCTTGGAATATCGTGAGCAGCCTCCTGAGCTCCCTCTCCTCGTTGGTTGAGAACATAGGCACTTCCCTTTTCCTTTCGGCCAAGGGTATATTATACGGGCTTTCTGATATAGTTTAGGTTTGACCCTTCTCTTTCTTGCTGCTCAACCACCATCGTAGGTACTCCCTACGCTCCCTCCTCAGACGCTCCTCCTCACTCTCCTCGAAGCCCCTGAGCCTGTCCATGGCCTCGTAGAGCTCCGAGAGAGTGTACACATTCCCACAGCTCTGACACACGTACTGCTTAGTGGACGGATCGTACTTCAGGTCTCCACCACACTCAGGGCAGTACGGCATGGAGCACCCAATACAGATTTAGCAGACGGTTAGTTATTAACGTTAGGCGGAAACTCTATCTCTGAGCGATGGCCTGGCCCTTCAGACCGAAGCCCATAGACCTCGGAGGCCTGGACAGTAAGCTCAGTGGAATACACCTGATAGAGGGGATAGGCCTAAGCTCAAACATATACGTAATCGGGTCCAGAGAGCCCACCCTCGTGGACACAGGCGTCGGGGACGAGGTGAACAGCTTAGTCAGGAGCCTCTCCGAGGTGGGGTTAGAGCCGAACCAGGTTTCCCAGGTCGTGCTTACACACTCCCACTTCGACCACGTGGGGGGGCTGAGGGAACTCCTGGAGGAGGCTGAACCCGTCATACTCGTCCACGTGGACGAGCTTCCCATGCTGAGGTGGGAGTACTCTTCAAGGGCGAAGGCCGTCCACGACGGAGAAGTCGTCGAGACCGAGCTCGGAGAGCTCACCGTGATACACACACCCGGCCACACGGCTGGGAGCATATGCCTGCTCGACGGTGGTAGAGAAGCCCTATACTCCGGCGACACGGTGTTCGCAGACGGCTTCTTCGGGAGGTACGACATGCCCACGGGAAGCCTCAGAATGCTCGTCGAAAGCCTCGGAAGGCTTTCGGAGCTCAGGGTTGAGGCACTCTTACCGGGACACGGCAAGGTGGTCGTCAGGGATGGGTGGAGGCACATAAGGGAGGCGGCCAACGCGGCTAGGATGATGTCGCTCTAAGCCATCTGTCTCAGCTCCTCCATGCTCCTCAACCCGACGAGGTGGAGGTTCCCGACGTTCACGTTCCTCAGATGCCTCCTGGCGGCTCTGTAGCAATCCAACACGTCCTTCAGCGGCGTGACGGGTAGGTCGCTCATCATCCAGTCTGGGTGGAATATCAGCAGGCTGTACGGTATCTCGGGGTTGAGGTCTGCTATGAACTTGGCTATAGCCTCCACCTCCAAGGCGTCCACGTACCCAGGAACCAGCAGCGTGGTGGCGGTCAGGACGGGTACGTCGGGCCTCTCGTCGTAGAACTCCTCGGCTATCATCTTGAAGTTCTCGTAGGCCCTGTCGTTCGGGACTCCGCTCAGGGCTATGCTGAGGTTCCTGTCGAAGCACTTAAGGTCGAACTTTATGTTCCCACCGCTCTCCAGCGAGAGCTCCGCAGCCCTCCTGACCAACGTTGGGTTTCCACACCCGTTCCACTCGAAGCATATCCTGACCACACGACCACGACACTCCTCCAACACCGCCCTGGAGGCCCTCACGGCGTAGGGGAGCTGAGGCTCGGGGGAGCCTCCGAAGTAGCATATACACGTTATCCTCCTGTTGGCCCTAACGGTCTCGACGAACTCGTCCACGTGGACCACGTCGGCCCTCTGGAGCTCCTTGTGGCTGGAGTTCTGGCAGAAGAGGCAGTTGAAGTTGCACCCGTAGAAGAACACAGCCAGGTTGTAGTACCCGTACTCAGGCCCATCCCTGACGGCGTACTTCGGGTAGCCCAACCCCGTCCCGGCTGGGCAGAACCAGGCTGCGCAACAGTTGGTGACGTGTGGGTCCAGGTAGGCGTACAGCAGACCCACATCCGGGTTCACGAGCGACCTAAGCCTTCCGTCCACGTTCTCCCGGAGGCCGCAGAACCCTCTCTCGCCGGGGCCCATGAGACACTCGTTCGAGCAGAGGGCGCATGGGATTCCGCCAGGCGTCTTGGGTGGGGTGGGGGGTAGGCCGTAGGGCTTCCGGGAGGATGCGTGGGCCTCCAATACGTACGGCATGGCCTCCTCGGGGCGCTCCCTTATACAGTCGACGCACACACCGAGCTGGCGGGATACGGTCTTGGACTTCTTCCCGCAGACTCGACACTCTTTTTCCTTGAGCGTGGGGGGCCAGACGAAGCGGTACACCATCAAGAGCTTAGCCGTCTCCAAGCCATATATGTGCTCACTCCCACTCTATCGTGGCCGGGGGCTTGTGGGTTATGTCGTAGACCACCCTGACGACCTCGGGAACCTCGTTCGTAATCCTCGTCGCCAGACGCTCCAGAAGGTCCCAAGGCAGTTTTGCGAAGGACGCCGTCATGGCCTCCCTGCTCTCCACAGCCCTTATGGCGACCACGTACCCGTAGGCCCTCTTGTCTCCCTTTATCCCCGTCGTCTTCACGTCCAGCAGGACCGCAAAGTACTGCCACAGCCCCTTCCACAGACCAGACTTCTCGATTTCCTCCCGGACTATGGCGTCCACACGCCTCAGAATCCTAACCTTCTCAGGTGTGACCTCCCCTATGACCCTCACGGCCAGGCCTGGGCCTGGGAACGGCTGTCTGTGGACTATCTGCTCGGGCAGGCCCAGACGCCTCGCCACCTCGCGAACCTCGTCCTTGTACAGGTCTCTTAGGGGCTCGACTATGGCCTTGAACTCCATCTTCGACGGGAGGCCTGCCACGTTGTGGTGGGTCTTTATCTTGTCTGAGAACTTCCTGAACCCGGATTCTATGCGGTCTGGGTATATGGTGCCCTGTATCAGGTACTCGGCTCCGACCTTCTTGGCTATGCGTTCGAAAACCCTGATGAAAGTCTCACCTATGATACGCCTCTTTGTCTCGGGGTCCCTGACGCCCTTCAGGGCTTCGAAGAACTCCCGGCTTGCGTCCACGACGTGTAGGTTGGGGAGCATCTTCGAGAACACCTCCCTAACGTACTCGACCTCACCCTCACGCATCAGGCCCGTGTCTATGAATATGGCGTGGAGGCGGTCTCCGAGCGCCTTGGAGGACAGCACGGCAGCCGTGCTGGAGTCTATCCCACCGCTCAGGGCTATCACGGCCTTGCCTGAACCCACGATGCTCCTTATCTCCTGTATGGCTTTGGGTATGAAGTCCTCCATGCTCCAGTTCGGCGTGCAGCCGCAGACGTTGAACACGAAGTTCTCCAGCATCTTCACCCCGTTCTCCGTGTGGACCACCTCCGGATGCCACTGGAGGCCGTAGAACCTCCCAGACGGATCCCTGAAGGCGGCTATGGGACACGTGTCCGTCTCAGCCAAAACCTCGAATCCCTCAGGCAACTCGGCCACCAGGTCCATGTGGCTCATCCACACACGCTCCCTCGGACCCAAACCCTCTAGGACACCCACGGGCTTGAGTATCCTGGCCACCGCAACACCGTACTCAGCCTTAGTCCCACGAGCCACGTACCCGCCGAGCATCTGAGCCAGAAGCTGGTGGCCGTAGCATATCCCGAGTATCGGGACACCGGCCTCCAGGATGTCAGGCTTGGGGCGGGGGGCTCCGGGATCGTACACGCTGGCAGGCCCGCCGGAGAGGATCATGCCCTTAACCACCATCCTGTCTCGGAGTTTCATGATGTCCTCGAGACCCACGTCTCCGGGAAGTATCTCGGAGTACACGTGGAACTCTCTTATCCGACGGGCTATTAGGTGACAGTACTGCCCTCCAAAATCTAGAACCAGGATCGTGTCTGGTCTAGCAATAGACAGTGGCACACAGACACCTCCTACTATTTTTACCTCATCATTTTGAAAAAAAAACTTAATAACGTACAATGACCTTAAAAACATAGATTATGTCAGAAGAGGGGCGCGAATACTATGAAAAGACTGTGAAGGAATCAAGGGAGCTTATAGCTGAGGCTCTTCCCAGAGTTGCCCGTGACGTTTTAGCGGCAGTTGTTATTTGGTTCTTCGCCAAACTAGTCTTCGTACCAATAGCTGGGAGCCTGCAATTCCGTGGGTACCCAGTGTCTCAGATACTGAACCTAATCATTGTGATTGCCCTAGCGGTTATAGTGGTCAATATGCTAGTAAATATTCGCAGGTTGATCGACGGAGCAGCTGGGTATGCCGCATGCAGGATCGGTGCTCCCTATGACGTCTCACCTGAGGAGGTTGAACATTACAAGACTGCGCTTAGAGGCATCTTCTATATCATCGTCGTCTCACTGATATACCTGCTCTTCGTCGAGTTCCTCTCAAGAATCCACCCAGCGCTTTCAGCCGTAACATTGATAGCAATTGTCATCTGGGCTATATACATGATCTGGAAAGTTGTCCAGTCGATTTCAGCTGAGATAGGGCGATATACAACCAAGTGGGCTGAGAGAATCTAAGTCGAACCCAGGAGTAACAATTGAATCCTAAGGAGGGGTAGAGTGACTTTGACCGTCAAGTTTAAGATACTGGCGCTGGCCACTGTCCTGATAACTGACTTACTTTTTTTCCTTTTCTTTGCAGTCGCTTATCCGGGGATTTTCCAAATGATCTTAGGATCACTTCCTTGGAACGATGATCTTGAAAAACTTATCATAGTAGTTTTAGGGTTATTAATAGCTATTATAACGACAGTGGGGGTAATACATTTTACCTTAAAAGCCATTAGTGCACCTCAAGGAGGGAAAAATTGTGACCGTTAAGGATTCTTTAGGTGATGTTGTGCCTGAAATGGCTACGGCCTTTTTGACAGCGTTTCTAATATGGCTTTTTGGAGTTCTTGTCTTTCTCCCTTTAGCTCGTAGGGTTGAGCCATCCAATCTTCCTTTAATTGTGAGTGTAATTATACTTCTACCCTTCACCAGGTTCCTGTTTAAGGGCCTGAGGGGGCTGGATAAGATTTTAGATAGACTCTCCAAGAGGATTACTCATGAGTTGGTAAGTAGGAGGGACTTGAAAAAGAAGCTTTCAACTGAGAAAATAGTTAGAGCTGTTGTCTATACAGTGGCTATCCTGATTATCTACTTATTGTACTCTCCGTTGCTTTCAGCGATTCATCCCTCAATAAACGGGATAGCCATAGTTGTAACTATAATGATCATTTTTTGGATACTCCTCTCAAAAAGGACACTTTGATCCAAGAAGCGATTGCTTGAACTCTCGATCAGAAAGATTCTTAAGAGTTACCTTTGAGGGAAAGGTTTATGCCCTTCGACCACCATCAACCTTGAAGCTTTCCTGATTTTCTTCGAGACCAACGCTGCCTAGGACTATCTCGGAATAGATGTGGAACTCTCCCTGATGCGGTGGGCTATCAGGTGGCAGTACCGGCCTCTGAAGCCCAGCACAACCACTGCGTCTGGCTTACGCATCAAAGAGGATTCGACCGGAGATGCTTTAAATAGTGCCGTGTGTGATGGGCATACTGATGGCGGTCGAAGGCTTAGAGAAGGAAAAAGCCGATGAAGTCTGTAAGAGACTGTGCGGCCAAGCATGCCCCGTTCGGCGGTTCCTAAGCGGAGTTAGGGAACGCATGCATGCGCTTCTGGGGAAGCCTACACACTCATCCTGATTAAGAAGCATCGCCATTATTGTATCGTGGGGTTAATGGGCCTGTTCCTCGTTAGGCGGGGAGTTTTAGGGACTCTATATGCTTCCTTGCTTGCCTGAGTGTTGTGTCACCATGAACCTGCAGTATGGGTCTCCTTTAGCTAGGCATTCGGTTTCCACG
Organism: Candidatus Bathyarchaeota archaeon; assembly: GCA_965612785.1. GTDB lineage: Archaea > Thermoproteota > Bathyarchaeia > TCS64 > CBFDTC01 > CBFDTC01. The sequence continues at coordinate 29,400 of CBFDTC010000007.1, forward strand.
ACTGTGAAGTCTACGCCGAAGATTGCCTTGAAGACGCCTGCTATGTAGCCCCTTGCAAGGTGGCTTCTGGGTTCTTTGAGCTTTCCTTTGAACGGTAGGCACTCGAACAGCTCGAAAGCTCTTACAACGGCCTCTTTCCTTTTCTCATCGAAGACTTCTATCTCAGGCACGGCCCAGCCTTTCGCTATAACTTGTTTGAGCACCACATCGAGAGCTCGGCGTCCCCTAAGACCGTACTTTCTCATGACTGTCTCGGCTGCGCTCACACCCGTCTTCAGGCCCATGTTGTACAGGATTGTTGCGGCTCCGGAGCCGAACATGCTGAACACTTTTTCGAAGGCCTCGCCGACGGACTCGACCTTGAACAGCACGTACCTTTCCCCCGCGAGCGTGACTGGGAAGGACAATTCATCCACGACAAGCTCCCCAACTTTCTCAGAAGACTTGACATCCAGGACCACGTCAAGCTTCTTAAGCCGTCTGGCCACGTTCTCGACTTCCAATTTGGCGTCCGTCAGGTCCACAAACCCGCTCCAGACGGCCGTCTCTTCAGAAGCCTTAGCCCTTATGAAGCCTGACAAGATGTTTATCCCCATCTCCGCCGCGAGTTGCGATATCTTCGCAAACGCTCCAGGAACGTTCTTGACCACGATGACGAACTCGGCAATCTTCCTACCGGGTCCATACTCGCTGAACAGAACCTCCTTCTCAACATACTTTTCGAGGCCCACCCAACCACCCCAAGAATATATGCACTATGCAATTTGGTATAAAAGCCTTATTTTACAGCCTTTTTTGAACGAATAGCCCCAAATCGGAAACGGTTAATGCTTTTTCCACAAAAAAAACGGAAAGCCGTTTCGCCACATCATATGGAACATCCGTTTAACGATTGTTTTACACCTATATATTCCACCCATCTTAGCCTGGCCACCATCCGATACATACGCCAAAACATAGCCCAAAACACATATAAAACCCTTATAATCGCCCCTCCTCCAATTTTAGGGCCATTATATATGCGTCTTCTCCGTCGAGGTAGTATCCCCTTATCCGGT
>CBFDTC010000008.1:0-29861 GCA_965612785.1 Candidatus Bathyarchaeota archaeon
TTCACGCAGAGGAGGTGGACGAACTCTCCGAGTATCCTGGCCTTCGTGGACTCGAGTAGGAGCTTCTTCATCCTCTCGGGCGGTATGATGTCCATCTTCATGCTCATCCTCTCTATGCCCACCCTGGCTATCGGAGAGGGCTCCTCCCTGGATTCGAGGACGACGACCTCTATGTTGCCGTTTCGTATTCCCTCGACGACCTCCAGCGTCCCCTCGACGTCCAAGTCCTTCCTGAAAGTGTCCTTCAAGGCCTCCTCGTATATGGCCGTCCCCTCGAACATCGAGACGAGCTTGGACATGGAGACGTTGCTGAAGTTAGCCCACTTCTCCAGGGCGCCAGCCTTCCTGGCCACGTGGATGAGACGCCTCTTGAACAAACCCGTCCTCTCCACGGCCTTGCGGGCCAGGTCCTTCACGTCCATCTTTGGAAGCTCCCTCAACGCCTGGGCGACGTACCTGACCCCGACCTCCCCGAACGTCTGGAGCATTATCCTGTACGGGTCCTGCTGGACCCCGACTGTGAAGCCCACGTCCTCGGATATCAGGTACCCCAGAACCCTTCCGAGCGTCCTGTTCACGAGGGAGCCGAAGTTGGAGTGGATGATGACCATGTCACCCCAGCCTTCGACGACTATACGCCTGTCCGTCGGAGTCGGAAGACCCTTCTCAACGTGCTCCACGGTCTCGGAGATTGCCCTGAGCGCCGTCTCCGGGTCTATCGGGTACCTCTCCGAGAGCTTCTCGGCTATCCTGAGCGGGGATTCGCCCTGTTTGATGCCCTCCTCGACGAAGCCCCTGATCCTGCCGACCTCCTCAGCCACCTCCTTGGGGACGGGGAGCTCCTCGCCGACCCAGCTCGGTATGGCTCCGGTGGGGTCGTCCACGGGCTTGACGTATATCTTGTCCCCGTACACGTTGAGGATTATCCAGGGACTTCCACGGCATATGAACTTCACTCCCGGCTGGCCGTACTCTGCCACAAATGCCTCGTGCAGTATGCCGACGGGGGTGTCTGTGGTCTCGTCTATGACGAGGTAGTCCTTCTCATCCGGTATCATCGAGAGGTTGTCGAAGAAGTACCTGTACACGTCCTTCACACGTCTCCTAGGCTTGAGGACGACCTGATCCTCCTCCGAGACCCAAGCCAGCCTCGGGAACCTCTCGTGCATGTACCTGAGGACGAACAGCAGGTCTTCTTCGGTCAGGTTCCTGAACGGGTAGGCCCTGCGGAATATTTCGAGTATGTTGTGGAAGTACCACCGGCTCCTCCATATCAGCAGGGCGACTATCTGGTTTATCAGCACGTCGTAAGGCTTCTCCGGTATCACGACGGGCTCCAGCTCGTCCGCCAGGGCCTTACGGCATATCACCATGGCCTCCAGCGTGTCGTCCGAGTCCATCGTTATCACGACACCCTTGGCGACGCCTCCAACCCTGTGTCCACTCCTGCCGACCCTCTGAACAAGACGGGTAACCTGTCTTGGCGACATGTACTGTATGACCAAGTCCACCCTGCCGACGTCTATCCCGAGCTCAAGGGAGGACGTGCATATGACTGACTTGAGCTCCCCGCTCTTCAACCCCCTCTCGGCCGCTATCCTGGAGGGCTTGGACAGGGAGCCGTGGTGTATGCTGACAGGGAGCTCCGAGTCCCACACCCTGAACCTGCTGGTCAGGACCTCGGATATGGCTCGGGTGTTCGTGAATATCAGAGTCGAGTTGTGGCGTTCTATGAGCTCCCTCATAACCCTCAGCCTGGCCGCCACCTCGGGCCTCGTATAGAGCTTAGACGCTATCCTGTAGTCCCTCTCGGTCGGCTGGGGGTAGAGTATCGAGAACTTCATGTACCTGGCGGCTGAAACCTTCACTATCTCGACCTCCCTTCCGACTCCGACGAGGAACTGTCCAACCTCCTCGGGCGTGCCTATCGTCGCGCTTAGGCCTATTATCTGGAAGTCGTGTCCGATCATCTCCCTGAGCCTCTCCAAGGCCAGCGAGAGCTGACATCCACGTTTGTTGTCGGCTATCTCGTGAACCTCGTCCACGATGACGTGTCTAAGGCTCTTCAGGTAGCCCCTCATAACCCTTCCACACAGTATGGCCTGAAGGGTCTCAGGCGTCGTTATCAGCATGTCCGGGGGGCTCCTCGCCTGACGGGCCCTCTCCGAGGTGGCGGTGTCCCCGTGTCTGACGGCAACCTTCACGTCCAGACGCTCACACCACCAGAGAAGCCTGTCAAGCATGTCCCTGTTCAGGGCCCTGAGAGGCGTTATGTACAGTATCTTTATGCCGGGCTTCCTCTCCCCGCTCGTCAGGAAGAGGTGGAGCACCGGGAGTATGGCGGCCTCTGTCTTACCCGTGGCTGTCGGGGATATGAGGAGGACGTTCTTACCCTCCAGTATCAGCGGTATGGCCTTCCTCTGGGGTTCTGTGGGCTCCCTAAACCCCCTCTCCTCGAGCAGCCTCCTTATGGGCTTGCAGAGAAGCGAGAATACGTTTCGCTCCATCCCACTCCCTTTCGGCGTTCAACCATATCTCTGAGGGCCATGTTAAAAATGTTAGGCGAACCCTAAGACCGTCTCCGTGCAGGAGGCCCGAAAAACCTCCAGAAGGCCGGACCGGGTTTTTCACCGCCCCGTGTAAAGTCTACCCGAGACCCCGGGCATGCTTGACGAGGTGCCCAGCCTCCGGGATTATCAACTTACTCAAAGCAACCCTGACGGCCTCCGGGGAGCCGGGTATACAGAACACGACCCTACCTGAAACGGTTCCTGCGGTGCACCTCGTGAGCATGGCCGACGAACCCAGCTCCACGTAGCTGAGAAGCCTGAAAAGCTCGCCGAAGCCCGGCAGCCCCTTCTCGAACATCGGCTCCACGGTCTCTATGGTCACGTCGGTCGGCGATATGCCCGTCCCACCGGACAGGACGACTATGTCCGAGCACTCCAGGGCCTCCCCGAGGGCCTCCCGTATCTTCTCAGCGTCGTCTGGGATGAGCATACGCCTCGAGACCGTGTGGCCAGCCTTCTCAACCATCTCGGATATCAGGTCTCCGGACTCGTCCGTGAAGGGTTTGCCTGCCTTCATGAGGTTGTACCTGGACGTGCTGACGGTTATGACCGCAAACTTAACGCTCCTCGGGGCGCCCCTCTTGTGCTCCTCCGGGACAGACATGCCAAACTTATTCCCGAAGTACGCGTGAAATACTTTTGGGTTGTCAGCCGGGGCTCGGGAGGTCTCCGAAAAGCTCCGGGTTATGAGAAGGTACGACTCGATGGGTTGGAGGGTCTACGAGGGATGCTACAGAGACGAGCAGGTTCCCAAGCTCACGGAGGCCTTGAAGTGGCTCAACTTGTCCGGATTTGAGGTGATCCTCGACCTCGGATGCGGGACCGGCCTGTCTATGGAGGTGATCGAGACCCCACCTGCGGCCTTCGTCGGCTTAGACTTCTCCAGCGGGATGGTCACGAAGGCTGTGGAGAGGTTCAGAGGAACCTGGACGCACCTCGTCTTGTCCGACGCAGACTACCAGCCGTTCAGGTCTGGGGTTTTCCACGGGGCCGTAGCCGTGACCCTGCTGAACAACATGCCCGACCCGGAGAAGACGCTCAGGGAGCTGATCAGGGTCCTCAGGGAGGGGTCGAGGGTCTCCGTCACGGGTCTCAAGAAGAGCTTCAGCGCCGAGGACCTGAGGAATGTTTTAGAGGCCTGCGGCTTGAGGGTTCACCGCATCCTCGACCGAGGGCTCAGGGACTACGTGGCCCTCTGCACCTCGACGAGCCTCGAGGCTATGGAGAGGGCCTTCTCGACCACCTCCAGGGGGGTTCTGCCGAATACGGTGGCCATCGGCTCCTTCCCCCAGCCTCCTCGGTGATATATGACGTCTGGAACCGCTCCGAACCTCTCTATGGCAACCCTCGTCCCCCACGGTATGGTGGCACCCTCCACCTCCCTTATCTCAGGAGGCTCCTCAGACCTGTCGTAGTACGACACAGCGAACCCAAGCTTCTTACAGACCTTCAGCAGCTCCTCGGAAAGCCTCACGTTCATCGCTGAGCGTATCTCAGGGTTGAACTTCATGGCCGTCAGAACGGCGTTCGCGACGTGTCTGGAGGCGCCGAACTCCGGACATGACACGGCCTTAACCCTGTCCCCAACCTTGACTATCCTGCCTGGGAAGCCTGCGACGTCCTGTATGGAAGAGGCGTGGGGAAGCGCCATCACGAGGTTCATCTGGGTCTCGGGCACGAGCTTGTGGGCGTGGGGGGAGGACTCCAGAACCCTGACTGCCTTCAGGAGCTCCGAGATGACACGGTACTTCTCGGACTCGTCGTAAAGCCAAGCCATCGGGTTGACGGAGCCCACGCCGGAGCCTACCTCAAGCCCATACCTTATGGCCTTCGAGACGAACTCCTTAGCCCTTCCCACGGCCTCCACGACATCGAATCCCTTGGCCAGGTAGGCCGTCAGGGCGGCGGAGAACGTGCACCCAGTTCCGTGGGTGCACTTGGACTCTATCCTCTCAGCCTCGTACCTCGTTAACGTCCCGTCGACGTAGAGCACATCCACGGCCCTGTCCCCCTCGAGGTGGCCTCCCTTCACGACGACTGCCTCAGCCCCGAGGGAGGCTATCCTCTCAGCCGCCCTCTCAGCGTCTTCGACGCTGCTTATCCTCATCCCGGCTATGGCCTCGGCCTCCGGGACGTTTGGGGTTACGACCTTTGCTATCGGTATGAGCTTGCGTATCAGCGTCTCCACGGCGTCGTCCCTCAGCAGGGCGGCGCCTGTCTTAGCCTTCATCACGGGGTCCACGACGAGGGGAATCCCGTAGCGGTCGATTTCCTCAGCGACGACGGAGATTATGGCGGAGTTGGAAAGCATGCCCGTCTTGGCGGCGTCCGCACCTATGTCCTCGACGACGGCTCTTATCTGAGCCCTGACCATCTCGGGGGGCAAGTCGTGTATGGCCGTGACTCCGAGGGTGTTCTGGGCTGTGACTGAGGTTATGACGGTCGTCCCGTAGACTCCGAGCGCTGAGAAAGTCTTGAGGTCTGCCTGTATCCCGGCTCCGCCGCCTGAGTCCGAGCCGGCTATCGTCAGGGCTTTGGGTATCCTCCTCTGGGACACATAGTGGTATGGTTGTCTTGGTAGATAAAGGGTGGTGTTTACCCAATAGAGTTTTATAGCGAATGCCCATCAGAACATTTGGTGATGGAGCCCAGCAGAAAGCCTCTGAACGTGTTGGTGAGGAACACGGGAAGCTACGTCTCCGTCGTGTTGAAGAACAACTCTGAATACAGGGGCAGGATGGTCGAATGCGACGGATACATGAACATACTCCTGGAGGGAGCCAAGGAGTACAGGGGTGACGAGCTGATAGCCAGCTACGGAAGCCTGTTCATACGGGGGAACAACATACAGTACATAAAGCTGGACATGATGGAGGCGACTTAGTTGGGGAGGATAATCGTCGAAAAACTCGGCTGGAAGCCCGTCGAAGAGCAGGAAGTCGAGATCGTCGAACGTAAGGGCGCAGGCCACCCAGACCACATAGCAGACGACGCCTCAGAAAGCGTCTGCAGGGCCCTCTGCCAGATGTACAAGGACATGTTCGGAACGATACTCCACCACAACGTAGACAAGGGCATAGTCGTCGGAGGCAGGTCGAGCCCCAAGTTCGGGGGAGGAGAGGTCATCGAGCCAATATACATCATGGTGGCCGGCAGGGCCACCACCGAGGTCCTGAGCGAGGACGGCTTGACGCTAATACCTGTCGGGAGCGTAGCCGTGGAGGCCATAAGGAACCAGCTCAAGGAGACGTTCAGGTTCCTCGACCCAGACAAGCACGTCATAATAGACTACAAGATCAAGCAGGGCTCAGAGGACCTTAAGAAGGTGTTCGAGCTCGGCAAGGAGATGCCGAGGGCCAACGACACGTCGTTCGGAGTGTCCTTTGCACCCCTAAGCCAGACCGAGAGGCTCGTCCTGGAGACGGAGCTTTACCTAAACTCCCCTGAGCTCAAGAAGGAGCTGCCCGAGGTCGGCGAGGACATAAAGGTAATGGGATTAAGGAGGGGGGACAAGATAGAGCTTACCATAGCCGCAGCCATAATAAGCAGCCTGACCGACGACCCAGACCACTACATGAACGTGAAGGAGGAGATAAGGGACCGCGTACTCGACCTGGCGGCCAAGATATGCGAACGCCCGGTCGAGGTGTACGTGAACACGGCCGACGACCCTGAGCACGGGGCCTACTACATAACCGTGACGGGGACCTCGGCTGAGGCTGGGGACGACGGGAACACGGGTAGGGGCAACAGGGTTCACGGTCTGATTACGCCTTGTAGGTACATGTCTCTCGAGGCCACGGCAGGTAAGAACCCTGTGAACCACGTCGGGAAGATATACAACGTGCTGGCGATGCTGACGTCCGAGGCCATATACAACGAGGTGCCTGGCATAAGGGAGGTCTACGTGAAGGTTCTGAGCAGGATAGGGCATCCGATAGACGAGCCTGCCGTCGTGAACGTCCAGGTGATCCTCGACGAGGGCTACACCGTAGACAGGGTTAGACACGAGATCGAGGCCATAGTCGAGGACAAGGTCAGCAGGGTCAGGGAACTCACAGACCTGATGCTCAGCGGTAAGTTCATGATGTTCTGACCTTCCTGATGTACCCCATCCTGCCGACGTTCAGCCTCCACACTCCCCTGTAGGAGGTTACGAACCCGTTTCCAACCTCGATCAGGTCTCCCACACGCATTTCGGACAGGTCCTCGACTCTCTCATCCCAGACTCTGAGCCCTATCGAACCTGAGTCGTCCTCGACGACCCCCTCAGCCACCACGTGCCTTCCGCTCCTGGTTTCGACTTCCTTCGGCTGGTCGAGGGCGACTAGCCTAACCACTACGTAGACCTCATCCATTCCGGGCCTAAGCTCCGAGACCTTCACGTATCTCGGCAAACCAGAAAGGTATTTGAGGATTCTCTGGAAAATGTTTCTGGTATTGTCGAAATCTTGGCTCGTGTGTACGACGTGCGGAGCCGTGAGCCCCCCGTATCCACCGAGGAGGTTCTGCGAGTGTGGGGGGTCGCTGGAGTACCGGTACGACTTGGAGGAGCTGAGGAAGGCTGAACCCCTCGAGAGGAAGGGGTTCTGGAGGTACGCCCCGTACATGCCGGAGGTCAGCAGCGTAGTCACGCTAGGTGAGGGGGGCACACCGCTCAGGAAGGCTGAGAGGCTATCAGGGAAGCTCGGCGTGGGGGTCTACCTGAAGGATGAGACCGTGAACCCCACAGGCTCGTTCAGGGACAGGTGCGCCTCCCTGATGGTCTCGAACGCCCTCGACCTCGGGTACAGCTTCATAGTCTCAGGCTCAGACGGAAACCTTGGAGCCTCCGTGGCGGCCTACTCGGCAAAGGCGGGGATAAACTGCACAGCCGTCGTCCCGAAGAACATAGACCTGGGCAAGCTTGCCCAGATGATAGTCTACGACGCCTTCGTGGAGGAGTGGGGTGAATCCACGGAGGATGCCATATCCAAGGCTGAGGAGATAGCCTCCGAAACAGGTGCCTACAACGCCACGGCTGAGCTGAACCCACTCAACATAGAGGCCCTAAAGACCATATCGTTCGAGATACACGAGCAGATGGGGATTCCAGACTGGATAATAGCTCCAGCAGGAAGCGGCGGCACGGTGTACGCACTGTGGAAGGGGTTCAAGGAGATGGAGATGATGGGGAAGCTCGAGTCGGCTCCGAGGCTCGTAGCCGTCCAGGCCGAAGGGTGTAAGCCCATAGTGGACGCGTACATAAAGGGATGCAGGAAGCCGGAAAAGGTTGAGAGGGTGAGAACCGCCATATCCGCCCTACGAGTCGCCTCCCCTATGTACGGAGCAGAGGCCCTAAACGCCCTGAGGGAGTCCCGTGGAGTAGCGGTCGCCGTCTCGGACGGGGAGATACTGGAATCCGGGAAGGAGCTCGCCAGGCTTGAGGGTGTGTTTGCGGAGCCTGCCAGCTCGGCCACAGTGGCCTGCCTCAGACGCTTAGTCAGGGACGGAGTCGTCGACAAGGGGGAGCGTGTGGTCTGCATCCTCACTGGAAGCGGTCTGAAGACGACGGACATAATCAAGGCTCTGAAGGTGAAGAGGGTCAGGGGGTATGCAAGCCTCCCAACAAAGGGAGCCATCCTGAGAATACTCTCGGAGGGGGATGCCTACGGGTATGCCATATGGAAGCGTCTCGGGAAGGCCATAACCCTAGGAGCCGTCTACCAACACCTGTCCGACCTAGAGTCCAAAGGCCTCGTGACCTCCTTCCACAGGGATGGTAGGAGGTACTTCAGGCTGACGGACAAGGGCGTCAGGGCGTTGAGGGCCCTGGACGAGCTCCGGGAATTACTGTAGAAAGTCTTATATATTAGTTAAATCTAATGCATAGAGATGGCGTCTACAAAGGGAGGCACCGCCACGAAGGTTGCCCTAACCGCAGTCTCCACAGCCCTCGTCTACGCAATGACCTGCATAGCCATACACATGCCACCGCCACTCGGCGTCTGGCACGCAGGCGACGTGGCCTCCTGGATAGTCGCCATACTCTTCGGACCCTACGTGGGTGCGTTCGCCTGCGGGGTAGGTGCGATGCTGTTCGACCTGTGGAACCCTCTGTACGGCTCGGCCTTCCAGATATGGGCTCCGGCCACGCTGGTCATCAGGGGGCTGATGGGGTTCCTGGTGGGCTCGGTCAAGCGTAAAATAGGGTCTGGGAAGCTCTCGGACATCCTGGCCATGGTGCTGGGGATGGTGGAGAAGAACACCGGCTACTTCCTGTACGACTACATGCTCTTCGGCTCCTACGCCATCCTGGACCTGATTACGTTCTACCCGCTGGATGCGATAGCTATAATCATCACCGTTCCGATATTGATGGCGGTCCGCAAGGCAACAGGTCTGGAGGGATAAAAGTTTGCTCATAGTAGACGCCCATGCACACCTCGGGGTATACCCGGACTTCGGCGTCAAGATGAGCGTCCGTGAGATGATAGAGGTCATGGACCAGTACACCATAAGAGCCTCGCTCGTCTCGTCGATACCCAACGACGTCACGCTGGAGGCTTCGAGGCTTTTCCCGGAGCGGATATACGGCCTCATCTGGGTGAACCCGTGGAAGGAGAACGCAAGGAACATGGTTCGAAAAGCCGTAGAGGGCTGGGGTTTCAAAGGTGTGAAGCTACACCCGCTCCTACACTCGTACCTCCCGAACTCGAAGGTGGTCTACCCCATCGCCGAGGAGGCCGTAAGGCTGGACGTCCCGATACTGTTCCACTGCGGCCACCCGCCTTGGAGCCTGCCGTGGAGCTTCGAGGAACTGGCGGACACGTTCCCAGACCTGAAGATAATCCTCGGCCACATGGGGCATGGACACATCGTGTACATAAACGCATCCATAGAGGTCGCCAAGAAGCACGACAACGTCTACCTCGAGACGTCTGGGATGCCCATGCACACGAAGATACTCGAGGCCGTGAGGACGGTGGGGGTCGACAGGGTTCTGTACGGTTCGGACATGCCGTTCGGACACCCGGCGTACGAGCTGGAGAAGGTTAGGGTGGCTGGACTACGGGACGACGAGCTGGAGGCCGTACTGGGGCTTAACGCCAAGGCTTTGTTTAACATATAGCGAAGCGTTAGATAGCTTTGGATGTCGAGTCCCGCAGACGTCGCCGTGTCAGTGTTCAGGGAGCTCGAGCCTGAGGATATCAGAGTCCTAACTGCCATAGAGCTCGGCATGGCCAGGCACGAGTACGTCCCTGACAGGTTTATAACCGCATTCTCAGGCCTAAACCCCGACGAAGTTTCGTACAGGCTAAGGAGGCTTCACAAGTTTGGGCTCATAAGGAGATGGTCTGAGCTCTACGTTGGCTACATCCTGAGAGCCGCCGGGTACGATTGTTTGGCTATAAACGCCTTGGTCAAGGCGGATGTCATACAGGCTTTTGGGAAGCGCCTCGGCGTCGGGAAGGAGGCGGACGTCTACACGGCCCTCACGCCGAGTGGGGAGGAGGTTGCCGTGAAGTTCCACAGGCTTGGAAGGATGAGCTTCAGGAAGACGAGGGTTAAGAGGAGCTACGTCGAGGACAGGATGCACATATCCTGGCTCTACCAGTCCAGGCTGGCTGCGAAGAGGGAGTACAGGGCCCTTAAGCTGGTCTACGAGGCGGGGGTGTCCGTCCCGAGGCCCATAGCCCAGAACAGGCACGTCGTCGTGATGGGCATGATACACGGAGACGAGCTCGTCGAGTACGTGGACGTCGGAGACCCAGCCTCCGTTCTGCTGGACATACTGGACAACGTCAGGAAGGCGTACCTGAAGGCCGGGGTGGTGCACTCGGACCTCAGCGAGTACAACGTCATCCTCAAACCGGACGGAACGGTCCTGATAATAGACTGGCCCCAGTACGTCACGAGGAGGCATCCCAACGCTGAGGACCTGCTGGCCAGGGATGTGAGGAACATCGTGAAGTACTTCAGACGTAAGTTCCACGTGGAGGCAAACTTCGAGGAGGCGCTGGAGTACGTCAAAGGACTGAGGGACGAGCCCCCCACGATAGTCGAACGTCGGAGGCCCAGGTGATGACCCACAGGGTCCACGGCGTCAGAACGCTGATTGAAGGAGACTACGTGGAGACCCGTGGAAACCTCATATTCACGGTTAAGGGCCTCATACACCCGCCGAACATGGCCGTGGCGTTCCTCAGGTACGTACCAGACCCAAACGGCGACAGAATCAGAAACGGCGTCAAGTTCAGGAGAATCAAAAGCCTAAAAGAGTCCTTCACAGAGGCCAGGAGACTCTGCCCAAACTACGTCATGGAAGACCCGTTCTTCGGAAGAACCATCCAGGCCGTCCCCCTTAGGGACGCCGCCGTGGTCTATCTTCCCAGGCAACGGCTCAAAGCCATACTCAAGGAAGGTGCGTCCGACCGTGTCGAGGAAGCTGCATCCAAGCTGGCCTTGGAGCTCTCGGACGAGAGCGGCGTCCCCACGGACCGCATGGGTGTCTCAGGCTCCACCCTGCTCGGCCTCCATAGATCGAATTCGGATGTGGACATGACCGTCTATGGGGTTCGTGAGGGGGCTGAGGTCTACCGTGCCTTGAGGGGACTCGTGGGGCGCCGTGGCGTCTCTGCTCACCGTGGCAGGCTGTTGGAGGAGGCTTGTCGGTTCAGGTGGGGTTCGAACCCACCCATCCCGTTTCAGGCTTTGATGAGGGTTGAGGCGAGGAAGGTCCTCCAGGGTCTAGTCGACGGGAGGGGGTACTTCCTGAGGCTTGTGCCAGAGCCTTGGGAGTTTGGAGAGCGGTACGGTGAGGCGGTCTACCGTAGGGTTGGTAGATGTCGCATCAAGGCCGTGGTGTCGGACGACTCCTGGGCGGTTTACACGCCATGCCTGTACCGTGTCGAGGACGTCAAGGTGCTCTGGGGAGTCGAGGCCGAAGTGTCGGAGCTCCAGAGCTTCAGGGGTAGGTTCACGGAGCAGGCTTGGGCTGGGGAGACCGTGTACGCGGAGGGGACCCTGGAGGCCGTCTACAGGGATGGGGAGGTCTTTTACAGGCTTGTCCTCGAAGGGGGGAGGGACTTCATGGTTCCCGTATGGGCCTTGAAGGGTTCACGCTCCCCCGAACAACCTACACCTCCTTGACAGGAACTCCTCCAAGTACTCGTCGAAGACCCCCCTGGACTTGAGGAAACGTCCATAAGCGTATAAAGCCCAGAGCGATGCCACAGCCTCCTCGGGGGTCTCGTAGGCCGGTACGCCGAGCTCGTCGAACCTCCCCCTGACGTACGTGGCCATCTCGCCCTCACCTATGTCGCAGACGACTACGGGCTTGTCGAACCTACGGGACACCTCGGCTATACCGTCCACGAACCTGTCGGTCAAGGCTGGTGGAGCGTGAAGCGGTATGGCGACCACACCGTCCACAACCTCGTCTTCGAGGAGCACCTCGAGACACTCGGTAAGCATCTCATCCGTGACCGAGCCCGTGAGGTCCACCGGGTTGCGGTACGGGGCGAAGGCCGGTATCCGGCCCTCACGCCTCATCTCCTCGAACCTCCTCAAGGTTCCTTCAGAAAGCTCCACCACGTTCAACCCCCTGGCCTCACACTCGTCCGCCGCCATCACACCGGCGCCCCCTCCGTCCGTCAGTATGGCCACGTTCGGACCCCTGGCCGGAGGCTGCATCAGGAGGGCCTTGGCCATGTTGAAGAGCTCCTTCATCCCGTACGCCCTGACAACCCCGCACTGCTTGAACGCGGCTGAGTATACCCTGTCGGATCCGGCGAGGGAGCCCGTATGGGACAGGGCGGCCCTGGCGCCCGCCTCCGTCCTGCCGGCCTTGAACGCGACTATGGGTTTCCTGAGCGAGAACTCTGAGGCCGCTTTCATGAACTTCCTTCCGTCCTTGAAGCCCTCCACGTAGAGCGACACGACGAGCGTGTTCGGGTCTTCCAGGAGGTATTCGAGGAGGTCTGCCTCGTCTACGTCGCACCGGTTTCCGAGGTTCACGAACTTGCTTATCCCAAGCCCCTTCCCGGCCAGGTAGTCCAGAGCCGCTCCGCCGAACGCCCCGCTCTGGGATATGAAGGCTATGTAGCCTCTCCCAGGCCTCGGGAGGACCTCCATGCTCTTGCCCTTTATCTTCCTGGACACTGGTATGAACATCGTGTCGAGGCCTGTGTAAGGGTCGTAGATGCCCATGCAGTTCGGCCCAACTACTCTTATCCCCGCCTTCGAGGCTATCTCGACCACACGTTCTTCCAGGTCGCTTCTACCCATCTCCGAGAAGCCGCCGGAGATTATTATTGCACCCTTCACACCCTTCTCAGCCGCGTCCTCCATGGCCGACGGAACGGCCTCAGCCGGGATCGCAAACACGGCGAGCTCCACGTCTCCCTCCACGTCCAGCAGAGACGGGTAGCACCTGAGGCCGAGGATCTCCTCAGCCTTCGGGTTGACGGGGTATATCTCAGCCCTGAGGAGGCCGCTGCGCCTGCCTTCGAGGAGGTTCTTTACGATCACGTGCCCGGGCTTCCCCGGCTTCCTGGACGCCCCGACGACCGCTATGGACTCTGGGTCGAAGAACACCCTCACTCCAGATTTAGTTGAACGCTTTCGGGAAAAAGTTACCGACTTCGACGTCGCATCCCACGGTCACCATATTGTGTACAGCGGCTTCACGGCTCCAGCCTTCCTCATGGCCGTTATGGCTGCGGCTCCCATGACGGCTCCACACACGGCCATCACGAGCCTCTCAGCCCAAGTTACGGTGAGGGCTGTGTATACGTACAGCACGAGCGGGAACCTGTACAGGTACAGGGAGAGGGTGGCTCCGAGGACGTGTCCGACGGAGCTTGAGACGTAGTACGTCACTATGAACATCGCCGTGGACAGCTTCTTGAAGTCGCCGTGGGATATCCACTCCCTAACCCTTCCGGACGTGGCCAAGAGCAGAATCCAAGACGGCCACACGTGCGTCGCTCCAAACAGGAAGCCGGCGTAGGGGCTGAACATGGACAGCGGAGGGGGCAGCGGACAGCGGGGAAACTCCATCCCAACCGCCGGAAACGAAGCCCAAAAGACCACGAGCAGAGCCGGTCCGAAGGCCGCCGCCAGCCACGTGAATTCCCTACGTCTGTGGGCTACGAAACCTCCGACCAACGCCTCAAGCGCCCTGGGGATGGGCTCCAGAGGCCCGAGTACAGCGCCGTAGGGGGCCACAGCCATGCTTACGTAACCCCCGATCAGGGCCGTCAGGGCTCCAGCCCACGGGCCGAGGACCACGCCGACCAGGGGTGAGACGGCCATGGAAAGCGTGAAGAACCCTCCACCGCCCACGACTGGGGACAGCGGTATCAGGCTGAGGACCACGATTATGGCAGCCCATATGGGTATGTACGTTATCGGAGCCCCCAAGAACAGGGTTCCTCGGCCCGTGGGGGATTCCTCAGCCGCTTCGGACAACTCTCGTACACCACGAACAACGTGTCGGAACACCTACAAATCCGTAACCCCCACCCTCCCGGAGGAACCTTAATCCATGCGGCTCGGAAAATCTTTAGGTTGGTTATGCCGAAGTTCGTGTTCATAACAGGCGGTGTGATGAGCGGCCTCGGTAAGGGCCTCGTCACGTGTTCGATAGGGAAGATACTCCAGGTAAGGGGGTTCACGGTCAACGTCGTGAAGATAGACCCGTACCTGAACGTCGACGCGGGGACTATGAACCCCTACATACACGGCGAGGTCTACGTCCTCGACGACGGGTACGAGGCCGACATGGACTTGGGAGCTTACGAGAGGTTCCTCGGCCTGACGCTGAACAGGTGGAACAACATAACGACGGGGCAGGTGTACCAGACGGTCATAGAACGCGAACGCAGAGGAGAGTACCTCGGGAAATGCGTCCAGATAATACCCCACGTGACCGACGAGATAAAGAGACGCATAAGGCTCGTGGCGGATCAAACCAACCCGGATGTGCTGATAGTCGAGTGCGGGGGAACCGTGGGTGACATAGAGAGCCTCCCGTTCCTGGAGGCGTTCAGACAGATGAGGCTGGAGGAGGAGCCCGAGGACACGATGCTCGTCCACGTCACCCTCGTCCCGATGCTGAAGTCCGTAGGGGAGCTCAAGACCAAGCCAACCCAGCACTCGGTGATGGAGCTGAGGCGGATAGGCCTCCAGCCCGACGCCATAGTCGTCAGATGCGAACAGGGAATGGTGACCGGGGAGCCGAGGAGGAAGATAGCTCTGTACAGCAACGTGGCCGAGGAGGCCGTGTTCACCTCGTATGACGTGGAGTGCATATACGAGCTCCCGATGGTCCTCGACGAACAGGGTCTCGGAAAGTACGTCTGCAGAAGGCTCAAGCTTGAGGAGAGGACTCCGGACTGGAGTGAGTGGAAGAAGATAGTGGACTCGTTCAAGAACGTAAAGCACGACGTGAGGATAGCCATGTGCGGAAAGTACGCCAAGCTCGCAGACTGCTACGTCAGCGTGAACGAGGCTCTGAGACACTCCGGAGCGGCCCTCGGGGCGAGGGTTCACATCGATTGGATAGAGACGGAGGAGTTTGAGGATGATCCGTCCGCCGTGGAGAAGCTGGCGAACTACGATGGAGTGCTTGTTCCAGGAGGGTTTGGCGTTAGGGGCACTGAGGGGAAGATAAGGGCCATAGAGTACGCCAGGACGCACGGCATACCGTTCCTCGGAATATGCTTCGGCTTCCAGCTCGCCGTCGTAGAGTACGCCAGGAACGTCGTCGGCCTGAAAGAGGCGCACAGCACAGAATGCAACCCGGACACACCCCACCCTGTCATAGACCTCCTACCAGAGCAGAGGGGTATAGACAGACTCGGCGGAACCATGAGGCTCGGACTCCACCCCATAGACCTCCAACACGGCTCCCTCGTCGAGAGCCTGTACGGCTCGGACAGGATATACGAACGGCACAGACACAGGTACGAGGTAAACCCGGAGTACATAGAGACGCTCCAGAGGAGCGGACTGAAGTTCACGGGCTGGAGTCCCGACAGACGACGCATGGAGGTCCTCGAGATAAGTAGCAGAAGCTTCTTCCTCGCCACGCAGTTCCACCCCGAGTTTAAGTCCAGGCCCGGAAACCCGAGCCCCGTCTACTATGGGTTCGTGAGGGCGAGCCTCGAACGAGCCTTGTCTGGGGGTGCCTGAGGCCTCTATGACGACCGGGAACAGGGCTGTGCTGTGTATGCTGAAGACGAACGTCCACGACCACTTCCTGTGGAGGGTCAGGCTAAACGAACTCAGGAGACTGGTGGAGGCGCTCGGGTACGATGTAGTGGGCGAGTTCGTCCAGACGCGCATAAAGCCGTACTCCAAGTACCTGATAGGGAGCGGGAAGGTCGAGGAGATCCGTGAGTTCGTGGACGAGAACGGCGTGGACCTTGTGGTGTTCTACAACACCTTGACGAGCAGCCAGAAGCTCAACCTGACGAGGGCTCTGGGTGTCGAGGTCGTAGACAGGTACGAGGTGACGCTCAGGATATTCGAGAAGGCCGCCTCGGACGAGTTGTCGAAGCTTCAGATAGAGGCCGCCAGGCTGGCTAAGCTGTACCCGTACTTCAAGCTTCAGGCAAGCATAAGGTTCAAGACCGAGCGTCCTTTCATGCGGGGCATGGGTGAATACGCCTACCACAACAAGGTCAGGATGCTCGCCAAGAGGATGAGCCGGATCAGGGAGCGCATATCCAAGCTGAGGAGGAGACGCGTGTCCGAGATAGAGAGGCGGCGTAGGCTCGGGTACCCGATAGTGTGCATAGCTGGGTACTACAACGCCGGGAAGACGAGCCTTTTCAACGTCCTCACGGGGAGCGACAGGGAGGTGAGCGACAGACCCTTCACGACGATATCCGCCAAGTACCAGCGTAGGTACCTGCCGATGGGTGGGTTCATGCTGTTCGTGGACACGATAGGGTTCGTCATAGACCTCGACCCTGAGCTGATAGAGTCGTTCGAGCTGAACCTGGCCGACATGAAGTACGCTGACGTGGTCCTGTTCCTCGTAGACGTGTCGGATGAACCGAACCTTCTGTCGCTCAAGCTCAACCACGGCCTAAAGCTCCTCAGAAGGATTGGCGTAGAACCGTCGAAGACTCTGGTCGTCTTCAACAAGGTGGACCTCGTGGACGAAAGGCACATCGAGAACGTGCTGGAAAAGGTTCATGCGACCCTCATGGGCTACAGCTGGGTGTTCGTGTCAGCGAAGGAGGGAATAAACATAGAGGGGCTCCTGGAGGCCGTGTGGAGCAAAATCCTGGGTAGGAGCGTCAGCATATCCTCGGAACAGGTGCTCCAAGAGGCTCCCTGACAACCCTCCTACCGCCGACGACCGTCTCGAGGACCACCAGCCCGCTCCCCTCCCTGACTTCGCCGACTATCTCGGCCATCGAGCCGTACTTCGTCGCCCTGACGGCTTGGAGGGCCTCCTCCGCCAGCTCGCTTCTGACGCCCATGATGACGACGCCCTCGTTGGTCAGCTCCAGAGGGTCTAGGCCGAGGGCCTCCGCCACACCGAGGACCTCCTCCCTTATGGGTATCCTCTCCTCCCAGACGTGTATGTCCACCTTAGACTTCTTCGCCATCTCGTTCAGGGCTGAGGCCACTCCGCCCCTCGTCGGGTCCTTCATAGCCGTCACAGCTCCGAGGTCCAGGGCCGCCTCGACCGTCTCCCAAAGCGGGGCCGTGTCGGATTTGACAGGAACCTCGAAGCCAAGGTCTCCCCTTGCGGACAGGAGGGCTATGTGGTGGTCTCCTATAGGTCCGGTTATGATTATCTTGTCCCCCGGTCTCAGCCCTGAGTCGCTTATGACCCTGTCGGCCAACCCGACGCCAGATGCGTTTATGACGATCCCGTCTATCTTCCCCTTCTCCATGACCTTCGTGTCTCCGGCCACGACGGGTACACCCACCTCGTAGGAGACCTCGTCTATCGACCGGACTATCCTCGACAGCTTCTCCACCTCGAACCCCTCCTCGACGACCATGGACGTGGCCAGGGCCAGCGGTCTGGCCCCCATGACCGACAGGTCGTTTATCGTCCCGCAGGCGGCCAGACGCCCTATGTCGCCCCCTGGGAAGAATATCGGGCTGACTGTGTAGGCGTCCGTCGTCAGCACGATGTTGATGCCTGCCACCTTTATGGAGGCTCCGTCGTCCATCTCCGGAAGCCCTATGCCGCCGGGAGTCTTGTTCAGCCTGTACGCCGGGATTATCAGCCCCTCGATGAGCTCCCTCATCAGCCTGCCGCCGCCTCCGTGCTCGAGCGTTATCACACGCTTCATACCCAACACCTATCAGAGCAGTCCAATATTAACCTGTCACCGGACACGGGCTAAGCCGGTTACAGAACCCTTAAATCGGGCTTAAGTAGGCCCGACGCATATCTACAGCTGATGAAGGTCGTAGCCCACAGGGGGGCCTCCGGAACCGAGCCCGAGAACACGCTCAGAGCCGTGAGGAAGGCATTCGAGGTCGGAGCAGACTGGGTCGAGGTGGACGTGAGGGTGAGCAGGGACGGGAGGTTCGTGGTCATACACGACGAGACGGTGGACAGGACGACCGACGGAAGCGGACGTGTGTCCGAGATGACTTTCGACGAGCTCAGGAAGCTGGACGCAGGGATGGGGGAACGTATACCGTCCCTCGAGGAGGTGTTGGACGAGGCGGAGGGACGTGGAACCCTGGTCCTGGAGGTCAAGGTTCCGGGCCACGAGTGGAGGTTGATGAACCTCCTGAGGTCGTTGGACGCCGTGGACCGGGTGGTCGTCTCCTCGTTCTACCACAAGCTTGTCAGGAACGTCAAGAGACTCGACCCTACTGTGAAGGCAGGCGTCATAGTGTCGTCGCAGCCCGTGAACCCGTCGAGGGTCGCCTCCGAGGCGTGGGCCGACATGGTCTTCATGAAGGCCAGGTACGTCGAGGCCTGGGTGGTAGACGACCTCCACGAGGCCGGAATCGAGGTCTACCCCTGGGTCGTGGACGACGTGGCGGAGGCTGGGAGGCTCGTGGAGATGGGTGTGGACGGGATAGTGACGAATAGGCCAAGCGTCATCCGCAGGTTTCTGGAGGCCGTGGAGTACAGGGGGCGTGGAGGCTAACTGCCCTGGACGCAGAGGGACTTCACTACGGCCTTCCTTATGGTTTCAGGCGTCACTATTATCATGAAGTTGTTTATGAAAACCCTCCTCACAGGTCTCTTCGAAGAAGGATCCCTGTCGTACACAGTTCTGACGAGACCCACCCTCTCGAGCATGGATACGGTCTGTTGGACACTCGTGTAGGGTATCCCGGTTTCATCCGAGATTTCCGTTATGTTCTTGTCCCTGTCCACGATGCAACTGAGGATTTCGAGGGCGTATCTCTTCGAAAGAGCTCTAAAAACTTCCCTGAGGGAGGAAGCTTCCAACTGCGACACCCTCTTCCAATTTTGTGATATGATATAATTAAAGCTTTATGTAAGTTTCCAGTGACTGGTGTTAGTTTGGATATATGATGATCTGTGCAACAAACGAGAAAACCGATAACGTGAGAACATGGAAACCGGTAACACGTTTTCAGGTACTGTGTTCGCAACCCGTCTAAAAAATTGCTTACAAAAAATCGAATTTTTCGGAGAAAAATGCTTAAATATTTTGTCTATTTTTAATTTAATTCGGTGATTTTTGATGAGTGTTGAGAATAGGCTTGAAAACGAGATAAAATTCGTGTCCACCATGTCGGACTCCGTGTGGAGTAGGATAAGCCGCTACATGGGGCTTTCGGAGTACGAGGCGAGGGTTTACGTCTCCCTCGTCAGGATAGGCGTCTCTGGAGCCAGTAGGCTCAGCATGGAGTCGGGTGTTCCCAGGACCAAGATATACAGCGTCCTCAGGAGGCTTGTGGAGAGGGGTTTGGTCATGGAGGTTCCAAACAAGCCGATGGAGTTCGCTCCGATTTCTCCCAAGAAGGTTTTCTCCAAGAAGCTTAGGGAGATGGAGCGGAACCTCAAGGCTCTGAAGGGCATCATAGAGACGCTCGAGAGGGCCTACCTGGGCTCCAAGGTTAAGCCTCCGATGGAGCCGGTCTGGGTGTTCAGGTCTCCCCACCACATAGATAGGATACTCAACGTCCTCTCCGACGCAAAGCACGACGTCAGGATGATGCTCGACAAGGAGTACCTGTACACGTTCTTCAGGGAAGGAAACAAGCTCCTGGACGACCTGATAGAGCGTGGCGTATGCGTGACGATCATGACTCCGGTGGACGAGGAGGACAGGTTCCTCGTGAGGGAGCTGAGCTACGTGTGTAAGGTTAAGCCCCTCCAGGTGGAGCCACCCGTCTCCGTCTTCATCGTGGACGGAAAACACGTCATCCTCGCCAGACGGGGGTTGGCAGCCTACTCGAGGGGGAGTGTTCTACCGAATCTGCTCAGCCACCTGTTGACGGCCTACGAGAAGATACTGCTCGCCGACGTGGTTTAGACCATGCTCCTAATCAGTTCGGAGGGCTTGAGCCTGCTCAGGCTTATACGCTCCATGCGGTCTATCAGCCCGGAGCTCTTCAGGGCTTCCAGCACCTCCTCGTCGCTGGCTCCACGCCTTATGTCCACCTTGAACTCCGTCGGCTCTATGTGCCTCACGTTCACCCTCCTACGCCTCACGCCAGTCAGGCTTTTTGGACCTGTAATCAGGACGAAGTTCTTGTCTATTATGTCGACTATGACGCACTTCCTCCCCGCCTCACGTCCGCAGGTCTTGACGCATATCCTGCCTATCTCCAGCACGGCCAACCTATTCACCCCTTGAGGCAATATACTCTCGGATTATCTCCTTAAGTATCTTAACGTTCGATTCGAGGGGCATCAGGGCCGTGTTCAGGACGACGTCGTATATCGACAGGTCGTGGATGTCTATTCCGTAGTACCTCCTGAACCTGTCGGCCTCAGCCTCCTCCCTAAACTTTGTCTCCTCAAGAGCGTCCTCCAACTTCTTCCCGTCCCGCACGGCTATCCTTCTGACCCTCTCCTCGAAGGGGGCTGTGAGGAATATCTTTATGTCAGCCCTGTCCCCGGCCATCCACGCCACGAGCAGGCCGTCGAGGACCACGTCGCCCCTCTCAGCCTCCCTCTTGACCATCTCGTCTATGGCCTTGTCTACCTCCGGGTCCCTTCCAGCCAGCTTCGTCAGCTCTTCGAGCGTCATACCCCTTTCCTCGGCCACCTTCCTGAACGCCATCCCGGCTGAGACGTACCTTAAGCCGAACTCTTTGGCGATTTCCCTGGCATAGGTGGACTTTCCGGAGCCGTGTAGGCCGCTTACGGCTATGACGACCATCAGGCCATCCTCCTGGCCTCCATCTTGAGGAAGTACTGGAGACACCTGTGGCATATGTAGCCTCCACCCGGCCTCTCAGGTCTCCTGGAAGACTTAGGAAGCTTCCTCAATTCGCTCGGTCTGAGCCTCGGAACCCCTCCAAGTGGAGCATGACATATGGCACACCTGGCCGGGCCTGGACGCTTGTCCTTGTAGTGTATCGTCGTCCTCCCTCCAGGGAGCTTAACCGAAACGGCTTTCGCCCTCCTCTGCGAGGGCCTCGGCAACCCTGTTTCACCCCCTCAATCTTCCATCTCGAAGGTTAGGCCGAGGGCCCTGGAGATTGGAAGGGATATGGCGAATGAGGCTATGAAGTACCAGAGCGTCAGGCCTATCTCGGTTCCGAGGGCTGTTGGGGGTGGGTGGTAGGGCAGTTTTACGGGTAGGGGTATGTAGGCGACGGGTACGTCCTTGTACATCGAAACGAGGACCCTCCAGAGGATGAGCATCGGGATGAACGATATTATCCATATCCTGCTCCTCTTAGCCATCATCTTCGACTGGATGTCCAGGAGCTCCTTCTGCCTCTTCTTCAACCTCGCCACACGCTTCCTGTCCCCAGCGGCCATGGCCTTCCTGAGCTCCTTGCCAACCTTGTTGAACTCTATGGACCACCTACGGTACTCCTTGACGTCCATCGTGAGCCTGTTTGCGAGGTTCGTGGCTACGTTTACGACGACGGCTATCAGGAATATGAACAGCGTCGAGCCTGGCATCGCCTTAATCGAGTCCAGCAGTACCTTAAGCAGCGTTATCATGGGCCCCCACCCAAATCCACAACGCTATTTATAAAATCCTCCCCATCCGCCTCCGGGACGGAGCTCATCTCGGGTCACGCTTACATTTACGTAGCTCCAGCCTACTTTTATACATTCTCCAGCTTAAGCACATAGTCTTCGGATGAGACGCCCTGACCTCGTCCACCCTCGAAGCCGAGGCGTTCCTCGGACACCCCCTAACTGCCTCGGGGTTCTCGTACGCCTGTCTGGAAACTTCGGCCAAGGCATCGGCGAACCTATCCAGCTCCTCCAGGGGCTCGGTCTCCGTGGGCTCGACCATCAAGGCCTCTTCGACTATGGGTGGGAAGTACATAGTCGGCGGGTGGAACCCGTGGTCTATCAGGGCCTTGGCCACATCCCCAGCCCCTACACCCGTCTCCTTCCTCAGTCTTTCGGAGCTGAGGACGAACTCGTGTTTCCTCCACCTCCCCTCTCCGTACGGGAGTGAGAACCCCCTGACCCGTCTGAGCTTGTTCATCAGGTAGTTCGAGTTCAGAACAGCCACCTCAGCCGCCTCCCGCAGGCCTTCAGGCCCCATGGAGAGTATGTACGCAAAAGCCTTCACGAGGGGCACCACGTTCCCGAGGAAGCCCCTAACCCTCCCAACAGCGTGGGGCCTGTCGTAGTCCAGGTAGTACTTCTCGCCGTCAAACTCGACTGTAGGGGCTGGGAGGAACTTCGAGAGCTCCCGCTTGACGGCTATGGGACCTGCACCAGGCCCACCTCCTCCGTGGGGTGTCGAGAAGGTCTTGTGTATGTTCAGGTGGACGATGTCGAACCCCATGTCGCCTGGACGGCATTTCCCGAGTATGGCGTTGAGGTTTGCTCCGTCGTAGTACAGAAGCGCTCCGACCCCGTGGACCATGTCGGCGATTTCGAGTATCCTGTCCTCGAAAAGCCCGAGCGTGTTCGGGTTGGTGAGCATCAGGCCGGCGGTCCTCTCCGACAGGGCGGTCTCCAAGGCCTCCATGTCGACGCATCCCCTCCCGTCCGACGGGACTGTGACGACCTTGAACCCTCCCATGACTGCGCTCGCAGGGTTCGTCCCGTGGGCTGAGTCCGGCACGATGATCTCCCTCCTGAGCCCCAGCTCCCCCCTGAGCCTGTGGTAGGCCCTGATTATCAGGACTCCGAGGAACTCTCCGTGGGCCCCTGCGGACGGCTGTAGGCTGACGTCGTCCATGCCCGTTATCTCAGCCAGCCATGTCTTCAGGGTGTACAGTATCTCGAGTATGCCCTGAACAGTGTCTGGATCCTGGTACGGGTGGGCCCAGGCGAGTCTCTCATCCCTCACCAGGAGCTCGTTCACGACGGGGTTGTACTTCATCGTGCAGCTTCCCAACGGGTACATCCTGCCCGAGTTCACTCCGTAGTTCATCTGAGAAAGGTGCACGAAGTGTCTGAGGACCTCGACCTCAGAAAGCTCCGGAATGTCTGGGGGCTCCCTCCTGAGCATTCTCTCAGGGACGAGCTTCGACGGCTCCCCCACTGCCCCCTTAACCTCCTCGTCGACCTCCGGCAGGAGCGTCCCAACCCGTCCCTCGAAGCCCATCTCGAACACGAGGGGCTCGTTCCACCGGGCCTGCCTGAAACTCAAGCCTCCAACACCTCCCTCAGAGCCTCCACGAGGCCGTCTATGTCCCTCTTGGAGTGGACCTCGGTCACGCAGTACAGGGCGGCCTCCCCGAGCTCGGGGAACTCCCGGCTTATCGGCTTTCCACCGTGGAACCCCCTCTCGATGAGGGCCTTGTTCACCTCGTCGACCCGAGCGTCTCTGAAGCCGACCGTGAACTCCTTGAAGTGGGCTGAACGGAACAGCGGGGCCTCGACGCCCTCCAGCTCGGAGAGCCTCTTCATGGCGTAGTGGCTTAGCGACAGTATGACCTCGCACAGCCTCCTGAGGCCCTTAGGGCCGAGCAGCGAAAGGTACACGGCCGCCGCCACAGCGCAGAGGGCCTCGTTCGTGCAGACGTTCGAGGTCGCCCTCTCCCGTCTTATGTGCTGCTCCCTCGTCTGGAGCGCCATGCAGAAAGCCCTGCGACCCTCGGAGTCCACGGTCATGCCTATAATCCTGCCCGGCATCTGCCTGACGAACCTCATGTCGCCCCTGCATGCGAATATCCCGAGTAGGGGTCCCCCGTAGTTCGGGTGGTTTCCGAGGGGCTGACCCTCGCCGACTACTATGTCGGCTCCGTAGTCTCCGGGAGGCCTCAGAATCCCCAGCGATATGGGGTCCACACCCACGATGAGCAGGGCTCCAGACCTGTGGGCTATGTCGGATATCTCGTCCACCTGAGTCTCTATGAACCCGAGGTACGTGGGGTTCTCGACGTAGACCGCAGCCGTCTCCCCAGAGACCTTCCCCTCAAGTTCCGACAGGTCCATGAGGCCCGTCTCCCTGTCGTACCCGACCTGGACCACACTCATCCCAGCGGGCTCGACGTACGTCCTCAGCGTCTCGAGCCTCTCCGGGTGTATAATCTTGGGAGCCACCACGACCCTCCTGTGGGTCAGCCTCGCAGCCATCCTGGCGGCCTCCCCGAGGGCTGACGCCCAGTCGTACAGGGAGCAGTTGGCGACGTCCATGCCCGTCAGCTCGCATATCAGGCTCTGGTATTCGAACAGGGCTTGGCAGAGGCCTTGGCTAACCTCCGGCTGGTAGGGTGTGTAGGCTGTCAGGAACTCCAGCCTCGAAACGACCTCCTCGACGACGGCTGGGACGTAGTGCGGCCACACGCCTGCTCCGAGGAACGGGATGGCTTTGAGCCTGACGTTCTTGCCGAGCTTCTCCGAGACCGTCCTCCTGACCTCCATCTCCGAGAGGGGTCCGGGGATGTTCAGCCTCCTTTTGAGCCTGATTTCCTCGGGGATGTCGGAGTACAGGTCTTCCACGAATTTTATACCCAGCTCCGCCATCATCCTACGCTTTATGTCTGGAACGCTGTTGGGTATGTACGGATGGACCATCCAGAACACCAGTCACTATTAAATATAATGCACCGAGGATATAATTTACCCGAAAAACTACCGCCCTTTTTTAAAGGAAAAATCACGAAACTATTTGTGGGGCATTCGATGAAGGGTTCACCATTTTCCGGAGCCGTGGTGGTGCCGGGTTGATGGGACACTTCTTCAGGAGAAGCCGGAAATGGAGGCTGATAAGCCTGTGCAGGTGGGACAGGGCCTCGGCACCCATATACGAAGCCTCCTCCAGGGGCGGTGGAATCCCCCTCCTGAAGACGCTCCTCACGAACCACTGCGTGAACGAGTGTCGGTACTGCGGGGTGAGGGCCAGCTCCCTTGGAGGCGAAAGGTGGCGTCCTGACAAGCTGGCCCTCGTGGCCTACACGCTGTGGAAGGATGGGCTGATAAGGGGGGTTTTCCTCAGCTCCGCGATGGAGGGAGACCCTGACGACGTGGTTGAGAGGGAGCTCATGGTCGTCGAGGAGCTCAGGTCGATGGGCTACACGGGGTACGTACACCTCAGGCTTATGCCCGGCGTAAGCAGGAGCCTCATAAGGGAGGCCATAAAGCTCGTAGACCGAGTCGGAGTGAACCTGGAGGCTCCGAGAAGCGACATATTCTCCGAGATATGTCCGGACAAGGGAGACTTCGAGCAGGACGTGTTCAGAAGGCTTGAGTGGATGGTGGAGGAGGCCAGGCGAGGGGGACTCCGATGCGGGGTGGACACGCAGTTCGTGGTCGGGGCCGTGGAGGACGACGACCTGAGCTACCTAAAGATGGTGGAAGACCTGTACAGGGACCTCGGCCTGAGGAGGGTCTACTTCAGCGGGTTCGAACCAGTCCCGGGAACGCCTCTCGAAAAGAGACCTCCATGTAGGCCTTCGAGGGAGTACAGGCTTTACCAGGCTTCTTTCCTCATAAGGGACTACGGCTTCACCTCAAACCAGCTCTCAGAGATACTGGACGACAACGGTATGCTACCCAACATGGACCCGAAGCTGGCCTACGCCAGACGACACCGAGAGCTGTTTCCGGTCAACCTGAACGAGTGCAGCTACATGGAACTCCTCAAGGTTCCGCACGTGGGTCCATCCACGGCCAAGAAGATAATCGCCTACAGGTCCAGGAGGAGCTTCAAGACCTTCAGGGACGTCGAGCAGGCCGTCGGGAGGAGGGTTGCAAGGCTCATAGCCAGGTACGTGGAGCCCTCCAGACGGGGGCTTGAGAAGTTCGGTTAGTACATCTTCCTGGCTATAGAGTCCACCGCCTCCTTGACTTTCTCCTCGAGCGCTGCCGGGAGCTTCAGCACACCCACGTCCATGAACCCTCTGACTATCAGCGACTCAGCCTCCTCCCTCGAAAATCCACGGGCCATCAGGTATTCGACCTGCTCCTCGGAGATCTTCCCTATGGCCGCCTCGTGGGTGAGCTCGGCTCCGACCGACCGGCCCACGAGCTCGGGAACCGCCCTTATGGAGGCGTCTTCCGACAGGAGGAGGCCCATACACTCCGTGTGGCCCCGGACATCCCCGACTTCGCCGACCAGAACACCCCTCGCGCACACCTCGGAGCTGTCCGACGCTACGACCCTCGAGACTATCTCAGCCCTGCTTCCCGCCCCCCTCAGCATGGCTCTGGCGCCCACGTCTATGACCGAGCTCCCGGAGCCGTATATCACGGTGTTGAACCTAACCCTGGAGTTCCTGCCCTCGCACAGGGCCTCGGGGAGAGCTTGGAACGTTCTTACGGGTTTGAGGCAGACGTAGTTGCTCACGAAGGTGGCGTCGTCCTCCAGGACCGCCCTGGACCTCGGCCTCACGTCGAAGCCCTCGGCCCATGCGTGGACCATCGAGAACGTGAGCTTGGCACCTCTCTTGACGTAGAACTCGCTCACACCCACGTGTAGGCCGCTTCGAACCGTGGGGTGGAGCGTACAGCCGGTGACTATGTGGGCCTCGGAGCCCTCCTCTGCGACGATGAGGTTGTGGACGTTCTGGTCCAGCCTGTCCGTCGAGACGAACATGCACGTCTGGATAGGTCTCTCCACCTTGGCGCCCCTGTGAATCCTTATGAAGTACCCCTCATCCGGCTCCAGGTAGGCGAGGGCCGTGTACTTGTCTGTGTCCGGTTCCACGAGCTTCCAGAACAGCTTCTCGACCCAGTCGTACTTCTCCAAGGCCTCCCGAACCGAGAGGACCTCAACCTTACCCTCGTACATCCTCTCCACAGCCCTGTACACGACCGACCTGTCAACCTGGAAGTACATACCAGACCCCGAGCCGTCCACACCGACCTCCAAAGCCCTGCCCGTGACCTCCTCGGGGAGCTCCTCGATGCTCGTTGTAGGCCACTCCCTGGCCTCCCTCACGTAGGCCTTGAGGTCCAGGTCGGGCCCGTAGCGGGCCGGCTTCCCTAACGCCCTACGCACCTCCTCCTCTCTGGACACCTCTCACACCACCTGTAGCCCTCCTTCAGTATCTGCGTCAGTATCCTCGTCGGGTGTCCTGAGCACACTATCGTGCCGTGCAGTATGACGTGCGCCACGTCGGCGTCCACGTACTTCATTATGTACCCCATGTGTGTCACTATAAGGCCTGAACGCTGCTTCAGGAATCCGTTCAGGGCTTTACCTATAAGGACCATGTTCTCCACGTCCACACCCGAGTCGGGTTCGTCGAGTATGACGAAGTCGGGTTTCTGGGCCAGAACCTGGAGTATCTCGGTCCTCTTGACTTCGCCTCCGGAGAACCCGACGTTGAGATCTCTTTTCAGGAACTCTTCGGGGAGGTTTATCTCCCTGAGCAGAGCTGAAACATCCTCCCCATCGACGTCGAGCTTCCTCAGGACGTCTATGAGCTTCACACCCCTAATCTGGGGTGGGTTCTGGAACGCGACTCCGAGACCCATCCTGACCCTCTCGTGCGTCGGCAGGTCGGTTATGTCCCTCCCCTTGAAGAATATCCTCCCGGAGACGACCTTGTAGGCTGAGAAGCCGAGGATGGTCTTTATGAGCGTCGTCTTACCCGAGCCGTTTGGACCGAACAGCACGTGAACCTCGCCCTCAGGAACCTCCAGGTTTACGTCCTTCAGCACAGTTTTACCGTGAACTTCGACGGATAGGTCTTCAACCCTCAGCATACGCCCTTAACACATCCCCGCAGCGGCTTAAAAACGTGTTTCAGCCGTGTTGGGACACCGTTTTAAATCCCCAGACTACGGTTTAAATTGGTGAGGGTTCTAATAGTCCACCACTCCCTGAACACGGTTGGAGGAGCTGAGAGGCTCTGCCTGAACGTCATAGAGGCGCTGAAAGAGGCTGGACACAAGGTCGTCCTGGCCTCCCTGGAGAAGCCTGACTGGGATAAGGTTCGAAGGGCCTTTGGAAGAAGCGTTCAGGTGGAGTCCAGGTACGTCCTTCCGTTCAGGCTCAGGATGTTCGGCATATACCAGAGGCCCCTAACCGGCCTGGTGGCCCAGGCGGTGCGTGGGGAGGCTGACATGGTCGTGAACACCCACGGAGACCTGATGCCTTGCCACGCAGACCTGACGTACATGCACTACCCCGTCATGGCTTTGGGCTTGGAGGCTGGCTCCAAGTACGTTTCCTCCCCCTTCTGGAGGCTGTACTTCACACCGTACGAGGTAGGGCAGAAGCTTATGCTCAAGCTGTTCCTGAGGAGGAGTGTCATAGCCACCAACTCCACGTTCTCCGCCGAGGCAATCAGGAAGTTCATCGGAGCCCCAGCAGTCGTCGTGTACCCCCCTGTGGACGTGGAGACGTTCCACTCAGAACGGGACAAGGACCCGAGGCTCGTCCTCACCGTGGGGAGGTACTCCCCGGAGAAGAGGTACGAACTCGTCCCGAGGATAGCCAAAAAGTGCCGTGGCCTGAGGTTCGTGGTGGCTGGGTCGCTCACCCCGAGGGGCGAAGCCTACCTCAGGAGGCTCAGGGCTGAGGCCAAGTCGCTCGGAGCAGACAACGTGGAGTTCCTGGCGGACCTACCCCTCGGGGAGCTCAGGTCCCTCTACGGCGAGGCGTCCGTCTACCTGCATCTCATGGTGAACGAGCACTTCGGAATCTCGGTCGTGGAGGCCATGGCGTCCGGATGCGTGCCGGTCGTCCACAGGTCTGGGGGAACGTGGAGGGACATACTCGCAGAGGGTCGGTATGGGTTCGGGTATGGGAGCATACGGGAGTGCGCAGAGACCTTGGAGAGGGTCTCCAGGGGAGACATGGAGGAACTCCGGGATGAGGTTCGGAGGAGAGCCTGGGACTTCTCTGAAGACCGTTTTAAATCCAGGTTCCTAAACGTTTTTGATAGAGTCGCATCCCTCAAGGAGGCCTGAAAGGTGAACCCGTATACCGTGTGCGTAGTCGGGCTTGGAACCGTCGGCATGCCCACCGCAGAGTACATAGCCTCCAAAGGCCTGAGGGTCTACGGGTACGACATCGTAGAACGCAAGGGAAGTGTGAAGTCTACCACAAGGTGGGATGAAGTCCCTCACGACGAGGTGGACGCGTACGTCGTGGCCGTGTACGTCGGGGTCGAAGAAGCCAAGTCGGGGTGGAGCCCTCTGCACGACGTCTGTATGAAGATATCTGAGGCCAACCCGAACGCCCTCGTATCCGTGGAGAGCACAGTCCCCGTAGGGACGTGTAGGTCCGTGGCTGAGAGGTTCAGCCTTAAGAGGTTCGTACACGTGCCCCACAGGTACTGGGTTGAGGACCCCATACGGCACGGCGTGAGGCAGCTTAGAGTCATAGGGGCCCTAAACAGGGAGAGCATGGAGATGGGACTGAAGCTGTACAGAGACATTCTGGACATACCGCTGCACCCAGTGAGCTCCCTCGAGGTGGCCGAGGCGTGCAAAATATTCGAGAACGCGTACAGGTTCGTCCAGATAGCGTTCGCAGAGGAGATGAAGATGATATGTCACAAAGTTGGCCTAGACTTCGAGGAAGTTAGGGAGGCATGCAACACGAAGTGGAACATCCAAATACTCGAAGCCCGTGGGGGCATAGAACGCGGATGTCTGCCAAAGGACATAAGGTTCGCCCTAATGATGGACGAATCGGCCAGGATACTCAGAGCCGCCATAGAGGCTGATGAGGCGTACAAGAGATGGCTGTCTACGGTGTCGTGATACCGGCCAGGAACGAGGAGAAGTAC
>CBFDTC010000009.1:0-29703 GCA_965612785.1 Candidatus Bathyarchaeota archaeon
TGGAGTAGACATCAGGTCGACAGCGGGGCTGCTGGTATGAGGCTCTACCCACTGGAGCCCACGGGCAGGCTGGCCTTAAACATCACCCGCATATCCCGGAAGTTCCACATAGACGTACTCA
The DNA here is from genome assembly GCA_965612785.1 of Candidatus Bathyarchaeota archaeon. GTDB lineage: Archaea > Thermoproteota > Bathyarchaeia > TCS64 > CBFDTC01 > CBFDTC01. Next base: position 122 of record CBFDTC010000009.1, read on the forward strand.
CCACAGGGCTTAGCGAAGACCAGAAGAGAAGCCTAAGGTCGATGATACTCGTGACCGACGGAACACCAGACGACATAGTTGCAGCTATCCTCGCCAAACATCTAGACGGTGAGACGATTGTAGCCATAGCCAAAACACGCAGAACCAGGGTAGAGGCGCTCAGCTTAATTCCCACATACCTGACGCAGATTAGAGGGGCGAGAATAGAGAATCTGGTCGCCCTTATGGATCAGGAAGATGAAGAGCTAAGCAACATCTATGAGAGCGCCTCAGCCACGCTCAAAGGACACGGGATAACCATAGAGTCTCAGGAGAGAATGGACGAGAGGCTGGGGAAGTACCGTTGCTCTCACGGTGGACGGGAATTCACCCTAATCCTGATAGTGAACGGCCTAAACGCAATAAAATCGAGCAAACACACCATCGAAGACCACCTGCTCTACGCAGCAGCCAGGTTGCTTAGGTTGGAAGAGCTCAGGAAGATGATAGAAGAGGGTGTGGACGATCCGAAAGACCTTTGGAGAACGCAAAAAGACAGGTGGGAATCGGTGTATCAGGGAATATGTGATGCATCAATCGACGACGTCAGGGAAGTATTCCCACAACATATCGCCGGACTCAAGCTAATCAAATAAAATCGTAGCTCTAACTGAAAAACTAGCTTAATGTAGAGTCGAATATTCAAAGAGGTTCCCTGAGGTTTACACGCAGTGCATGCCATACATTAAAACACTCAAGGACGAGAGACTAGAATACGTAGACTTCAACAAAATCAAGGTGGTTAACGATGAACGGTTGAGGATTTCGCATGTAATCCATCACATTTTCGACGTACTCACGAACGAGGTGGGCGGCAGGTTCGGAGCTGTGGCAACATCAAAGCTGCTTCACATAGCGCTACCCGACCTTTTCGTGATGTGGGACAACGCGATAAGCGATGGATATGATGTCAAGATGACTGGATACAGCTACGCCTACAAATTTATGCCAAGGATGAAGGATGAACTCGAGGAAGCCATAGACGACTTCATCAAACACCATCCCTGCAGCAGAGACGAAGCCATAGGCAGAATCCGCAAAGAAGCAAACAACGAATCGATACCGAAACTAATCGACGAATACAACTGGCTCCACTACACAAAACAGCTAATATAACACCATTTTTCCCAAAAACAACGAAACTTCTAACCTTTAAATAGCTGTTCAGCCTACTTTAGCTCGGAGAACGATGCCGGCGACAGAGCTTGTGGTCTGTCCCCGCTGCGGCGAGCTGGGCCGCGAGCGAGTCTACACCGTTCAGGGGCGGGCGTACAGATTCATTTACCACAGCGGCGGTCGTAGATGTTATTTGGGGCCTGTCAGCCCCGTCTATAGGCGTGTCAAAGTTTGTCAAATTTTGACGAATTTTGACGGAGCCGTTTTCGAGCTTCTTTCAGCGAACGGAGAGCCCCGGGCGGGATTTGAACCCGCGATCTCCGCCTTACCAAGGCGGCGCCTTAACCAGACTAGGCGACCGGGGCGCTCAGGGTTTTATGGGCTTGTCCTGGCTTAAGCTTAGCGTCAGAACCAGGCCTCTAGCGTCGTCTTTCTGGCCGTGGGCTTCTTGGCTGCAGCCCTTATCTTCTCGAGCGCCTTCCTGACGCGGTCTTCTGAGAAGTCTCTCTCGCGGCATAGGAACTCTATGACGCCTTCTTCGTCCGGTTCTCTCCACTCGACCTCGTACTCGTCGGTTACGTCTGGGTTGAGGAATATCTCCCTTATCTCGTCCACGGGGTGTGGGAACTCTACCTTGATGTTCAGGCTCTCCAGAGCTCTCTCCAGAGTTCCGTACTGCTTTATGAGCTTCAGAGCCCTTTTCGGCCCTATGCCCTTGACGCCCTCGGGGTTGAAGTCTGTTCCGACGAGTATGGCGATGTCCACGAGCTGCTCCCTCGTTATGCCGAGCGTCTTGAGCGTCTCCTCGAGGTCTATGACCTCAGGCTGAATCTTTACGTACAAGTTCTTCCTCGGAAGCTTCCTCCTACCGGTTATGGAGAGGTTTCTCACAAGCCTCGGAGCTCCGAACAGGAGGGCGTCGAAGTCCTGGCTACCCGCAGCCCACGCCGAGCCCTTCATGGCCATGTACGCGCTTTGGGCCTCTCCCTCGGATGGGGCCTGAACCCACGGTATGCCGAGCAGGGTCAGGAGCCTCTTCGCGTCCTCGACCATGTAGTCCTTCAGCGTGGCTGACATCTGGGCGTACCTCCTGGCGGTCTCGACATCTCCGGCCTTCAACGCCTCCTCGTACTTGACCAACGCCTCCTCACGCACGCGTTTACGTCTGGCTATCTCGGCCTCTTTGAGGGCTGGAGGAGTCCCGTCGAACACGTATATGGGCTTTATGCCCTTCTCGACGAGGTTTGCCGTCCTGTACAGAAGCCCGCTTAGGTGGCTCGTAACCCTGCCGCTACGGTCTCTGAGAGGCTCGCCCATGCGTCCTCTGATTATGGCGAGGAACTGGTACAGGGCGTTGTAGCAGTCTATGGCTATGACCCTACCGGAGAGGCTTTCGAGCGTGACCTGCTTCGCCGGGACTATGTCCCGGAGCTGTACCCCCATCAGACACCCCTAAGCTCAACAATCCTACGGTCCTTTATAAGAGGTGAGACGGTTACGACGCCTTGAACCTCCAGCCTCATCAAGATCTTCCTGAACTCTCTCTCGTCCACTTCCCCGTAGAGCTCCTTGAGGGCTTCGTAGAGTTCCTTATCCGTCATCGAGCCTTTCTGGCTGAGAATCTCCACGATGGTCGATTCGAGCAGTATCTTCCTCAAGGTTCCCCAACTACGCTATTATGGCTGGAGGCTTCTCTATGCCAGCCCTCATCTTCTGGAACGTCTTGGCGAGGTCCTCGTACCACTTTATCATCTCAGGCGTTAGAGAGGGCCCCACCTTCTTGAGAGCCTCCTCGAAGTCCTCCTTCGTAACATGCTTGGCGTTTATGTCCTTCCTCAAAGCGTTCATAGCCGCCTCACGGCACACCGTCTCCAAGTCGGCTCCAGAGTAGCCCTCAGTCCTCTTCGCAATCTCCCTAAGGTCCACGTCCTCAGCCAGAGGCATGTTCCTCGTGTGTATCTTCAGTATCTGGAACCTCGCCTCCTCGTCGGGCGGAGGGACGTATATGATCCTGTCCATCCTCCCAGGCCTGAGCACGGCCGGGTCTATTATGTCAGGCCTGTTCGTGGCTCCGATGACGACGACGTTCTCCAGCGCGACCAGCCCGTCCATCTCGGTCAGGAGCTGGCTTATCACCCTCTCAGTCACCATGGAGTCGCCTATGCCCATGCCCCTCCTCGGCACTATGGCGTCGAACTCGTCGAAGAATATGATACTCGGGGCCGCCATACGGCCTTTCCTGAAGACCTCCCTGATAGCCTTCTCAGACTCCCCAACCCACTTGCTGTATATCTCGGGACCCTTTATGGCTATGAAGTTCGCCTCGCTCTCCGTGGCCACGGCTCTAGCCAACAGCGTCTTACCGCAGCCAGGAGGACCGTACAGCAGTATGCCCCTCGGAGGCCTTATGCCCATCCTCTTGAAGGCGTCGGGATACTTCAGAGGCCACTCAACAGCCTCCTTGAGCTGCTGCTTAACCTCCTCCAACCCACCTATGTCGTCCCAGTGTACGGTAGGCGTCTCGACGTACACCTCCCTCATCGCAGTCGGCGTGATCTCCTTGTACGCGTTCATGAAGTCCTCCATCGTCACGACCATCTGCTCCAGCACTTCATGCGGTATGCGCTTCTCCTCCAGGTCTATCTTAGGCAGGTACCTCCTCAGAGCCTTCATAGCCGCCTCCCTGCAGAGCGCAGCCAGGTCGGCCCCAGTGTAGCCGTGCGTTATCTCCGCCAGCTTCTTCAGGTCCACGTCGTCCGCCAGAGGCATGCCTCTGGTGTGTATCTGGAGTATCTCGAACCTACCCTGTTTGTCGGGTATGCCTATCTCTATCTCCCTGTCGAACCTGCCGGGTCTCCTGAGAGCTGGGTCGAGGGCTTCAGGCCTGTTCGTGGCTGCGATGACTATGACGTTCCCACGTCCCTTCAAGCCGTCCATCAGGGCTAGGAGCTGTGCTACGACCCTACGCTCGACTTCGCCTGTGACCTCGCTCCTCTTGGGGGCTATGGCGTCTATCTCGTCTATGAATATGATACTCGGAGCGTTCTTCTCAGCCTCCATGAATATGTTCCTCAGCCTAGCCTCAGACTCCCCGTAGAACTTCGACATGATCTCGGGGCCGTTTATGGCGTAGAAGTTCGCCTCGCTCTCGTTCGCAACAGCCCTAGCCAACAGGGTCTTACCGCATCCAGGAGGACCGTAGAGGAGGACGCCCTTAGGCGGGTCTATGCCAAGCCTCCTGAAAACCTCCGGGTGCCTGAGTGGGAGTTCCACCATCTCACGTATCCTCTGGATGGCCTCGTGTAGCCCTCCTATGTCTTCATACGTGGTACGGGTTGTAACCTCTATCTCGGGGACGGGCTCGCTGAGGACGCTTATCTCCGTGTCGTGGGTCACCCTCACGATTCCCATCGGCCTCGTCTTGACTACGAGGAACGGTATGGAGTGGCCGAGCATCATTATCAGCACGGTGTCCCCCTTGACGAGTGGGCGGTCGATGAGTCTGTCCTTCACGAACCTTATGAAGTCCCTGTCCACGCTTATTCTGATGTCCACCGGGGCGAGCTTGACGTAGCTGGCCTCCTTGGCCTCCGCCTTCCTGACCTTCACGTAGTCGTTCAGGCTCGCCCCACAGTTCTTCCTTATCCAACCGTCTATCCTGATTATGTCAAGACCCCTGTCCTCGGGGTAGGCTGGCCAAACCCTGGCGGCGGTCTTACGTTTACCCTCTATCTCGATTATGTCTCCGACCGTTACGCCTATCTCATCCATGACCCGGGAGTCTATCCTAGCGATTCCTCTACCCACATCCCTCTGCTGCCTTGCCTCCGCAACCCTCAGCTGTACCTCCTTCACAGAATTCCCCCCGCCAACTCCATTAGTTGAGAGGGACCGAGCGATATAAACGTTGGCATGAACACTGTCTGAAATACTTCCTAAACGGGCTGCTAAATTACTCCAGTAACTTTGGCAAGTCTCTCCGCAGCTCCTTTAGTTAGTCCCCCCTCACCAAGAATGGTGTACCTTTCAGGTCTTATCTTATGGGCTATTGTAAGGGCCTTCACAACCAGCTCAGGCGGAACGCCCAGCTCCTTGGCCGTCGTGGGGGCTCCAACCGTCTTCAGCTTATCCCTTATCTCGACCCAGTCAAGGTCGTGGAGGTAGGCCATCATTATCGTCCCGACGCCGCACCTCTCACCGTGGAGGCACTTTATACCTGGGTCCAGGAGCTCCAGGGCGTGGCTGAACATGTGCTCGGAGCCGCTGCACGGCCTGCTGCTTCCGGCTATGCACATGGCCGCCCCACAGCTTATCAGCGCTTCCAACAGCGTCCTTATGCCCTCGGAAACTCCGTCCCTTATCAGGCTGACGTTCTCCATGACGAGCTTGGCGCTCATCAGCGCAAGGCTGGCCGCATACTCGCCGTAGTATTCGTCCTTAACCTTGTGTGCGAGTTTCCAATCCCTCACCGAAACACACTTGGCTATCACGTCGCCGCATCCACTGGCCAAGAACCTCCTCGGGGCGCTGGATATGACATTCACGTCGGCTATTATCGCAAGCGGTGTCTGGGCTCTTATGGAGTGGGGCTTGTCCAAACCTTTGACGACGGCCATCGGGCTGGCTATGCCGTCGTGGGAGGCTGAGGTGGGGACGCTTATGAACGGGACCTGGGCCCTGTAGGAGGCGAGCTTGGCCACGTCTATGACTTTTCCACCACCTACTCCCACGACCACCTCGGCGTCGAGCCGGCTTATGTGGTTTATCACCTCATTTACGTCCTCTACGTCACCTCTGTTGACGATCGAGTGTTCAGCGTATATTCCCGAATCCATCAGAATCTTTATGACCCTCCCCCCTGCGACCTCGTACGTCTTAGCCCCCGAGACGACGAGCGCCTTCTCGAACCCGAAGTCCATGCAACAGTCTCCCACGGCAGGTAGGATGTCTTCTCCGACGAGGACGAGCCTCGGAAGCTCTATCCTGTGAACCCTTGTCAGGTTGGCTGACATTTATTATCGTGTTGGTTAGGGCTGAATTAAAGCTTTAACGTTTCCGTGTTCTGAAGAAAAGCTTTTAACGTGGGGTTGGGCTAAACTTAATGACTTCTCCCTACCGGGGAACTTCAGGTGGGTGTAGGTTTGACAAGCTATCCAGGTTTACTCAAGGGGACTACAACGATAGGAGTAGTCTGCCGTGACGGAGTAGTCCTCTCCACCGACACCAGAGCCACCATGGGGTACTTCGTGGCCCACAAGAAGGCGAAGAAGCTTTACAAGATAGACGAACACCTCGCCATGACGATAGCCGGAGCCGTGGCCGACGCCCAGAGGGTCGTGGACATCCTTTCCGCCTACGCCAACATGTACAAGCTCACGTACGGGAGGCCTATGCCCGTCTCAGCGGCTGCGAGGCTCGTGGCAAACATACTGTTCGAGAACAGGAGGTCTACACTCCTCGTCAGCACGATAATCGCAGGTGTGGACGACGAGGGGCCGAGGATATTCCAGATAGACCCGTTCGGAAGCCTCACCGAGGAGAAGTGTGTGTCCACGGGCTCCGGCTCCCCGATAGCGTACGGCGTCCTTGAAGACGGTTACAGGGAGGGGGCGTCTGTCAAGGAGATGCTTCCGGTGGTCGTGGAGGCAATATCGTCGGCTATGAAGAGGGACGTAGCGAGTGGGGACGACTTCGACGTGGCTGTGATAACGAGGGAGGGGTTTAGGGAGTTAACCCGTGAGGAAAAGGACGCCTTATTGAAGAGGGGAAGGGAATAAAGGTCATGCAGAGGCGTATCGAGAAGCCGTACGAGGAAATCAGGAACTGCATACTGGAGAACATCCCGAGCGGGATAGGCATAACCAGGATAGAGTATGAAGGCCCACGCATAGCCATATACACCAAGAAGCCGGAGGTCCTGCTGGGCCAGAGCTACGTCGTCGCTGACATAGCGGGCATGATAAAGAAGCGCATAGTCGTCAGGGCGGATCCGTCCGTCAGGCTGCCCGAGGAGGAGGCTGAGAGGAGGATCAAGGAGATAATACCGAAGGAAGCCGGAATCTCAGCCATATTCTTCGACCCAGCCACGGGCGAAGTCACGATAGAGGCTAAGAAGCCCAGCCTGGCGCTCGGTAAGGAGGGAGCCAACGTGCAGGAGATCATCAAAGCCACGAGGTGGAGCCCCAAGATAGTCAAGGCCTCCCCGATTCCGTCCAAGACGATAACCCAGATCAGACACTACATGTGCTCCATGAGCCGTGAGAGGGAGCGCATAATGAGGGAGGTCGGGGAGGCCGTGTTCAGGACGCCCGTGATCGAGACGAAGAACGTCAGGGTGACGTTCCTCGGCGGGAGCATGGAGGTGGGCAGGTCAGCCATACTCGTCCAGACCGACGAGAGCTCGGTGCTCCTGGACTGCGGTGTGAACCCAGCCTCCACGAACCCGAGGGACGGCTTCCCCCGGCTGAACGTTCCCGAGTTCGACTTGGACAGGCTGGACGCAGTCGTCATAACGCACGCACACCTGGACCACTCCGGGTTCCTGCCGTTCCTGTACAAGTATGGGTACGACGGGCCTGTCTACTGTTCGATGCCGACGCTGAGCCTGATGACGTTGCTCCAACTCGACTACCTCCAGGTTTTGGAGAGCGAGGGTAGGGTGACGCCGTACAGCAAGGCTGACATAAGGGACGCCGTGCTCCATGCGATAACGCTGAGGTTCAACGAGGTTACGGACATAGCTCCAGACATAAGGCTGACGTTGCACAACGCTGGCCACATACTCGGCTCCTCGATAGTCCACCTCCACATAGGCAGGGGTCTCCACAACATCGTGTACACGGGCGACTTCAAGTTCGGCTACACACGCCTCCTCAGACCCGCCGCCTCGACCTTCCCGAGGGTTGAGACACTGATAATGGAGAGCACCTACGGAGCCCCGGAGGATGTGATGCCCCCGAGGAAGAGCGTCGAGGAGGAGTTCGCCAGGGTGGTTAACCAGACGCTCAAGGACGGGGGTAAGGTTCTGATACCCGTCCCGGCGGTGGGCAGGGCCCAGGAGATAATGGTGGTGCTCGACGAGTACATGAGGCGTGGCGAGATAGCGGAGGTTCCCGTGTACGTCGAGGGGATGATAGAGGAGGCCAACGGGATACACATGGCCTACCCGACGTACCTGTCGCAGGAACTGAAGAACAAGATACTCTACGAGGATCAGAACCCCTTCGAGTCTGAGTACTTCGTGTTCGTGAAACAGCCCGACCAGAGGTTTGAGATAGTCGAAGGAGGGCCATGTGTCATACTGGCCACGTCGGGCATGATGGTCGGCGGACCCGTCTTGGATTACTTCAGGCAGCTTGCCCCCGACAAGAGGAACACGCTGCTGTTCGTGACCTACCAGGTTAACGGGTCGCTCGGCAGGAGGATCCAGTCGGGGCTGAGGCAGGTTTCGATGGTCAACTCGGAGGGTAGGGTTGAGGTGGTGGACGTGAACATGAGGGTCGAGACGGTTGAGGGGTTCACCGGCCACTCGGACAGGGCTCAGCTGATAAACTACGTCAGGAAGATAAGCCCCACTCCGAGGCGTGTGATACTCTGCCACGGGGAGCCGAGGAAGTGTCTGAACATGGCGATGACGATATCGAGGATGATGAAGCTTACGTGTAGGGCTCCGAGCAACCTCGAGTCCATAAGGCTTGTTTAGCCCTCACCCTGACCCTGTCCACGCCATATCTTCACGGTCGGCGGTGTGAGGACTATACGTTCCTCACCGAGTCTAGCTATGTCGCCCCCTATCATCGACATGTACTCGCTGAGCTCCCCCACGGCTCGCTTAACCTCCTCGACACTCTTCCTGGCGAGGGGGGAGACGTTCGATATGACTATGTTCCCAGCCCTGACCTCAGCCTTTATGACATCCACATCATCGTAGCTCCTCAGGGGAATCGCCTTCACGTATATCTCCCTGGTGGGCTTGGCCGGAGCCTGCTTCCTGGGCCTGAGTATGGAATCGAGCACCTTCTTCAAACCTGACCCGGTAGGCTGTTTGGCGCTCAACCCAAAACCCTCTTAAAACCGTCATTAACACTCTTAACCGTAACATATATTTAGTTTTTGGTGTGGGCTTTGGTTAGAAAACGCGTGAGAATAGTCAGAAGACACCTCCTGAGGGCGAGGGAAGCCCAGAGCCTCATGCGGAGGGCTAGGGAAGAGCTTGGGGCGGAGCTGGAGGCGAAGGCGAAGGGCAGCGTGGAGCTGATAGAGTTCGACGACACGACCAAGCTGTACAGGGTGCTGGGGAGGCCTGTCCTCCTGGAGGTTGGAGGACGCCTCATGCCGACCCTGAAGGCCGTAGAGGTCTTAGAGAAGCTTCCGAGGGTTGTCGTGGACATGGGGGCTGTACCCCACATATGCAACGGCGCCGACGTCATGGCGCCCGGCGTTGTCGAGGTCGTGGGGGAGTTCGGTGAGGGGGACGTGGTGGCCGTGGTGGATGAGAGACACGGGAAGTTCATAGCCGTCGGTTTGGCCTTGAAGCCTTCCCAGGAGATGAGGGCCATGCGGAAGGGCAGGGTGGTCGAGAACGTCCACTACGTCGGAGACGGGGTGTGGAAGAGCCTACAAGCCCTTTAGGACCTGTTCTCCGTAGACCTCCCTGACGAGCCTGAGAACCCTCGGAGCCTTCCTTCTAACCTCCTCCTCCGAGACCGTGTGGGCCATCGGACACCGGGCGTCCACGCCGACTCCATACCCCTCTATGAACACAACGGGGTAGAGCCTACACCCCTCAGGCCTGAGCTCGTAGACCCTACACGCCCTGCGGTCCCGGTCGTAGAAGTAGCAGTACCCGTCCACGTTCCTAAGCCTGACTACACGCCCATCCCTGACCGTGAATTCCTCGGGGTCGTAGCCGGCCTCCGCAAGCCTACGTACATCACGTTCGGTCAGGGGCATCCTCGTGTCCCTGCAACACTCACCACACCTCGAACACCTCAACCCGGCGGCACCTCTCTGGAACCCGTCATGTATCTGGTCTGGGTGAGACATATACGTTGCCCGACGGATTGGACGTTGATGAAGGTCTACGTCCTCAGGCTCAGCCACAGACCTGCGAGGGACCTGAGGCTGACCATGCACGTGTTCCTGGCGGCCAGGGCGTTCGGGGCTGACGGCGTCCTGTACTCCGGGATCAGGGACAGAGGCCTCGAAGAGCGTATGAGAAGGGTTGTCGAGGAGTGGGGTGGGCCTTTCACGGTCGAGTACGTGGAGGATTGGCGTAGAGCCATCCGTTCTTGGGATGGAGACAGGGTACACCTAACGATGTACGGCCTGCCCATACAGGAGGTCATAGGGGAGATCAGGAAGAGCCCGAGGGACAAGCTGGTCATAGTCGGAGGCGAGAAGGTCCCGGGGGAGGTGTACGACATGGCGGACTGGAACGTGGCCGTGACCAACCAGCCCCACTCAGAGGTCAGCGCCCTGGCTGTGTTCCTCCACGAGCTCTTCAGGGGTCGGGAGCTCCTCAAGAGGTTTGAGGACGCGAAGCTGAAGGTCGTTCCGCAGAGGAGGGGCAAGAAGGTTGTCAGGGTTGGGGAGAAGGCTTAAGGCCTACGAAGACCATAAAAAATTAGCGTTGAACGGGAAGCCTGAAACACCCGCTGACTCGCTCAGGTTCGTCGCCGAGATGCTCTGCGGAGAAGACGGCGTAAGGGTGATTGACGCACTTCTCGAAGGAGGCGAGATGACGGCTGAGGAAATCTCCGCAAAGGCCGGGATGGACCTGAACACGGTCAGGAGGATACTGTACAGGCTGCATGACCATGCCCTGGTGGCCTCCAGGAGCGAGAGGGACGAGGAGACAGGCTGGTTCATATACAAGTGGGTTCCCCAGCCTACCTTCGTGAGCGCGTTCATAAAGAGCGTCAAGAAAGACGTCCTCAAGAGGCTTAGGGCTAGGCTAAGGTACGAGAAGAGCCACGTGTTCTTCCACTGCGGTACGGGAGACCCTCCGATACCCTTCGAGGAGGCCGTCGAGCTCATGTTCAGGTGTCCGAGATGCGGTGGGGAGCTTAAGGCGTTCGACAACGCGAAGATAATAGAGGTCCTCGAAGAGAAGATACGCATGCTCGAAGACTGCTAACCCCCCGGGGATCCGGTGAACCCCCATGGAAGACCTGAACACCTTGAAGGAGAAGGCCGTCCAGATACTTGCGGAGGTCGGTTGTCCGAGCAACGTCATAAGACACTGCATGTGCGTCAGGGACGTGGCTCTCGACTTGGCTGAGAGGCTCGTCGAGAAGGGTTACGAGCTCAACGTGTTGCTGGTGGAGGTGGGAGCCCTCCTCCATGACATAGGGAGGTCTGTGACGCATGGTGTGGAGCACGGGGTGGTCGGGGCTAAGATAGCCAGGGACCTCGGGCTTCCGGAGGAGGTTGTTAGGATAATCGAGAGGCATGTTGGGGCTGGGATAACGAGGGAGGAGGCTGAGCGTATAGGCCTGCCGCCTGGGGAGTACGTTCCGGAGACGTTGGAGGAGAAGGTTGTGTGCTACGCCGACAAGCTTGTCAGCGGTTGTAGGAGGGCTGGGATAGAGGCGACCATAAGGGATTTCTCGAAGAAGCTGGGTGAAGACCACCCGGCTGTGAGGAGGCTGATGGAGTTCCACAGGGAGATGGAGGCCCTACTCGATGATTGTTGAGACTCTGTCGGAGAAGGTGTACGGCCCCAACAGGGACAGGGCGCTGATAAGCCTGAAGTTCTCCCTCGAGAGGGCGTTCGAGGGCCTCGAAGTGTCCGTGGTGGAAGTGCAAGCGGACGGGGAGGGCTGGGTGTCCGTCTCCCTGGACGGCGAGGACGTGGAGGTGGCGGTCGAGTACGTCACGAGGCTGTACGGGAAGGCCCTCAGGAGGGGGGAGGCGTCCAAGCTCTCGGAGGTGAGGGGCAGGCTCTCCAGGATAAGCCCAGAGGGCCTGACCGTAGACGTAGGTCCAGGAGGCCTGAAGGCGTTCGTACCGTGGGAGTGGCTGAGGATACAGCTTTCACCGAACGCCGAGACGGTCCAAGACGCAGCGGAGACGTTCTGCATGGTCGAGAACATCCCGGTGTACGTGAAGATACTCGACCCGAGCGTCGAGCCCATGGAGGCCAAGCTTTCTGAGAGGCAGGTCAGGCTCTACGCTTCCTGGACAAAGTCAGGGCTGGACAGGGTTGTCGTGACCTCTACGACCAGGAGCAGGCTGAAGAAGGCCCTGAAGGCCTCCGGGCTCATCAGGAACGTTGTGAGCATGGAGCAACTCGGCGTCCTCGAACACGCAGTTCCATGCAAACTGGCCTCGGACCCCATGAGGGTGGCGGAGACGATAGTCAAACGCATACCCGAGTCGACCGTCTCCTTGTTCGACCCTGAGAAAGCTAGGGAGAAGATGGGCTCACGCCTCATGTACCCGTGAAAAGGCTTTATCAAACCACGCTCGAAATGTGTGTTGGGCCGGTGGTCCAGCGGTAGGACGCCACCCTTACGAGGTGGAGGTCCCCGGTTCGAATCCGGGCCGGCCCACACAAACCATGACTTCTCAGCTAAGGCTTCGGAGTCCCTCACACTCCTGAAGACGAGGGCTACGCTTCTCGAAAGGCCTGTGGAACGGGTTGGGGAGTTCCACCCCTACGGGGCTCCTGAGGCGGTCGCCTGTCCCGCAGTCGGACACGAAGAGCATCTCTCATGGGTCAGGGAGAAAAACCAGGTCAGGCTGAACTTGGCGGTCTACACGGTCTCTAAGATGAGCTTACCTTACGCCTGTGAAGGACGCCTTTCGGGTCTCTGATCAGTATGGCGACGTTCCAGACTATGAGGGCGGCTGTCAGTAACGTGAAGCCGAGTAGGGCTGCGTCTGCTGAGATTTCCAGGAATTCTCCCCCCTCCATCAGGTAGCCCATCAGGTGGTCTACGAACACCATCACCGTCGCTCCCCACAGCATCAGGCTGAGGAACTTCAGCATGTACCTGTCGTTCTCAGCCATCGAGTACCACACCGCCGTGGATACGGCCGCCGAGAACGCGAGTACCAGCAGCCACATACCCGACACCCTCCAAAGTTTTATTAACTTTCATATAAAATTTATTACCGGGAGGTTGGGTAGATGGCCTGCTTCCTCGTACCGATGGCGCTGGCTATCGTGACAACGACCCTACAGAAGGCTGCGGGAAAACTGGCTGAGAAGATCAAGCTCGGCTTCCTCAACGCCATGCTCTGGGGAGGCGTCATACTGCTGGCAATCGAACACGTCTGGCACGGAGAGGTGGTTCCCTGGCCCCCCTTCCTGACGGCCATGAGCAACCCGGCGGACATACCGGTGATGCTGCACGAGATGGCGACGGTAGGGACGGCCATGTCGGCTGTTTCGGTGGCTACGTGGGCCGGCTTCCTTGCCATAAGCCAGGCAATGCCGAGGATAATCGCTGCGAAGGAGCTTAAGCCGGAGTTTGACAGAAAATCTGTGCCCTGACGCAACACCTTTTTCAATTTTTCTGAATTTCACGTCGTCATAGAAACGATGATCAACTTTCTGAGGAACACGCTGGCTTTGGTGCGGGGGGTGGGATTCGAACCCACGAAGGCCTAACGCCAGCAGGGCCTGAGCCTGCCCCCTTCGACCTCTCGGGAACCCCCGCCAATCCATCCTAAACGACAAGCTCCCTTATGAAAGTAGCGTTCACAGAACCGTTTATTGGGGCGGTTGCCGCATACTGGTTTGATGAAGGTTGTCGTATCGTTGGGAGGCTCCCTCCTGACGAGGGAGCTGACCCCCGAGAACTTCATGAAGTACGCCGAGGTCCTTAAGAGGCTCAGACGAAGCGGACACAGGCTCGTCGTCGTCTGCGGAGGGGGGTCCACCGCCAGGCTCTACCAGCGTATCGTCAAGGCTCTGGGCGGAGACGAGGAGCTCCAGGACCGGGTAGGCATACTCGCAACCCACATGAACGCCATGACCCTCATAGCAGCCTTGGGGGACGAGGCCCACAGAGAGGTTCTGAGGACTGTGGATGAGGTCGTGGAGAACTTCGGAGAAAAGATACTCGTCTGCGGAGGCGACAAGCCTGGATGCTCCACAGACTACGACGCAGCCCTGTTCGCAGAGGCCCTTGACGCCGACTTGCTCGTCAACGCCACGGACGTCGACGGCGTCTACACGGCCGACCCGAGGAAGGATCCGGAGGCTGTGAAGGTCGACGTGCTCACGTACGATGAGTTGGAGGAAATCCTGTCCAAGAACGTCCAGGCTCCGGGGGAGTATGGGCTGTTCGACTTGAAAGCGGTCGAGGTTCTCAGGAGGTCTGGGGTTAGGCTCGTCGTGGTGGATGGGAGGGACCCGGAGGAGATAGTCAGGGCCGTTGAGGGTGGACACGGAGGCTCCGAGGTTCACGGCTGAGCTTTTCGATAAAACAAATATATGGTTCGACTCGGGCTATTCTTGGGTTTAAGGATGGGTCAGGCTGGGAAAGGCGTCTCGATGTACAGGTTTAGGAAGATGATAAAGGAGCTTGAGTCAAAGGAGGGTAGGGGAACCGAACTCATCTCGCTCTACGTCCCCCCCGGCAGGCCGATAAGCGACGTGATGAACTACCTCAGGCAGGAGTACGGGACGGCTGCTAACATAAAGTCGAAGACGACGAGGAAGAACGTTCAGTCAGCCCTCGTGAAGGTCATGGAGAGGCTCAAGCTGTTCAAGAAGGTTCCGGAGACGGGCTTAGCCATATTCTGCGGAGCAATCGCCGGGGAGAGGCCCGGAGACGAGAGGATGGAGATACACGTCGTCATACCTCCGGAGCCCATAAACACGTTCCTGTACCGATGCGACAGCAGGTTCCACGTGGAGATCCTGAAGGAGATGATCAAGGGACGTGGGACGTACGGCATACTCCTCGTGGACACCAGCGAGGCCACCTACGCTCTTCTGAAGGGTAGGACGCTGAACGTCGTCAAGAGGATAACGTCAGGGATACCCGGGAAACACAGGGCTGGAGGCCAGTCCGCCAGGAGGTTCGAACGGTACAGGGAGATGCGCATCCAAGAGTTCTTCAGACGCGTCGGGGAGAAGGCCAACGAGATATTCCTCTCAGTCCCAGACCTGAAGGGCATAATCGTAGGCGGGCCGGGGTACACGAAGAGGGACTTCCTGAAGGGCGACTACCTACACTACGAGCTCGCCCAGAAGGTCATAGGCGTCATAGACACATCGTACACGGACGAGGAGGGGCTGGATGAGCTCATATCCAAGGCCTCCCAAATCCTCAAGGGTGTGAGGTACGCCGAGGAGAAGAAGCTCGTCCAAGAGTTCCTCTACCACGTCGGCCACGAGACGGGTATGGCCGTGTACGGGGAGCGAGACGTCGTGTCGGCGTTGAAGGAAGGCCTCGTTAAAACGCTGCTCATATCCGAAGGTCTCAGGAGGGTTGAGGTGAAGGTCAGGTGCAGCAGCTGCGGGTTCGAGCAGGCCAGGTTGATGGACGAGAAGGACGTCCCGGCTTACGAGAGGAGCGTGCTCGAGACGAAGTGTCCCAAGTGTGGGAACGTCTCGCTGTCTGTGGTCGAGAAGGTGGATGTGGCCGAGAAGCTGGTAGACCTCGCTGAGACTCTCGGCGTCGAGGTGGAGATGATATCGCTCAAAACCCAGGAGGGTGTTATGCTCAAGGAGTCGTTCGGCGGGGTCGGGGCGCTGCTCAAGTACCGCAGGGTTTAGGCCTTAACCGTGACGCTGAGTCCCTCGTACCCCTGAACCTCGACCTCCCCACCTTCGCCGGCTTCTACGAAGACTTTCTCGGCCTTTATCGTCCCAGCTATGTCCTCGACGCACTCTCTCAGGACATCCAGCCACTTACCATCCCTGTCGTACACGACGACCCCGGCCACAGGCGAGCTCAGCGGTATCCTCCTCCTCGCCTTCTCGGCCCTTATGGAGGCTATGACGTGGACGACTACGTCCCCCATCCTCTCGGCCTCAGGGTCTATCAGTGTCTCGTCTACCTTAGGCCACTCCGTCAGGTGTATGCTCGGTGCACCCACATGTTCTGCGTAGAGGTTCTGGTATATCTCCTCGGTTATGTGGGGGCAGAACGGAGCCAGCAACTGTAGGATCCTGTACATGGCCGTGTAGAGCGTGTATTGGGCCGCCCTCCTGGACTCCGCTCCGTACTTCTCAGGGCTGTAGAGTCTATGCTTGACGGCCTCGATGTAGTGGTCGCACAGCACATGCCAGACGAACTCCCTTATGGCGTTCAGGGCCACGTTGAACCTGAAGTTCTCCAGAGCCTCGGTCACCTCGGCTGTGAGTCTCTCAAGCTTGGAGAGGAGCCACCTGTCCAGGAGCCTCAGCCTAGGCCTGCCCGACTTGGGGTCGTAGTCCTCCAGCTGTATCCCGGCGAACCGACATGCGTTCCAGAGCTTTATCAGGAACCTCCTCCCGTGTTCGACGTCCTCCCACCGGAACGGTATGTCGAAGCCCGTCGCACCACCACCGGCGGCCCACTGCCTTATGGCGTCTGTGCAGTACTTGGCGAAAACCTCGCTCGCTGGTACGTAGTTTCCGAGGCTCTTGCTCATCTTCCTACCGTCCGCTCCGAGGACGATGCCGTTTATCAAGACCGTCTTGTAGGGAGGCTCGTCGAACAAGGCCAGGTGCCTAACCATCAGGTAGTACGCCCAAGTCCTGATTATGTCCGCCCCAGAGGGGTGTAGATCCGCCGGAAACAGCCTCCTCCAATCCGGTCTGTCAGGCCACCCGGCGTGGACCGCACAGGTTATGGAGGAGTCGAACCAAGTGTCCAACACGTCCCTCTCAGGCTCGAACTCCGTCCCACCGCACTTGGGACACTTGCCCACCTTCGGGGGTGTGGTCTTCGGGTCTACGGGTATCTCGTCCTCGCTGGCGAGTATCACCTCGCCGCACTTCTTGCAGTACCATACCGGTATGGGTGTGGCGAACACCCTCTGCCTCGATATGACCCAGTCCCACGTCAGCGACCTCGCCCAGTCGATGAGCCTCCACTTCATGTGGTCCGGAACCCATCGGACCTTCATGGCCTCCTCGACAACCCGGTCGGTTAGGTCGAGTATCCTCATGAACCACTGTTTCTTGACGAGTATCTCGACGGGCGTCTTACACCTCCAGCACACGCCGACGTCCTGCTCTATCGTCTCCACTCTCTCAAGCAACCCCTGTTCTCTGAGGTCCTCGACTATCCGCCTCCTAGCCTCCTCGACCGTCAGCCCTGCGTACCTCCCAGCCGCCTCGGTCATCCTGCCCTTCTCGTCTATGCACTTCACTATCGGTAGCCCACGCCTCATCACGAACTCCACGTCGGCCTTGTCTCCGAACGTGCATATCATCACGACACCTGTCCCGAACTTCGGGTCTACGCTCCTGTCCGCCACTATCTCCACGGGCTTACCGAATATCGGAGTCAGGGCCCTCCTACCCACGAGCTCCCTGTACCTATCGTCTTCCGGATGTACGGCCACAGCCACGCACGCCGGTATCAACTCGGGCCGTGTGGTGGCTATAGTCACGTGTCCTCCCCCCTCCAGCGGAAACCGGATGTAGTTCAGCTTCCCGGTTCGTTCGACGTGTTCGACCTCTGCGTCGGCTATGGCGGTCTCACACCTCGGACACCAGTTGGTGGGGTGGACGCCTCTGTATATCAGCCCCTTCTTGTACAGGATTATGAACGAGAGCTGCGTCTTCCTCCAGTACGAGGGGTCCATCGTCCTGTACTCGGTCGTCCAGTCTACCGAGCATCCGAGCCTCTTTATGGCGTCCTTCATGACTTGAATATACTTCTCCACCAGCCTCTCACACATCCTCCTGAACTCGCCTGGAGGGACCTCAGACCTCGGGACGCCGAGCTCCTTCTCCACGGCCACTTCGGTCGGAAGGCCGTGGCAGTCCCAGCCCTGCGGGAAGTACACGTTGTACCCGCGCATGCGCTTGTACCTGGCTACGATGTCTATGTACGTCCAGTTGAGGACGTTTCCCATGTGGAACTCGCCGGATGGGTACGGGGGCGGCGTGTCTATGCTGTACGTCGGCCTGCTCGTGTCCTCCCAGTCGAAACGGTATATTCCCTTCTCTTCCCAAAACCTCTGCCATTTTGCCTCTATGTCCCTGAAGTCACGGAGCTTGGGTAGACGCTTCATTCCGCAGCCCTCAGACAATCTAACCAGAACCAGAGCTGAATATTTTAACGTTATGCGTCTTTGCTCTCGGGTCGGTGGCCTCAGCTCACGGTATTTTTGCGCCTCTTATCCTAAGCTCTTCCGGCAGCAGGTTAAGCAACAGGTGTATCGGTTTCCTGAGTATCCTCGGCCTTATCTTAGAGGCTGCAGCGTATTCGAGTGTTGGGTTAAATCCAGCCCGTTTTAGGAGTCTGTACAGCCTTATGAAGCTGAACCTGTGTCTATGGGTCGGATCCGCCTCGGCGTTCAGGCTTAGGAAGTTCGGCGTTCTCAGGTCGAGCATCCCATCCCCTCTCAGAACCCTGTAAGCCTCCCTGATGAACCTGCCCGGTCTTTCGAGGTGTTCGACCACGTGGTGTGCGAGCACCATGTCGAACACGTCACTACGGAATGGCAGGTACTGTGCGTCCCCCATCACCCAGTTCCACTCGAGGAGCTCCTCAGACGGCCTCTGCACGTCGAGGAACACCGGCGTGTAGTTCACCGGAGTCCTAGGCCTGAAGTCGTAGCCGTTGTTCGTCCCCACGCCGACCTCAAGCGCGAGGGAGGCCATCCCCGAACGGCGTTTCCCGATGAGGGGGTGTAAGGTTTTGTATGTAGCGTCGGTCACGTGCAACGCTTTTAAAGCTGGGGTAGGGTTACCTACGCCTCCTCGGCATGACTACCTGAAGATCCTCCCCCACCTTAAGGCGCATGTCGTCCACGGCGGCCACGGTGTCCACACCGGTCTGCTTCTTTATCTCCTCAGCCTCTCTCTCAGGCCCTGCGTTCAGCATCTTCATCCCGAAGTGTGTCATCACGGCCATCTCAGGCTCAGCCTCTCCGAGTATCGCTATGGCGTCGTCTGTGGACATGTGCCCCTTCCACGGCTGGCCTCGTGGCCTCATCGTGCAGAGTATCAGAACCCTGACACCCCTGTACTGGGAGCCGCATCCCTCGAAGTACTCGGTGTCCGACGTGTACCCTACCTCGCCTACGCCTGGAAACCACAGCCTAAACCCTATCGTATCCGGGTCGCTGTGGACTGCCCTGGTGGCCTTGACCGTGACGCCTTCCCACTCGACGGATCGGCCTGGGCTGAGCGCCTTCACGAGCTCTGGCATGGATTGGTGGTACCGGGATACGACGGGCCCGCACACCTCGTTTCCCTGGAGGACACTCCTCGACGCTATCAACGCCCCCCTACGCTTCGTCATCCCCCTCGTCATCGCCTCTATGAGGAGCTCGGCGTCGTTGTAGTGGTCTGGGTGGGCGTGGGACACGAGGACGGCGTAGACCCTGGACGGGGGGAGCCTCCTCCATACAGAGAATATCAGGGCTCCAGGCCCCGGGTCGAGGTGGATGTCCCACCCGCTCCACACGAACCTGATGCCCGCCGTCCTTCGCCTCTGGGTGAGCGTCACGAACCTGCCTCCACCCGTCCCGAGGAAAACTATCTCAAGCTCAGCCAATCCGCCGTGCCCCCATGAAAACTTAATACCTGGCTAAAATACCTGTTAAGTTGGGGGCCGGTGGCTCAGCCTGGTAGAGCGTTCGGCTGATAACCGAAAGGTCCCCGGTTCAAATCCGGGCCGGCCCACCAAAACGCCTAAGCCTTAGCTTCCTCTCCTCCTCAGACCTTATCTTGACTATTCCCCTGTGGACTGCGCAGCTTATGCACACGTACTTGACGACCTGTCCGAACGAGATCCTCGCACCTTTGGCCTTGAGGTCTCTGAGGAGGTTCGGGTCTATCGGGAACGAGGGTCTCACGATCTTCTTGGCCTTGTCACGTGGGATCAAGCTTCCACAGTAGTAGCAGTGGACGTAGCCTGTCCTACCCTTACGGCCCTTAGACCTCCCCCTACTCTTCCTCTTCACCGGCATGTGGGACCAAATAGTATGGATGAGGGGGGTTTATAAACACGAGCCTACTGACCCGCCTCGTCGGGTACGTGTCTCTTAACCTTGAGCGTCAGCCCATCCACGTCGATTATGAGGACGGTCTCCCCAGCCTTTATCGGCTCCTCGGAGACGGCTGACCAGAACTCGTGTTCAGCCAGGACTACGCCCACCCTTCCCGGCTCTATGTCCGTCTTTGCGACCCCCGTCTTCCCTACCAGCCTTCTGTGGTCGAACAGGCTTATGGCCTCTACCCCCTCAATAACTCTTTGAAAGCTTCCTCAAATATTCGGTACGTCTCCTCGTCGTACAGGCATATGTACACGTCCCTTATTCCAGTCCCAGCCCTCAGGTACTCGGATATCGTGCGTATCATTATCCTTGCACACCTGTCCTTCGGGAACCTGAACGCACCCGTGGATATGGCTGGGAAGGCTATGGATTCAACCCCAAGCTCATCCGCAAGCTTGAGGCTGCTGAGGACTGCGCTCCTCAGCTTCTCATCCTCGTCTCCTCGCCCCCTGTAGATTGGTCCGACTGCGTGTATCACGTACTTGGCTTTGAGCTTCCCTGCGCCTGTGGCAACGGCGCCTCCGACCGGGCAGTATCCTATCCTGTCACACTCCTCCTGGATTTCCCATCCCCCCTTCCTGAGTATGGCTCCGGCGACGCCCCCTCCCATCTTCAGGCGTGTGTTGGCGGCGTTTACTATGGCGTCCACCTCCATGTCGGTTATGTCTCCGACGACGAGCCTAAGCCTGCTACGGCCTATCTTGGCCTCCATCAACCAGAATTTCGCTTAGGGACGCTAATACCTTATCGTGAAGCCCCTGTAACGCCCTGTGTATTCACCCCATTCTACCTCAACCCTTTCCACACGGGCGAGGGGTGGACCCACGTGGCACCACTCCACCATCCTCCTGACGGCGTCCTCCTCACCCTCGAAGTATGCCTCAACCCTCCCATCCGGCAGGTTCCTGACCCACCCGGACACCCCAAGCTGGTCTGCAAGCTTCTTCGTGTTGTACCTGAAGAACACGCCTTGGACTATTCCGTACACGTAGACATGGGCCGAAACCTTCCTCATGCTACCTCCTTACCCTCCTAAGCCTCTCCAGAGCCTCAAGGAGCGTGTTCAGTATCCTACCGAGCCTGTACAGCTCCTCCGGATCCTCCTCGTCCCTTATCCTCACGTCTATCTCCTTCAGCTTCCCGAGGATCGACTCCTCCAGGGACGGCCAAAGCAGGGCCTTCATGGCGGCCGTTTCGGCCTCCCCCTCCTTGACTATGACAACCTTCTTCTCACAGTTGGCGCACCACACCTCCCCGCTGGGCATCTCGAACAGCGGAGATCCACATACGGGGCAGAACTGTGGGAGCATCCTCGCTCCAGACCTGAGCAGGTCGGCCATCCTCTTCAGCTTCTTCTCGGAGTCCCCGGACAACGAAGCCACCAAGAATCCTGTTCCGGACGGATGGTTTAAACGTTGTTTGCCCTGTAAGGAGTCGTCAAGACCTTCCGAGCCTCCTCCACGATCGTGGGGCCGACACCCCTAACCATCGACAGGGGACCCTTAAGCGTCTTCGTCCTACCCGTCCTGGACGTCGAGACCTCGGCGCGGCAGATCTCCTCGAAAACCCTCATGGGGGTTCCGAGACTCTTGAGGAGTTCCTCGGCCAACGATGCACCGACTCTGGGAAGCCCGCAGAGGAGGTACACCTGCCTGTCTGCCAGCGTCTCCGTCTTCTTGAACGGCCTCGGCTGGACCGGTCTGCGCTTCCTGGCCTGTTCGTGGTGGGCGAGCCTCTGGATTAGCTGGGCTGTTGAGAGGCTGTTGGGCGTGTTTATGACGGGTATCCTGAAGTCGAGTGCGAGGCTCGTCATGGCTCCCCAGATGGACATGGGTGACATGCGTGTGAACCTCAGGGCTGCTGGGAGGTATCCCTGGACGACGATTATGGGCGCCTCGTAGGTGTCCTTGAGCTCCGCCGCCTGCCTGAACAGCCTCCCATCCACGATGGACTTTACGAAGTCCCTGACCTCCTTCCTCTCCACCGCACACCTCTCGGAGACGAGGTAGTCGCACACCTGTAGGTTCGACACCTCAACCTCGCATCCAAGCGTCCTGAGGTGCCTCACTATGGCCTTGGCGGAGGGTGCCTCCCTGCTGTCCACCAGAACCCTCAGCGGCCTACCAGACATCTAAGACCACCCGACCCTGACGACTATGGAGCCCCGCCTCACGCCCTTGAGCTTCGACACGAATGTTCTGATGAGAGAGCCGAGCAACTCCCTGACGAACGGGTTCAAGGGAACGGCCTCACCGCCCACCTCGAGGTGGACGTCTCCACCCACCATCCTGCAGGAGTCTGGTGAGGCCTTTCCGGACAGTATTGCCTCAGCCAGCTTCTCGCAGGACGGGAACCCGCATAACCCGCAGTTTAGGCCCGGCAGGGCTGGGAACGCCTTCTCGACCACTATGTCTGCCAATCTGCCCCAGTCTCCAGGCTCGACTCTGGGGATGTCGAGGCCGAGCTCTTGTTCCGATACGTAGGCTATCTCCAGGCCCTTGGAGAGTTCTAAGGCCTCCTCACGGCCTCTGGCCACGACTATCCTCGCCATGTTGCCGACCTGTTTGAACCCCTCGACCAAGACGAAATCCAACTCCCAAAGCGGCCATACGCTCCAAGGCACCGGAGTCTCGGAGGTCCACACGGCCGTCCCCCACGGTCCAGCGGCGACGACGCACTCGGCTCCGGCCTCCATGTGCCTCCACGTGTCCTTCCCCGGGACGTCCGGCCTGTGGGATGGGATGTGCTTGACCGTCCCGACCCTGAAGCCCCTACGCCTGAGCTCCTGGATGAGGCCCTCGACGGTCCTGGTCTTCCCTGAGCCCTTGTAGCCGACTACTGAGACGAACTTCGGCGGCATCCAACCTATATAGAGGCTGGGGTTTATATTGCTGTGGCCGATGGACCGGGTAGCCGTAGTGGACAGGGAGAAGTGTAGGCCCAAGGACTGTGGGTTGCCCTGCATAAGGCAGTGTCCGAT
The DNA here is from genome assembly GCA_965612785.1 of Candidatus Bathyarchaeota archaeon. Classification (GTDB taxonomy): domain Archaea; phylum Thermoproteota; class Bathyarchaeia; order TCS64; family CBFDTC01; genus CBFDTC01. Next base: position 23,439 of record CBFDTC010000009.1, read on the forward strand.
GGTGAAGTGTGACATAGAGGCCATAAGGCTGGAGGGGGGCTACCCGGTCATATCCGAGCTCCTGTGCTCGGGCTGTGGGATATGCGTCAGGAGATGCCCGTTCGGAGCCATATCCATAGTCCGGCTCCCCACAGCGGTTGAGGGGGAAGCCGTCTTCAGGTACGGCCCAAACACGTTCAAGCTCTACAGACTACCCGTCCCGCTCAGAGGCTACGTGACAGGTCTCGTCGGCGTGAACGGCATAGGGAAGACAACCGTCCTCAAGCTCCTATCGGGGAGGCTCAAGGTAAACCTGGGCAGGCCTGAAGACCCCCCCTCCTTGGAGGAGGTTTTGAGGAAATTCAGGGGCTCACCCCTCCAAGAGTACCTCAGGGCTCTGTACGAAGGGGAGCTTAGGGTCGCCTACAAGCCGCAGTACGTGGACAGGATCCCCGAAGTCGCTAAGGGCGTCGTGGGTGAGCTTTTGGAAAGGGTGGACGAACGTGGCGTCCTCAAGCAGGTCGTCGAGGAGCTGGAGCTCCAAGGCGTCATGGACAGGCCTCTGAACGTCCTCAGCGGAGGGGAGCTCCAGAGGGTTGCCATAGCGGCTGTGCTGTGCAGGGACGCCGACGTGTACCTGCTGGACGAGCCCTCAAGCCACCTCGACGTGTACCAGAGGATGAAGGCCGCCAGGGCCATAAGGAGGGCCGCCTCCGGGGGCCGTATGGTCGTCGTGGCCGAGCACGACTTGGCCATGCTCGACTACCTCTCAGACCAGGTTTACATCCTGTACGGTAAGCCAGACGTGTACGGCATAGTCTCCAGGGCCCACGGCGTCCGGGAGGGCATAAACATCTACATCAGGGGCTACATACCCGACGAGAACGTCAGGTTCAGGAGTAAGCCGATAACGTTCCACGAGAGACCTCCCATGAGGCCTGAGACAGGCGTTGAGCCTGCTCTGAAGTGGACGGACCTGGAGAAGGGGTACGAGACCTTCCACCTCAAGGTCGAGGCGGGGGAGGCCTTCCTCGGCGAGGTGGTGGGCATAGTCGGGAAGAACGGTGTCGGCAAGACGACTTTCATGAAGCTGCTCGCAGGCGTCGAGGAACCCGACTCGGGTGAGGTGGTGAACCCGTACGGACCGGAGGGCCTGAGCTACAAGCCTCAGTACCCCTCAGGCCTCTACACGGGAACGGTCAGGGAGGTTCTGGAGGAGGCTGGGGGAGACAAGGTAAGGAAGAAGTGGTTCGTATCCGAGGTCATAGAGCCCCTACACCTCACCGACCTGATGGACAGGGACGTCGAGGAGCTCAGCGGAGGAGCCCTCCAACGCCTGGCCATAGCGGCGTGTCTGCTGAAGGATGCGAAGATATACCTGCTGGACGAGCCGAGCGCTTACCTCGACGTCGAGGAGAGGCTTTCCGTGGCCAAGGCCATAAAGCGTATGGTCGAGACGAGACACGCCACGGCGTTCGTCGTCGAGCACGACGTGGTCTCGCTGGACTTCATGGCCGACAGGTTGATGGTGTTCCTCGGGGAGGCCGGGAGGAGGGGTGAGGCGTCGAAGCCCATGGACATGAGGGACGGGATGAACATGTTCCTCAAAGACGTCGGGGTGACCTTCAGGAGGGACCCGGAGACGAGGAGGCCGAGGGTGAACAAGGAGGGCTCCAGGCTCGACAGGCTGCAGAAGGAGACGGGAGAATACTACTACGTGGGTTAGGAAACCGTTTTACCCTCAACTCGCCCAACAAAGATTTGGGTGTCCCAGGTTGACCGACAGGCCGAGGTTCGGACCCGCAGGAAGGCCGCCCTGGTTCAAGTGCGACATGACCGAGGTTCCGCTCCTACTCAGGGATGAGGGGCTGGACGCCTTCGAGTTCCAAGCCGTCAGGATGGGCATGCCCCACCAGAGGTTTTCCAAGGAAAAGGCCGAAACACTCGGCAGGAACGCCCGGGAATGCGACGTCCTGCTGAGCCTCCACGGCCCTTACTTCATAAACCTCTCAGGGGCTCCGGAGACAGTCGAGAAGTCTATAGAGAGGCTCGTCAGCTCCGCCATCCTGGCCTCCTGGATGGGCGCCAGGGTCGTCGTGTTCCACCCGGGATACTACGGGAAGCTGGGGAGGGAGGAGGCTCTCAGGAGCTGTATACAGGCCCTTTCCAGGGCCGTCGAGCGGGTTAAGTCCCTCGGGATAAAGGGAGTCGAATACGGTCCGGAGACCACGGGGAAGCTCAGCCAGGTTGGAAGCCTCGACGAGATACTGCGCATGTGCGAGGAGGTGGACATGGTCAGGCCAGTCGTGGACTGGGCCCACATACACGCCAGGGAGGGAGGCTCGATAAGGGGTTTGGAAGACTACCTGAGGATAATCGAGGCGATAGAGTCACGCCTCGGCTCCGAGGCGGCTGAGAACCTCCACACACACTTCACCCACGTCGAGTACGGGAGCAAGGGCGAGATAAGGCACCACACGCTCGACGAAGAAGGCTATGGACCCCCATTCAGGCCGCTTGCAGAAGCCATAGCCGAGCTCGGCCTCAGGCCGACGATAATAAGCGAGAGCCCCATACTCGACAGGGACGCCGTGAAGATGAGGGACATACTACGTCAGGTCCTAAAGGGCTCTTAGGAGCAGGGCCAACAGAGTCACACCGCCGCCGGCGGCCAGCATCTTCAGACCTGAGATGAGGAGCCTGTCCTTGCCTATCCTTCCGAGGTACATCCCGAGCAGGAACATCGAGACCAACGAGGCGGCCACGGACGCCGAGACCGCCTGGAGGACGCTCATGCCCAGCAGGGCGCAGACCACGAGGGGTATGACGGCAATCGCTGAGGTAATCATGGGGGCCAAACCGTCTACCAGGGCCGCCACTATCGAGACGGCTCTTGAGGCCTTTGCGTGTAGGCTGTTCTCCAGGTTCGTCAGCATGGCGTTCTCCAAGTCCTTGACGTCCCTCAGCCTCTCAGCTCTCTCGGTCATGTAGGTTCCGAGCGAGCCGGACAAGCCCATGGCCACGGTGCCTCCGAGTATGGCTCCTACGATGAACCTTATGTCGGGTACGTTCGCCACGGCTGAGCCGACGACTATTCCGAGCGATGTCATCGCTCCGTCGAAGGCGTTCATGACGAAGTACCTCCTCAGGATGTCCTCTGCGTGGGTTATCTGGATGTAGAGCTTAACCCTCCTCAGGAACTCCCTAAGCCTCCTTAATCCAAGATAGTTTAACACAGAATCTAAGCCGCTATGCATACGAGACCTTATCCCCCACGACCCGTACGAGTCGTTTCACGGAGCTTCGAGTTAAACTTCTCACAGCGGGTATATTAACCTTTACCCGACACCCCTCGGAACGTTTAAATTGAGTTTGCCGGATACCTTTAGATTGGAGGACGGAAGCCGAAGTTGGAGCGCTCCGTGATAAGGAGGCTCGTGCTGGACGTCCTAAAGCCGCATGAACCCTCCCTACCAGAATTCGCATCCCACGTGTGCAAAACGCCCGGCGTGAAGTCCGTCAACGTCATGCTTGTGGAGATGGACGAGAAGACCGAGAGCCTCAGGGTGATCGTCGAGGGGGATGAGATCGACTTCGAGTTGCTGAAGAAGAACCTGGGTGAGTGCGGTGCGGTGATACACAGCGTGGACGAGGTGGTCGTCAGCAGGCCTGTCCCTGAGGGGTCAAGGAGCTAAAGGCTTTTAGAAGCGGGGGTCACGTAAACGCTGATGCCGACCGAATTGCGAGACATGTTCAGGCAGCCCCCCGTGTCGATGTTCGGGTCCACGTGCACGTTCGAAGAGTGTCACTTCGCCCTCTTTGGAGTCCCCTTCGACGGAACTTCCACGTACAGGAGGGGCTCCAGGTACGCACCGATGGAGCTCAGAAGGGTCTCAGAGAACGTAGAGACCTACAGCTTCAGGTTCCGGATGGCCGTGGAGGAAACCCCCCTCTGCGACATGGGAGACCTGACGAGGCTGGGAGACGCTGAGGAGGTCGTGGAGGCGGTTTCGGAGGTATGCAGGGAGGTCAACCAGGCTGGCAAGGTCCCCGTGGCCGTGGGGGGCGAACACACCCTGACGCTCGGGGCTGTCTCCACCCTGAAGCCGGACGCCGTGGTGTGCATGGACGCCCACCTGGACATGAGGGACGAGTACATGGGAGTCAAGCTGTCCCACGCCACGTTCATGAGAAGGCTGACGGAGACCGTCGAGACGTCCGTCTTCATGGTAGGGGTCAGGGCCGTCTGCCGGGAGGAGGTTGAATACGCCTCGGAGAGGGATATACAGGTCATCACGTCCATGGACGTGAGGGAGATGGGCGTCAAAAGGGCGTCGTCTAAGCTCCTGGAGGCACTGTCCGACGCCGATTCCGTGTACGTCTCCATAGACCTGGACGTCCTAGACCCAGCCTACGCTCCGGCTGTGGGGAACCCGGAAGCCGAGGGGCTGGAAACGTGGGTCCTCCTTGAGCTTCTTTCATCCATCCTGGACGGCAGGGTCGTCGGGCTAGACCTGTGCGAATACGCTCCGCCCTACGACGACGGCTCCACGGCCGTCCAAGCCCTCAAGCTGCTGTACGAGTCGCTCATCGCCGTGGAGGCTGGGAGATGCTCTGGGCGGTGACGCTCTGGTACCTGGTCAGGGCGTTGATAGGCGTGGCCGTCGGGTTCGTGGCGGCCCTCATGGGAGTTGGGGGAGGCTTCATCCTAACCCCGACGCTCATCCTCCTGTTCGGGCTGGAGGCCCACGAAGCCGTCGGGACGAGCTCCTCGATAGTCCTGTTCACCGGCCTATCCTCGTTCATAGCGTACGCTAGGCAGAGGAGGGTGGACTGGAAGGTCGGGCTCATACTCGAAATCATGTCCGTCCCAGGGGCATTCCTCGGAGCCCTGGCAGCCGAGGCCTCCTCAGCGGGTACGATACAGCTTCTGTTCGCCGCCTTCCTGGCGTACGTCTCCTACAGGATGTGGAGGGGCATGAGAAAGGAGTGGCGTAGGGGGAGGTTCAGGAGGTTCACGTGGTCGAGGAGGTTCGTAGACTCGGACGGAAACCTCATGGACTACGGCGTAAACATGCCCGTGGCCGCTGCAGTCAGCTTCGCAGCAGGCCTCGCAGCAGGCTTCTTCGGGATAGGGGGCGGCGTCCTCAAGGTTCCGATACTCACGTACTGCGGCATGCCCATCCACGTGGCCATAGCCACGTCGTCGTTCATGATAATGATAACAGCCCTCTCCAGCGCGTCGACCCACTTCGCCCTCGGGAACGTCGTTCTCGGCTACACGGTCTCCATAGCCGTCGGCGTGGTCGTTGGAACGCAGTTCGGAGCCTACGTGGCCAAGAGGACTGAGGCTGCTAGGCTTAGAAGGATATTCGCCGTGGCCCTCGGAGCCGTTTCGGTGATAATGGCGTTGAAGGGCTTTGGCCTTCTGGGTTAACCCCCGCATGCAGCTTCCTGACGAATCCCCTGACGAAGGCCCTGTATGTGAGTCCATCCGTCCGTATCCTCCCGACCATCACAACCCCCGTCCTACCGCCCTTCCTCAGAACCCTCCCGACGAAGGCGAAGGCCAGTCTTCCCTCGTCCGAGCTTGCGTATCCCTTGAAGCCCAGGTACAGCCTACCCTTCCTCACCATCACCACTCCATGTCCCCCGTCCACGACGTACGTCGTGGAGTTCAACTTCACGAAGCCCTTCACGACGCTGAGCTTGGCGCGGTTCCCCGAGACGTCCGTGACGTTGAACGCTACGACCATCGAAACCCTAACCCTGACGGTCTGGTTTCCGACCTTGGTGAAGGCGAGTCCCCTGGCCATGAGGACGTAGACGTCTCCGACGGACAGGTTGTGTCTCTGAACTCCGTGTGCACCGACGGTCAGGGATGTGGATAGGAGCATGGCGATCGTCAAGGCTGGTGCGAGTATGCTTAAACAGGGAAGCCTGAACGTCGTCATCGTGGTACGTTTCGAAGTGGTTTGTATAACCGTTGCGCACGAATCGTATAGACGATTCGTACATAACCCTGAAATTAAGCCTCCGCAGAACTTCCTTACGGGTTGCATCCGACCTACGTGATGCTGTTCGAGATGCTGATGGAGACCGTGGGAGCATCCATAAGCTTCCTCACAGCCTACTACTCCCTAAAAGCGTTCAGACTTTCCGGGAGGAGGCCGCTGCTTTACCTACACTTCGGCTTCACCGTACTCGGAGTCAGCATGATGTCCAGGGTCTTCGGCTCGCTGTACATAATCTCAGCGATAGCCATGCCCGTATCCGTCCGCGGCAT